>CALIGI010000231.1 GCA_938021205.1 uncultured Pseudanabaenaceae cyanobacterium
TATGTCTTCGGTGGCTCGGCGCTATGGTCCAGCTCCCCTGGCATTTATCATTTTGCCTCTGGTCTCTGCCTTCTTTGTTGACTTAGCCAATGCTGTTATTATTCAGTTCTTCGTTTCGCCCTAGGATGCTGGCTCAGAGCCACTTATGCTCTACTATTCTAAATCTTTGGAGGGGGTAGGGACCAGGTCATCCCTCGTCCAGACTTAGACCAACAATGTGGAAGACCATGACTAAGGTCTGGGCCTCAGAGCTGGGCTTAGCTATCAGCTTGGAACTCAGGGCACCCCCTCTCCAGTAAGCGCTTATGCAAAATCATTTACGTACCTTGTTCAACCCCAGTGGGCTTTTGAGGTCTAAGAAGCGGTAATTAATTTTGTGCATCCGCTTACAATGATTTCCTCTTCGGAATCGAAGCTGCTGATTTCTGTTTCTGTTTTTGGGGTAACGCCATAAGGCGAAACGCACCGAACGCTACAGCCAATATTTACAGGTGATGGTCTTCGTATAGCGGCGGAGAATTTTTGGTCGCTAGTGGTAATTTTCAGTCAAGGACTAACAAGTTTTCAGTACTTTCAGCCTTTGGCCGCAGTGACAATGGGATAGAAATGAGTATTTAGAATCGTCTCAAAAACCCTTATGCAGCAAGGCTTTCAGGCTTATCGATCAAAATATTTCCACTTCTATACGAAGGCCAAAATGGCTGTATGCTATGGCTCTACTCACGCCTATAGGGGAAGGTCGGAGAAGTCGAAATATTCTAGTGAGATTTAAGAGTGAGATACCGCATCTATGCTGTGGATGCGGTATCTGTGCCGGGCAAGATCAAGATATTGAATTGTGGAGAATTTCGATATCCTCCAGAAGTGAACTGCCTAGAGGACTAGAAAGTCAGTTGCGTCTAAGCTATCTGTGCTTACTCCCAGCAATCGGACTAGGATTTCCCCAGAGGCCTGAATAGAAATCAGTGTGTCCTGATCGAATGCTGCTGAACTGATTGCGATTTGACCAAAGGTCAAGCTAGAAAGTAAGAACTGATCAATGCCATCTTGGTAGTCAAAGATAATGTCATCTCCCTCACCGGCGCGCAAAATGAACTGATCAGATCCATCTCCCCCAAATAATGCATCACGCCCCAGACCACCATCTAGCAGATCATCTCCAGTACCTCCAACTAGAAGATCACGGCCATCACCACCGTTAAGTTCATCATTATTGGCTCGGCCTAGGAGAACATCACTGCCATCGAGACCGTTGATCAAATCTCGTTGTGGAGTGCCAATAAGTTCATTACTCTGCTCATCTCCATCGATAAGGTTGATACTCTGACGCTCAAAAGCACCAATATCAATTACCGCAATCCCATCCTGGTTACCATCGATAACACGGGCAAAGTCTGGACCCCGCTGATCATACTCTGGAGGAGATTCAAAGTCTGGATCCCCACCATCTAGTGCAGGGCTATCCCCTAACAGCCCATGAGTTAAGGTGGGTCCATCATTATCTTGAAGGGGGGTTAGCCGAGGTGCAGAGTTCACAATGTCACTGCCGCTGCCAATGCTGCCACTTGCTCCTTCTAAACTACCAACAAGGTTAAATTGATCGCCTATAACCTCCCCTGAAATATCCTCGTGAATCAGTCCTGGACCTTGATTATTCTCACTATCAAAGTTTCCAGCAATGATGGTGTTTTCAACTTCAACAGTGCCTGTTCCTCTGAAAATACCACCACCATTACCTGTGCCATTACTATCAGCATCTGATGTATTGTTTGTGATAGTGCTGTTATGAATTTGCACCGTCTGTGCCGAACGAGGAAAAGCGTTAAAGAGACCTCCCCCAGAACTCATTGCACGGTTACCACTGAGCGTACTATTGCTTACGGTTAACGTGCCTCGATTACTAATTCCGCCCCCCGAATTTGCTTCATTATCGTGGATGGTGCTATTTGTAATCACGAGTTCGGAGATGCTGTTGAATAAGCCTCCCCCTTCTTGGGCAGTGTTATTTCTGACCGTGCTGTTGTTCAATACAGCGCGGGAGGGACCTTGGGGTTGGAAGAAGCTATTCTCGACAAAGATGCCACCCCCCATATTTGCACTGTTGTTGCTGATGAGCGTATTTTCCAGGGTGAGCAGCCCATTGTTGAAAATGCCACCTCCAAAACTGCCAAAGGAGCCAGAGGCAGAATTTCCACTGACCTCGCTACCATTCAGAGTTAACGTGCCACCTGCATTCAAAATGCCACCCCCTCTATTTTCATTGGTGGCTCCTCCTGTGATACGCAGGTTTTCTAAGGTGAGGTTTGCACCAGGCAGGAGATGAAATACCCGATCGCTTTCAGCGGTTTCGAAGTTAGCTTGAATGGTGGCTTGTTCCGTTCCGGTGGATTGAATGGTGATATGCCCACTGGAAGTGATATCTAAATCACCCGTTTGAGAGTCATTGTCGCCTCTTCCTGCCAAAGTGAGAGAATAGGTTTCTCCCGTTGTCAGTTGGATAATGTAGTCTTGCTCAGGGTTTGCATTGACCATGAGAATGGCATCCCGCAGAGAAAGGCCATTCTCACTAGAGCCATCATTTTGATCTTCCGTTGTGTCAACATTGAGTACCACAGGTAATGGGCTCAGTTGCTCGACTTGCACAAAATCTACTTCGTAAAAAAAAGTTTGATTTCGAGCTAAAAGGCTTTCGTTGGTATCTCCCACTTGCCGGGTTACAGGGACGAGCGAAGAATCAAAAGCCTGGGTAAAGGCCTCGCCTGGTGCCCAAAAGTTAAGACGAATCGTCTGGGCTTCATCTGGGACAATATCTGTTCTGTTTAGAATGACTGTGTCATTCACTAACCATTGAACACTATCTGGACGCCATTCAATTCGAAACGTATTAAACTCTGTGAAGTTTAGCCCTTCAACCAGAAGAGTTTCTCCGTTGCCAGCTCCTAAAGGCTCTTCGTTGAATACATTAGTTAGAACTTGAGGAAGACTAGTTCCAGCTTCTGCATTATTGATGTCATTGCTCAAGAACTCAAAATCAATCTCATCAATGTTCTGATCTCGTGGAATCGCATCATTCTCAATGCCTTCATCGAAGAAGGAGAATAGAGATGCAACCAAGCCTCTTTGTATCGTAGTCTCACCAGTCTCTTCATCTGTCGTGGGAGCATCGATACGAACCCTTGCTTCAAAGGCTAAGCCACTGTCTAGTTCAAAATCTTGATTGATGATGAGGTCAGTGCCGAAAAAAGAAGGTTGTATAAGACCTGGATTGATTGAAATTGGATTTTCAGGTGGGTCTAAGAGAATTGGATTTAAGGTATCTAACCGTAAGCGGGCCACTCCATCGACGACTTCGGGAAGATCATCTTGTAACTGAGGTAATGTTTCGCGGAAAGTACCAAGGCGAAATTGAGTACGCCCTAAGAATGTGGCCTCTGGTGGGGAAGGATCCGGCAGACGCCAATTGGCCGAAGAAACGCGAGAGACTTCCTCGAAGTCATCACGAAATAAAACAGAATCATTCATTTTAGTAGCTGCATCCTGCTCAATACTTGATTGCTTGCGAACCCTGAGTGATAGAAATAGTCTGAATTTTTAGCCCAAGTTTATGGACTAAAAAGAGTTAGACTATTGTGAGACTCATGCTGAAACAGAGGCGTAGGATAAGGACGAGAAGACAGATCAGGACTTGCTCTAAGTGAGCCTTAAAACAAGCTGATGCTCTTTGATAGAGACATCATATCGAGCCACCCATTAGCTGGATAATGGTGGAGCCCAAGACAGCAATGTGGTTTTGGGCTGACAATGGTGTGTCTACAGAGAGTAGAATCAAAAATGTATGAATAGCTAAAAGGCTGGCCAGCAGCATTTATCAGGTGAAACGCTGAACTTTCACCTTCCACAAAGTAGCCTACTCTAGTGACTGAGAACAAGAAATCCTATGGGTTCATCATAGAATTGTTCATGGTGAACGTAGTATTCTAGGAGACATTCCAGCCCAGAATACGCAGTGCCCAATAAAATGAGTTCAAGCACTATATCTATGGTTGCAAGAAACACGACTAACACTAATAGTAGTGGTTATGGACTCACTAAGTAGCTCTATCAGTCCAGATTATCCTTGCATCGAATAGTCTCGAATTAAACAGGCGTTCTGCCCAATATACTGCTTTGCCAGCAATAATTCTTCGTGATTTAGCGAGTAGATACTCCTTAGGTGCTCAGCTAAATACTGAGCAAGATCTGTATCATTTAAGCTGAGCAGCGGTTCAGTCGCAGACTGATTCACTACATTCCAGATCCTTTGAATCAGCGTGGGACTCATCGCATCCTCCGGTCAGAGGTGGCGCTTCTATTCATTCTACGAATATAATCTTAAAAAAGTATAAAGCCTGAATACCTCAAACTCGCGTTTTGCTCAATAACCTGACTTCGGGCTCTTGTCAGGTTATTGAGCAGGTTTCAGGGAATGAAGCACTTGCAATTCCCCTGACACCGTTCTTCAGGCTTGACATGATTCAAGCCAGCACGACTTGTGGATCATGACCCAAATCCCTAGCCAAGCGACTAGTATTGCTTGGCTTCAATATCCCAACCATCGGTTTGTACAGACAGCCTACACGGTGAGGATTCAGGGAAAGATTTACGCCACCGCGTACTAGCTAGCTATCCGCATCAGCGGTCGCCGTTTCTGGCTCAGCCGCTTTCTTGGCTGTTGTCTTTTTAGTCGTGGTCTTCTTCGCTGTCGTTTTCTTCGCAGCCGTAGACTTCTTAGCCGCAGCAGTCTTGGTTGTGGTTTTCTTGGTCGTGGTCTTCTTGGCAGTGGTCTTTTTCGCAGCTGTCTTTTTCTTAGCCGCAGCCTTCTTTTTCTTCGGCGGACCACCGGCCTTTTCATCGATTAAGTAAATTGCCTTTTCCAAGGTGATCTCCTCAACCTTCTCATCCTCTGGCACGGAGACATTAGTCTTATTGTGCTTGAGGTAAGCGCCGTAGGGACCGTCATAGATGTTGATGGGCTGTTCATCTACGGGGTGGTTGCCCAATTCCCGCAGGGCCTTCTTCGCCGCTTTCTTGCCGCGACCTCGCTTGGGCTGGGCTAACAACTCCATGGCCCGATCCATAGTCACCGTGAGAACGTCATCGCCTTCCTTTGGTTTGAGAGAGCGATAGTCATCTTTGCCTTCTTCGCCGCCTTTTTTATGGACGATGTAGGGGCCAAAGCGACCGAGACTAACTTGGACTTTATTGCCTGTTTCAGGGTGCTCACCCAAGAGGCGAGGCAGGTTGAGCAAGCCTATTGCCATCTCAAGCGTGACGTCATCCATGCCCACGCCCTTGGGCAAGGACGAGCGCTTGGGCTTTTTCTTGCTGTCCTCTTCTTGGGTGCCGAGCTGGACATAGGGACCGTAGCTGCCGGTGAGGATGAAGATCGGCAGGTCATGGTCGGGGTGAACACCAAGCTGCTTGGGGCCTTCCAACTTCTGACGCAGTAGAACTTCCACCTGCTCATCATTCAGATCCGCTGGGGTCACATCTAGGGGAATGGAAGCTTTGACCGTTGAAGGCTCCTCGCCCTCCTCGGTGGGCTTGTCAGCCTCTAGATAGGCACCAAACTTGCCGATGCGAACTTTCGCCGACAGGTCATCAAGATCAATGGTGCGGGCTTCGGTGGAATCAATTTGATCCTCCCGATCTTTGACCTGCTGGGCTAGACCTTCCACGCCGCCATAGAACTTTTCTAGGTAAGGCAACCATTCCTGCTCGCCCATGGAAATGTCATCGAGGGTTTGCTCCATGCGAGCGGTGAAGCTGGTATCCACTAGCTCAGGGAAATGATTTTCCAGCAAGCCCACCACGGCAAAAGCGGTGAAGGTGGGGGCCATGGCATTGCCCATACGAGTGGCATATTTGCGATCGATGATTGTGCTGATGATGCTGGCATAGGTACTGGGTCGACCAATGCTTTCGCTCTCCAGGGCTTTTACGAGAGAGGCTTCTGTGAAGCGAGCGGGGGGCTGGGTTTCGTGCCCCACAGCATCTAGCTCGTCGCACTTGAGTTTGCTGCCTTCCTTGAGTGGGGGCAACAGCACTTCTTTGTCTTCCAAAGCTGCATCGGGATCATCGGTACCCTCCACATAGGCCCGGAAGAAGCCGGCAAAGTCAATGCGCTTGCCGCTGGAGCGGAAAATAGCATCTTCGACCTCTAGCTTGACGCTGATTAGGGTCTGGCGGGCATCGGCCATTTGGGTGGCGACGGTGCGCTTCCAGATCAAGTCATAGAGGGATAGATCCTGTCCGTTGAGTCCCGTTTCCTGGGGAGTGCGGAAGGTGCTGCCTGCGGGGCGGATTGCCTCGTGGGCCTCTTGGGCGTTCTTGCTTTTGGTCTTGAACTGACGGGGCTGGGGGCTGAGGTAGTCTGCGCCGTATTTTTGCTCAACGCAGTCTCTTGCAGCGGCGATCGCCTGCTGGGACAAATGCACTGAGTCAGTACGCATATAAGTGATATAGCCACGCTCATACAACCCCTGGGCCACTCGCATGGTGTCCCTTGCCGACAGGCGCAGCTTACGGTTTGCTTCCTGCTGGAGGGTCGAAGTGGTAAAGGGAGCTGAAGGCTTGCGGGTGCTGGGTTTCTCTTCTAGCTTGGCTACAGTCCAGGGCTTACCCGCCAAGCGATCTTGTAAGGCTCTTGCTTCGGTTTCGCTCAGTAGGGTGACGTTGCGGCCAGCGGTGATCTTGCCGGTGTTCTCGTCAAAGTCAGCCCCCGTAGCAACCTTGGTTCCAGCCAAGGTGGTCAGCTTGGCACCAAAAGGATTCTTCTCATGGCCTGCCATGGCAATCATGGCCTTGAGATCCCAATAGGAACCTTTCCGGAAAGCCCGACGTTCTCGCTCGCGACGCACCAACAGGCGCACTGCAACGGACTGCACACGACCAGCGGATAGGCCCCGCGCCACTTTCTTCCAGAGCAAGGGCGACAGGGTATAACCCACGAGTCGATCCAGGATGCGGCGGGTTTCCTGGGCGTGGACCAGTTCCTCGTTGATGTCGCGGCAGTTGTTGAGGGATTCTTGGATCGCCTCTTCGGTGATCTCGTGGAAAACCATGCGCTTGGTGGGCACCTTGGGCTTCAGTAGCTGAAGCAGGTGCCAGCTAATGCTCTCTCCTTCGCGGTCTTCGTCAGTCGCGAGTAGGAGTTCGTCGGCATCTTTCAGCGCAGCTTTGAGTTCGCGGACAATCTTTTTCTTGTCCTTCGGAACGATATAGAGCGGCTGAAATGCATCCTCTACATTGACGCCCAGGGATGCCCAAGTCTTATGGTTTGCCTTGATATCGGCAGGAATATCGCTGGCCGATTGGGGCAAATCCCGCACATGTCCCATCGATGCCTCAACCCGATAATCGGAAGACAAATAGTTACGAATCGTGCGGGCTTTGGTGGGGGATTCAACAATGACCAGCTTGGGCATAGGTCCTAATCTTACTTCGTCAAAAATTTGCTGAGAAGCCTGCCTGCCAATAGATTGAGTGAGGTTCGCACAAGTTGTGGAGCGAACCAATCGCAATCAAAAAGCGTGAAAAGCAGTCTTAATTGCACCTTAGAGCAAGATTCCCAAGATAACTAAAGGGTAAACAGAAAAACTTAATCTCTTTAGCTTTAGTCGAATTGCGAAACGCACCGCTCACATCGCTGGATTGATGGGGCGATCGCCGGATATCGCAATGATTAGGAACCCTGGCTCCTCCCCCAGGCATAACGCTGAGGCAGTTGCTGCTATTGGCCAACACCTCTCCAAGGTGAACGGACAATTGGGGTGAGACAAGTGCGGCTATCACTATATATAACCAGCCTGACCAAGATGGAAAATGGCGACTCCCCCATCGAGCTCTGGGAATCTCTGGGCAGGGATTTTGAGCAACATTGAGATGAGACGGTAAAATTCAGGTTGGACAGCTTAGGATTTCTTCGCATCCAAGGGGAGCTATGGGTCTAGTTTTAACTCAGCCCTAGCCATTGCCCCGTTTTCCCACCTCAACTTCTAAACGTCTCCATGGATGTTGCAACTTTAGCCTCGCAGCTTAATGTGGGGGTCATTTTGCCGGAAGGCATTGTGATTCTGACATTGCTCACCGTGCTGGTCGTGGATATCATCCGCGGTCGAGCTGCCAATGCGATTACGCCTTACATCGCCATTGGTGGTCTCAGTGCTTCTTTAGCAGCCCTGTGCCTCCAGTGGGACATCGCGACCCCGGTGGCATTCCTGGGGAGCTTCAACGGTGATCCCCTGAGCGTCGTCTTTCGAGCCATTGTGGTGTTGTCGGCGGCTTTCACCATTTTGATGTCGATTCGCTACGTAGAGCGGTCTGGAACATCCCTAGGGGAGTTCATCACGATTCTGCTCACCGCAACCTTGGGAGGCATGTTCCTCTGCGGGGCCAATGAGCTGGTGATGATCTTCGTGGCCTTGGAGACGTTGAGTATTTCGTCTTACTTGCTGACGGGCTACATGAAGCGGGACTCTCGCTCCAACGAAGCGGCACTGAAGTATTTGTTGATTGGTGCGTCTAGCTCAGCGTTGTTTCTGTACGGCGTGTCGCTGCTGTATGGATTGTCCGGTGGAGAAACTCAGCTTGGGGCGATCGCAGACCATCTCACCGCAGGCGGTCAATCCCTCGGCCTGATCATGGCCCTGGTTTTTGTTATCGCGGGCGTCGCCTTCAAAATCTCCGCTGTACCTTTCCACCAGTGGACCCCGGACGTTTACGAAGGCTCTCCCACGCCTGTGGTGGCCTTCCTCTCCGTCGGCTCCAAGACCGCAGGTTTTGCCCTGGCACTTCGTTTGCTTGTCGTGGTCTTCCCGCTGCTGGCCGATGAGTGGCACTTTGTCTTCACTGCCCTGGCCATGCTCAGCATGATCCTGGGCAACCTGGTGGCCCTGGCCCAGACCAGCATGAAGCGTCTTTTGGCCTATTCCTCCATTGGCCAGGCTGGCTTTGTCATGATTGGCCTCATCGCTGGAACTGAGACGGGCTACGCCAGTATGATTTTCTATCTGCTGGTTTACCTGTTCATGAACCTGGGTGGCTTTGCCTGTGTCATCCTCTTCTCCCTGCGCACTGGCACGGACCAGATCAGCGAGTACTCCGGCCTGTATCACAAGGATCCCTTGATTACCCTGTGTCTCAGCCTTTGCCTGTTATCCCTGGGTGGGATTCCGCCCTTGGCTGGTTTCTTTGGCAAGATTTACCTGTTCTGGTCTGGCTGGCAGGCCGGTTTGTATCCCTTGGTTCTCGTGGGCTTGGTCACCAGCGTAATCTCTATCTATTACTACATTCGCGTGGTCAAGATGATGGTGGTGCGCGAGCCCCAGGAAATGTCCGATGCGGTGAAGAACTACCCCAAGGTGAGCTGGGATGCTCCTGGTCTCAGGCCCTTGCAGGTGGGCTTGGTCATCTCCGTTGTGGCAACAACGCTGGTGGGTGTTGCTTCCAACCCCGTCTTTACCTTGGCCATTGATTCTGTGGAGAACAGCCCGGCCTTTAGCGCTAGCTTGGTGAAAGCGAAGGCTAAAGCTGCGATCGCAGTTCTTCCTAAGGATGCGCCCAGCCTGGAGCCAGCTGAAGTCACCTCTGTAAAGCTGTAGAGCTTCAAGACTTCTAGCAACAGCGAAATCTAACGACAAGAGGCGCAATCCCAAATGCTGGGATTGCGCCTCTTTTTTGTTGAACTGCTACAGCAGAGTCCCTAGTCAGGGCCTAGAAGTTGAACTCTTCCTCAAACGTCGCCACATTCAAGGGCTGGTTAATCAGCAAGCCTTCGCCGCCAAGTTCCGTCAGCGGCTCACCTTCTACAGAAATCCAAACCTGTGCTTCGGGCTCCACCGCCGTAGCGGTATAGATCACCTGACCCAAGCGGGCCGCCATGGCAGCGCTTCCCCCACCTTCAGTGAACTGGCTGGACAGGTCCACATAGACATTATCGCCCTTCACCTCAGCCCCCAATAGCTCAGTACCCGGGGGAATGGCCGTGGCTTCAGTCCCAGCTAGCAGCTCTCCCATAGCAGTGCGAAGTTGAGCCTCAGCCCCGGAGTTGGGAGCTACGGCTACACGCTGGGCATTGTACTGAACCTCGTTATCGTCAGTACCAATCCAGAACACTGAAGGACCGGAGCGTTCAGAGGCAGCGCTGCTGTCGGGGCGAGCGGCAACGGAATTAGTGGTGTCGTTGCTTCCGTCAGCCACCTCAGGAGAGTCAGAAGTCTCTGAACGATCGGGCTCAACGGCATCTGACTGGCTAGCAGTTGGCGCATCGATTTCCACCTCTATGGGCTGTTCAACCGGGGACTCCACCGGTAGCTGAATGGCAGCCTCGGGAGTCTGACTGCCCCACCAGGCAATGCCGCTCCCCGCCGCCACCGCCGCAGCGACGACCCCAGCAAATGCCAGTTTTAGGCCCTGAGAATTCTTGTTTTGGCTCATGGTGTTACCCAAAGTGCAGTGGAGTCTAGAACGGATAAGTCGTCTTCACCCTAGGCAATAAACCTAAAAGCGATCGCCCTTATTCTCGACTCAATCCCAGTCTAATGGCAGGTCCCCAGGCTGTCTGTGGGGGAGCCGCCGCCCAAAAGTTGGGTAAACCGACTACCATTTTGGGAACATGGGTTTTGGAAACTAGGATTGCTGCGTCCCTAGACGAAACTCCTCGGCATTTTGTTCGCATAGGCCCACGAGGTCTCCTTTCCCCTTTCAGATATGGCTCCTTCAGTTCCCACTCGCCAATCCAGTCAAGCGACTTCTCCCTTGTCTGGAACGACCACCGTCCGTTTAGAAAACGTCACGAAATCCTACGGCAGCGGCGATACCACCGTCCATGCCTTAGCGGGGGTGGACCTGACTGTGGAGGCGGGCAGCTATTCCGCGATCATGGGAGCCTCGGGCTCGGGCAAGTCCACGGCAATGAATGTGATTGGTTGTCTGGACCGACCCACCAGCGGGCGCTATTACCTGGATGGTCAGGACGTGGCGACCCTGGATGACGATGCCCTGGCCCATATTCGCAATCGCAACTTGGGCTTTGTGTTTCAGCAGTTTCATCTGCTGCCGCAATTAACAGCGCTGGAGAATGTGATTCTGCCGATGCTCTATGCCGGGCTGGAGAAACAGGAGCGCCGCGATCGCGCCGTGGAAGCGCTAACCAAAGTGGGCCTAGCAGACCGACTGAACAATAAACCGAACCAACTCTCCGGGGGTCAGCAACAACGGGTTGCCATTGCCAGGGCGATCGTCAATCGGCCCGTGCTGCTCCTGGCGGATGAACCGACTGGAGCCTTGGACTCTCAAACGACGAAGGAAGTCTTGAATATTTTTGATGACCTGCACCGCAGCGGCATGACCATTGTGGTGGTGACCCATGAGGAGGATGTGGGAGCCCGATCGGAGCGGGTTATTTGGTTTCGCGATGGCAAGGTAATTGATGGTTGAGTGATCGAGCAATCTATCGTCAGTCGGTCATCTAAATGTAGCTGTCTATTTTTGTTTCACGAATAGGCCAAAATCATTGATGTCAAAGGGATTGACGGCTTTTTGAATCATTGCTATTTTTCGTCCTTTAATAGCCCAATACCTTGGTGCTAAACAGTTTCAAGCATTTTTAGGTTTTTTGGACAAAATCAAGAGCTATTTGGCCTGTGAAAAATCTATAAATGGGCTGAATCCTTTTATTCACGAGCTCTTCAAAGAAATTTGAACAACTTTTTGAAATTGATTTCAAAACCAAAATTGGTCACATAGTTCCTCAACTTGAAAACCAGAATGCTTGACTGGCAGGCATTCTGGCACTTTTAAAATCAAAATAGACACTTACCTCTGTACCTTCGTTGAGATTTGCCAGTTTCTTTTTCTTTGGTCCAGTTTTGTAGTTCTTTTGGACTGTAAATTTCAATAAAGTCAAACTAGTTGAGAAATCAGGGTAAGCACAAGAAAAAGTGCCAAAAGTGTGAATCGGACTAGAGATTCTCAGCTCAGAGCTGAAACCCTCATTCTTTCGTAAGAGCAAGGTCTCAATAAGCCCCTGTTGTTGAGATTTTTCGAGCATCTTTCTCAATAACGAGCTCCTTATTGCTTCTTGCGCTTACCCTGGTTGAGAAATAAGGTAACCTTGGTTTTGTCTTTAGAGAGACAGAAAGTCATCGTTTTTCAACATTTTCATTGAGATGAGACGTGACCCAAAGGCGATCGCCAACGGCTAAAGGGAATGGCATTGACATAAGCGACACCCCTTACTGAGCAAGCCTTTCAAAGCATAGCTAGAACGGTGCTGAGGTTCTCCCTAGACAAGGTTTAACGCTTTGCGGGACATGCTTCAGCGGCTTTCATGGGCATAGTTTACAGATGCATGATGGCTCAAAGTCAGTTATCAAGAGCAATACAGAGATTCATCTGCTCTTAGGTCAGTGCCATTCGGCTAAAGGGTCTTGATTAATCTGCTGTCCAAAGGCAGAAATAGCTACAGTTATCGTATTTCTCAGTTGGATGGCTTATCGTAGCAGCCATAGGGAAACCAGCTAATACAATCTTCTGGTGCTATCGCGTCGAGGGCCTTAGTAATAGTGAGGTCAAGGGCTTCATAGGTGCGAGCCTCCTGCGCGCGTAAGAACTTTTTGACCTTGGACCAGCCATTTTCAGTCTTGTTTAGGTCTGATTCCCCGCTGCTTGTTGCGGCGGAAAACAATAACTCTGCAAGCTAAACCGCAGCTTTTGGAGCAGACTCATCTTGCGATCCCCGTCCACTTTCGGTGGGGGGATCCATTGATGTGAACACGTTGCTGCTGAAGAGGAGCAATACATCCTGACTTAACTTGTTTCTGCAATAGCTGAGTGCAGCAGCGGTGTTTTGCGCTGTGCCCAGGGGGGAAACCATAGAGAAAATGTTGGCAGCACCGCAGCCTGTTTGGACTGTAGAACGGCCTGTTGTGGTCTGTAATAGCCCAGTTCTGGACGACCGGTTTTCCAGATGCACCGTTAAGCTGGAGACGTTTGTGACACGCCCCCAGCCATGACCTCTTCTGAAACCTCCTTCGCCTCGCTATTAGATAGCCAGATTAATCAGGTCACGGTTTACAGTAACCAGGCTCGTATTCAGCGTAACGGCAAGGTTGAGCTGGGTGGGCAAGAGCAGGAATTGGTGATTGGTGATTTGCCTGCGAGCTTGCAAACGGAGTCTTTACGGGTGAAGGGCCAGGGAGAGGTTGCGGTTCGGATTTTGGGGGTGAGATCGGAGCGTCAATTTTTCACTGAGGCATTGTCGCCACAGTTGGCCGAGCTGGAGCAGCAACTTGATGCTTTGCAGCAGGAGAAGCGGGGGGTGGGCGATCGCCGCAAGGCTACTCTGCTCAACCAAGGCTTTGTGCAACAACTCAGTGAAGGCTTGGTTAAACCGCTGTCTCGCAGCCTGTCTCGCCAGCAAATTTCGACTGAAGAGACGGCAGCGCTGATGACTTTTATGGGGCAGCGCTATAGCAACCAAGCGGCGGAAATCTTGGCTCTGGATGCCGAACAAAAGGAGCTGGAGCAGAAGATTAAGGCGGTTGAACAACAAGTCAAACAGCTTAAAGTCATTCGACCCAGAGAAAGTCAGCGTGTGGTGGTGGCGATCGCGCCCAGTGGGAGTGGCAGCTTTGAGTTGACGCTGTCTTACATGATCAATAACGCCAGTTGGAAACCGATTTATGACTTGGATGTGGTGACAGAGGCGCGATCGCTTACCCTGGACTACCTCGCCGAAGTTCAGCAAACCACAGGTGAAGATTGGAGCGGAGTGGCGTTGACGCTCTCGACAGCAAAGCCCAGTCTGGGCTCATTGCCCCCTAAGCTCAAGCCCTGGTATGTGGATGAGCGACGGCCTTTACCCACTCCCACCCGACCCATGACGATGCGGAAGCAGAGTGCGCCTCGGGGAGAAGCCTATGGTGATTTAAGTTCTGATGAGCTAGAAGAAGAAATGCTGGCGGGGGCAGTCCTGTCTGCTGCACGACCTGCTCCTGCTACCGCACCCAAACCTGCAGAAGTTGTGACAGCATCTGCTAGCCAGTCGGGTGCGGTCGTGACCTTTGCCGTAGGCGGGGACAGCGATATTCCCTCCGATGGCAATCCCCATAAGGTGATGTTGGTGCGGGATAATCACCCCGCCCAGTGGCAGCATATTGCCATGCCCAAGCAGGTCAGTTTTGCCTATCTCCAAGCCACGATACAGAACCCCAGCGACGGCGTCACGCTCTTGCCTGGAAAAGCCAATATCTTTCGTGATGGCATGTTCGTAGGTAAGACGCAGTTGCAAAATACGGCACCGGGTCAGGAGTTTCGCTTGGACTTGGGCATTGACGAGGGCATTCAAATTGAGCGAGAGTTAACGGAACGCCAGGTGAGTAAGAAGCTGATTGGTGGGCAGCGGCTAGTGACCTATGGCTACCGAGTGAAGCTGATAAATTTGCTAGAAGAGACGGTAGAGCTGAAGCTGAGTGAGCAGTTGCCGGTGAGTAAAACCGAGAAAATCAAAGTGCGCTTGAGCCAGGTAACGCCGAAAATTGAGGTTGGTGAACTGGGTCTGTTGGATTGGCAACTGAGCTTGGGGGCCGGAGAACAGCAGGTGGTTAGCTATCAGTTTGTGGTCGCACATCCGGTTGACTTGCCGGTGACTGGCTTAAGTTAAGTCTTTGCTTACCGTATTCCTACGATTTTAGTCTCAGTGATTTGAACGAAAAAAGTGAATTAAACAATGGCATAAACACCGCAGCTTTTGATTGTCAAAAAACGCAGAATAGGAGTGATATAGGGACGATGCGATGATCGACAGTCTTCTTGATCTAGGCTGTGGTGGCTTGTTGGAAAAGGTCGTTGAGTTCAGCTCAGTTTTGAAGTCTTGGAGAACCTTGAATGCCCAGGCTGTCTCGGATGTACCAGCGGGGCTATCAATTCCTCTGCCAACATATCGTGCTCATTCTGGTGACCTTACTTTGCTTGGGGTTAGGGATTGGCTTGGCGGGTAGCTATAACTTGTCTGTTCAACTGGTGGAGTCTCAGGCTCATCAGTATGCAAGCGTTACAGCGAATACCCTCAATCAAACTCGGGTATTCTATAGCGAGAATGTTGCTCAAAAGTTGATGGCTGTAGAAGGGGTGACAATTAGTCCTGCATATCATGGAGTTCCTGGGGGAATTCCTAATCCTGCAACTTTTTCGATTGAGTTGGGTGAGCAGTTGAGCGATCGCAATCAAGGCTCTCTTGTGAAACTTTATAGTGATTACCCGTTCCCTAATCGTGCTGACACAGGGGGGCCGCAGGATGCGTTTGAGCAGGAAGCCTTGGCCTATCTTCGCAAGAATCCATTAGCTTCGTTTCATCGAAAGGAAAAGGTCGGCGATCGTATTGCGTTTCGCTATGCAGAAGCGGTGCGAATGAAGCCGAGTTGTGTGGAATGCCACAATACTCTGCCCGCCAGTCCCAAAACAGATTGGCAAGTGGGAGATGTACGAGGGGTGATAGCCATTACTCAACCCCTGGACAGTATTCTGCTGATTGCTCAGCAAGGGCTGCGTAATATTTACGCAATGCTGATTATCATAACGGTGTTGGCTATTCTTGGCCTGAGTTTGGTGATTGGACGATTCCGTTTGATTCATGTTGAGTTGGAAGGGAAGGTTGAGGCGCGTACGGCAGAATTGAATCGATTGGTGCATTTAGATGGTTTGACGCAGATTGCCAATCGTCGTTATTTTGATCAGACCTTGGATGAGGAATGGCGTCGGGCGGTGCGTAATCCGCAGCCTCTATCTTTGCTGATGTGCGATGTAGATTTTTTTAAGCAGTACAACGACACCTATGGACATCAAGCAGGGGACGATTGTTTGCGGGCGGTGGCTCAGGCGTTGAAGGGCAGTGTCCAGCGAGTGGGGGAGATGGTGGCTCGGTATGGGGGGGAGGAGTTTGGGATTATTTTGCCAAATATTGATAGTGATAATGCGGTGAAATTGGCGAATTTAATTCGTAAGCGGTTGGCGGGTTTTCAAATTCCCCATGCGACGTCGAAGGTGGATTCTTATGTGACGATTAGCATTGGCATTGCGACGCTGGTGCCTGTGGCTGGAGGAAGTTGTGAGGCATTGGTTGAGGGGGCGGATCGGGCGTTGTATGAGGCGAAGGAAAGAGGGCGCGATCGCCATGCCATCTGGATGCCACCCTCGGTTTGACGAACTTTGTCACGTTGAGAATCTCAGGTGGGTTGATGAGCTAGATGCTATGGGTTTGGATGAGTTTTGGCTGTCCTTAGGCCCGATAGAATAGAGAAAGCTGCTCCAGAGATATTGCCCCCTGTTCTCGATGCAG
Organism: uncultured Pseudanabaenaceae cyanobacterium; assembly: GCA_938021205.1. GTDB lineage: Bacteria > Cyanobacteriota > Cyanobacteriia > PCC-9006 > JAAUQQ01 > JAAUQQ01. Next base: position 16,379 of record CALIGI010000231.1, read on the forward strand.
TATTTCCATGGCTCTTGGGAGGCAGCACTCCAAGCCGGACGCGCCATGGCGGTGCTGTGGAATTTCCACCCGTTCTGTCGCAAGACTCAGCAGAAAAATGGCTTCCTCTGTCCCTTTGAGCAGCTCAATAGTTTTCGATATCACGACGATTGGCTACGCAACTTTCTCATCACTTCATCACTCAATGGCAGGCGGCCACTTCCTAAATAGCCTCACACCAAATAGCCTGGAACTAGGGTTGACGGAATGGGGAGATTGACATCGGTCTTCATCACAGAGCGGTACGTTGTGCAGATTTCTTAAAGGCTGGAACCGAATTTGGTCAGTTTCCCTAGGTCTTGTTTAGGCTAGGACTATATGGGTCGCTTTTATTGTTTTCTCTTACAGGAACTTAAGTCAATTGATGTCTAAGCCGCAGTCACCCTTGCAGTTCAACTTCCAAGCCCTAGGGAAACTGGGAATATCCCTATTTCTCAGCGCCTTGGTGCTCCAAGCTTGCCAGCCCCAACCGGGTAGCAGCCAAGCATCAGCAGAATCTTCGGCTACGAAATATTTAGATCAGTCTGTTTCTGCTCAATCTCCTCCTAATGGGCAGGCTGGTGCTAACCAGACTTTGGTAGCTCAGTCGTCGGATTGTGGACCTGGCAAACGTAGTAAGCTGCGTCAGCCCTTTGCCTGTAACAGCATCTGGAATATGCCCATTGGTAGCGGGGCCAAGTATGTGGATGCAGGCATCAAGATTCGCCCTGAGAGTACGCCCGGCGTGGATGAAGACATCATTATCATGGAACCCAGCGCACCGCTCATGCCGGTCTATGAGAATTTCAAGGGCTGGTCGCGGGAAGCTTTAGAGAAGGGGCAGGTTCGCTGTGTCAAAGAAGGCAAGAAGCTCCTAGATGCACCGATTCCAGGCTGGTTCACGGTCAACCATAAGCAATGGACGACGCCCAATAATTCGGCGGCAATTTTATTGGCGGATGGGCGATCGCTCTATCAGACCCAGCCTTTTCATCGCTGTAGTGGATACAACTATGCGACTTCGCAGTTTAACTTTGGTGATGATCAAACCAAGGCCAAGTTTGTGGATATTTATGGCCCTGGCATCTCCGGTGCCCATGGGGGCAGCAGGCTGTCTAGCATAGGAGGCACGATCCGATTAGGCGAGCTGGCACCGGGGAAAACAATTATCCCCCATGCCCTCAAGGTCGTTATCTGGGCCAATCATCACATTGCCTATCCCCAGGACGGCACCAATGGCTATCGCTGGCCCGCCACCGCAGCTGATAGTTATGCCCAAGAGGAATATGGTGGCTCTGTTCCTGCCCTGGAAATGGGAGCTTTGTTGGCGTTGAAACCCGACTTTGATCTCAATCAGCTCCAGACCGAGCCTGGCAAAATCATTGCTCGCACCCTGCGGGACTATGGGACCTATGTGGTGGATGATACAGCCTGGAAGTTCTATGGCTTTGCAGTGGAGCGATCGCCCCAGGGTAACGTTCTGCAAGCCTTTGAGAAAGACTGGAAGTTTGGCTGGAAGCAAAAGGCCGGTCATCCCTGGGAGCAGGACATGCGCTTAATGATGAATTCGCTTCAGGTCGTAGATAACAATGGCCCTAATACGATTGGCGGGGGGGGCAGACCCAGGGCTCCGCTGGCTCCGGCGATTGTGGATTAGGCGAAAGGGGAAAATCAGATGGTGAGGCTTCAAATGCTAGGGCTGACATGGCATGCCATGTCAGCCCTAGCACTGGCGTAGTACTGGCCTTTATTCAGTGCTTATCTTTGGGGCTGTGTTGTGATGGCGTTCAGGCTTTAATGAAATCCCATATTCAGTCTCTAAATTTAGAATCACGACTGGCCTCTGCAGCTAGGGCAGAGGCTCTGTCTTTACTGTCCTGTGAGCCTCTCAATCTATCTCGTTTAGAAGTTAGCGCTTGTCCGTTGGGCCCAGGAGCTTCGTTGACTGGCAGCGTAGATGAAGATCGGGTTTATGTCTTGCTGCGAGGAGCGATGAGGATCTCCCAGCTAGGCGATGACATACGGACTGAACCTGGCTCCATGCTGTTTCAGCCTGCTCAAACTGACTGCAAAATCGCTTGTTCTGGCGATGTCCCAGCGCTACTGCTGGCAGTGAAGCTGATGGGTCCGCGTCAGAAGAGACCAGCGCCCTGGTTACCGCTTGCCAGTGCTAGCCCGAGTGAAGCGATCGCCCAGCAAGGCATGGATCTTGAAGGGAAAACTCTGGCCTTTGATGGGGCGACCTCTGGGTTGAAGCGGCTGCATTGCTTCTTCCTCACCATGGAAGCTGGTGACATCGTACCGGTTCATCAGCATCGAGATCATGGGGTTCTGATGTTGGGATTATCAGGCGAGATTGAAGTCGACGGAGACAGACTTGATTCACCTAGCCTGATGTATTACCGAGGGGGAGAGCCCCATGGATTTGAGGTATTGGGTGATGGAGGATTTAGAGGGTTGGCGATCGAGTTCTACCGCGAACCACCTCTGTCAGAGAAGCTACGAAGCCTGGCACGAAATGCAAAGTCTGCGCTCCGGCCTTAGTCACAGCTAGGTCTGAGCACAGTTACCCTAATCAAAGACACCGGGTGTTTGAGAAACACCCGGTGTCTAGCGCGAGATCAGCATAATCGGCATGCCTAGCCTTTGACGCAAACCACCTGTCGCAACGTAGCAATAACTTCCACCAGGTCATCCTGATTCGCCATCACCTGCTCAATCGGCTTATAGGCCGCTGGAATTTCATCCAGCACACCTTTATCCTTGCGACATTCAATTCCCTCAGTCTGCTGAATCAAATCATCCAGTGAGTAGGTTCGCTTCGCTTTACTGCGGGACATGAGCCGTCCGGCGCCGTGACTACAGGAGCAGAAGCTGGCATGATTTCCCTTGCCTTTCACGATGAAAGACTTAGCTCCCATGGAGCCAGGGATAATGCCGTAATCCGTTTCCCGAGCCCGCACGGCACCCTTGCGAGTGACATACACTTCCTCGTCGAAGTGGACTTCCTTTTCGGCATAGTTGTGGTGGCAATTGACCGAGAGCAATGGCTTGGTGGGCTTGCCCCCCGCCAGATGCTTCTCGACAATGCGCTTGAAGCGCGCCATCATCACATCGCGATTAAATAGGGCATAGACCTGGGCCCATTGCAGGTCGCGCCAATAGGCCTCAAATTCCTCGGTGCCTTTGACGAAGTAGGCCAGGTCAAGGTCTGGCAGCTTTTCCTCAGAGAGGCGAGCCAAATGCTTGGCGGTGCCCATGTGGCACTGGGCTAGCTTGTTGCCGATGTTGCGGGAGCCGGAGTGGAGCATGAGCCACACTTGATCGGCTTCGTCGAGGCAAACCTCAATAAAGTGGTTTCCCCCGCCGAGACTTCCCAGTTGCTTCTCGGCTTTACCCTGGCGATCTTGAACACCCTTATGTAAGTCTTTGAAGCTGCGCCAGCCGGACCAATTCTGTACGGACTTCTCGACAGTTTTGTTCGACTCAAAGCCAGTGGGAATGGCAGCCTCAATGTCCTTGCGGATTTGCTTGAGCTTGCCGTCCAATTGATTGCCTTGGAAGGGCAGCTTAATGGCGCACATGCCACAGCCAATATCCACGCCAACGGCAGCAGGCACAATCGCATCCTTAGTCGCCACGACTGAGCCAACCAATGCCCCTTTGCCCAAATGGACATCGGGCATCAGCGACACATGCTTAAACACGAAGGGCAGGGAGGCCACGTTTTGGGCCATGGTGATCTCATTGGAGCTGAGATCGTGGTTAGCCCAGGAGAGAATGGGCTTTTCAGTTTTAAAGGGGACCTGCTGGTAGCCCATGATTCTGGTTCCTTTTGGTTTGCCTAGGCGACTTCTTCTTGCAGGGCAAAGCCCATGGCCACTGTGCTTGGAGAGCGATGCCTTTGGCCGCTTACTTTGTGATTCCTTAGGAAGCTTGCTGCGCGATCGCGGAGCCTAGCGATTCAGTTCGTTTTTCTTATGTATTACTTTGTAGTATATGCCTGGAGATGGCAATAAGTATTTTTGCTTGGTTTGATGTTGAACCCAGGGCGGGTGCCCTGGGAGGGAGTTTGATTATTGATCAGGCTGCAGAAGAACGAAATCCCATGAGAAACACATCTATTTAGGGGTGATGAAGACAGTTTCAAACTTTATGCCAACTTTCTAGTTTTATCCGGATGCCGTGAAACCTCCGTAAATTCTTGGAGGTCGACAGAGAGATAGAGTTCGAACAGCGTAATCTATGGGTATCCACGTAGTCTGTTTCTACACCGTTGAGATGCGGTCTGTAGAAGAAGAACTATGGGGATTGGCTAAAGGTTAGCTATGGAAGCGAAGTCGGGAGTTGCCCAATTGCCCTTCCATAATTGACAGCTCACTACATACTCGGTCTCGGTCAACCTCCTAGGGAGGCGAACTGTGCCGATTACTCTTCCCTACATCATGACTGCTGTTCCCAATTTCTCTGAGCCGGATCCTTCTAGGACTCCCGTTACCCATCCAGCATCAATAACAACAGCTCACCAGAAACCGCTAGAAGCGGCTTCTGGTGAGCTGTTGCCACCGATAACTGCTTCTAATCACTCCATTGCCAATGAGGGCATAGGAACACAAACTTTGGCTCAGGGGCAATCTGAGGCTCCGCGCTGGGTGAAGCGAGGCTTGATGGGCTTGACTGCTTTGGGGGCTAGCGGCGCAGTCCTTGGCATCTGGGGCAGTTCCCTGAGCTATCGCTGGCTCCATGTGACAACGGATTATGCAGTGGTAAATGGGCGTACCATCACTGTCAAAGCGCCTGCTAGGGGCACGGTTCAAGATTTCTTTGCAAGACCTGGGGCTAGCGTGAGTGCGGGGCAACCTCTGGCGCGTATCAATTTTGTCAGTGATGACTCCTATCGTGGAATAGATGACTCTCCAGAAGATGTCGCACTCAAGCTGCAAGCTGCCTCTCTGGAGTTAAACTCCAAGCAACAGGCCCTTGTCTTACTCGAACACCAGGTGCGATCGCTAGACTCCCAAACCATTCAGCTACAGTCTTTGGCAAAAGAGGAAGCCAGCAATCAGCAAGCGATCGCAGCCCAGGAGCAGCGACGAGATCTTCAAAAGCTTCAACAGCAACAATCCTCCCAGAAATTGTCAGTCGAACTAGCCCGTGCCAAGCTCAACGAAGCCCAAACCAAGGTGAATGCAGCGAGACAGTCCTATGAGCGCTACCAATCCCTTTATGACCAGCGGCTCATCGCTCGCCAAAAAGTGGATGAGCTGGAAGCTGAGTGGGAGATCGCCCAGGACCAACTGGCGTCTCACAGTGCAGCTATCACAGCAGCGGAGCAACGAGTACAGTTGACTCAGGCAGAGATGGGGAACATTGCGACGACCATTCCCCAATCCAACCCGGCCACAGCTCGCCTACGGCAGCAGCAGCTCAGCATGGACCTGAAGCAGCAGCGACAAAAACTTCAGCAAAGCTACCAGGCTAAACTGGCAGAGTTGCCAGCACTCCAGCTTACAGTGGAGCAGCTTAACAGTCAGCTTGTGACAGCACAGGCTCCAACATCACTGCAAGCCCAGCCTGCCAGTGACTTACCTGCCCCATTCTCTGGTGTGGTTTATCAAACCAGTTACGACGCGGGGGAAATGGTTGAGCAGTCTGACGCAATGCTGACCATTTTGGACTGTGAAGATCTCTGGGTTGAAACCCTGGTGACTAGCCGAGAGGCTGGGCGCATTGATGAGGCTCAGCCTGTCAGCGTTTATTTGAAAGACCAAACCGCGCCTGTGGCAGGTCAAGTGGAATTAATAGAACCGGTGAGCAGCTTGTCGGTTATCCAAAACCGGGAGCAACGGCTGCTGCCCGCTCTGCCGCCCCAAATGCAACAGCAAGCCCTAGCGCGGGTGACGGTGCGTTTGGAACCTGCGGATCATGTGCAAGCCGCCAATCGTTTTTGCGGCGTGGGCCAGATGGCGAGCCTGAGCTTTGGCACCCAACGCTCCCAATCAAAGCTACCTTTCTTAAGTGCCTTCGCGTCGAAATCTTCTCGCTAGCCTGAACCCAGAATCATGATGCAACTTCGACTTCGGCAAGTTTTGCCTTGGCTTCATTTTGGCGCGATCGCCTTCGCAATGTGGTTGGCTTTTAACCATACCCTCCATCTCAAAGCGCTGTATGGCGCGTTTTGGGAACTGCCTGCCTTTGTCGGCTTAGGTTTAATTGGGAGCTGGCGCTGGTCTCTACTAGTGCTGAGGTGGTTGCGAGGACAACTATATTTGCGTTGGCGCTTCCGCCGTTGGCGGCGTCAAGCGAAGCAGGTGCCCCTGGAGGCGCTACCACCGGTCTGCCTACTAGTGCCGACCTATAAGGAGCAGGACTGGATTACCGAGCGGGTGTTTCGAGCGATCGCCCTAGAAGCTCAGTCTCTCCCCCAAGGCCTAACTGTCTTAGCGAATAGCAGTAGCGAAGCTGAGAACCAACGCATTCGCGAAATTCTGGAGGAAGTGGATCCAGGACTACAGTCCATTGATCTAATCCAGATGTTGCAGAAGGATGGCAAGCGTAAAGCCATGGCCGATGGTCTGCGGGAATTGGCCAAGCGAGGCTTCCCCAGTCATGGCGTGATTGCATTAATGGATGGTGATTCGGAGCTATCTCCCGCGACGCTGTTGCGCTGTTTGCCCTTCTTCAATCTGTTCCCCAAGATGGGGGCGCTGACCACGGATGAGCTGCCAGTTGTTAAGGGCTCCTATTTCTTCTCAGAATGGTTCCACATGCGCTTTGCCCAGCGCCATTATCAGATGTGTTCTGATTCCCTGGACCGTAAGGTGATGTGTCTGACAGGTCGCTTTTCGCTGTTCCGCGCTGAAGCTGCCCTAGATCCAGACTTTGCTGATCAGCTATCCAATGATCATCTAGAAGATTGGCTGTGGGGGCGTTTCCAGTTTCTCTCCGGTGATGACAAGAGCACTTGGTTTTGGCTGCTGCGCCAGGGCTATGAAATGCTCTATGTGCCTGACGTGTTGGTCTATTCCATTGAGACTTTGTCCGGTTCTGTTGTGGAGCGCTCCTATCAAAACATGCGACGTTGGTTCGGCAACATGCTGCGCAACAATGGCCGTGCTCTCGCGCTAGGACCTCGCGTTACCGGTGGCTTCCTCTGGTATAGCTTGCTGGATCAGCGTCTCAGTATTTGGACTTCATTGCTGAGTCCTAGCTTTCTGTTGATTGCTGCCTTGCAGGGTCACTGGGTCAGTTTTCAGCTAATTGCTAGCTGGATTGTGTTGAGCCGTTTGGTGATGCTGCTGGCGATTTTTGCGGGGCGGCCCTCCCAGATTAAGCTGTTGCATTTACCGATTTTGCTGTTGACCCAATGGGCGGGGTCGCTGGTCAAAATTTGGACCCAGATGAATCTGGTCAAGCAGAAGTGGACCAATCGCGGAAACCAAAGCATCGATGCGGTCGGTGCCACTTGGAAGCTGGGGCTTAAGGTAAACCTGTCGCGCTTTTTACTCTGGGTGCAGGTGGCCAGTTTTGTCGGTGTTGTTCTTTGCTTGAATGGCATTTTGAATCCTGTGGCCGATTGGCAGGGGTGGCGATTGGAGAAGCAAAATCAGCAGGCCTCTGGAGGAGAGATGGCGATCGTTCAGGCTGTGGATTACGGCATTTTCCCCAACGACGGTTTGGATGATGCAGCCCCTCTACAGGCGTTGATCAATCAATCTACTGCGGCTCATTTGAAAGTGCAGTTGCCCATTGGTGAGCTGGAGTTTCAGCAGTCCCTCGATCTTCAGCGGGGAGCAGTCACTGTTCAAGGTCAAGGTAAGGGGCGGACGGTGGTGCTTCTGTCGAATTCGGTTGCTCAGCCAACTTCTAAATCTCAGTTTCAACCGGCGACTTTGCTAAATGCTCGGCAGTCTATTAACTCTGAACTTGAGACTGTGCGGTTTCGGGGCTTGAGTTGGCGATCGCTTCCGGCCCCCCAAAAAGAAGAAGGAGTTCAAGTGTGACTTAACACCTTGGATATCGGCATTAGCTCAACCCGCTAATGCTCCGCAGATGGCAGGCTAACCTCAAAGTTGGCAAAATCAATCTCGGTATCTTTTGGGGTGGCCCAACTGCGATCGCCTCCCCCGAAGAAGGTCGAGAAAAAGATGCCATCAATTTGCAATTCCGATGCGGTGCGAAATAGCAAATTTCCCTGATCCAGCACCAATCTTCCATCGATCCAAATCTTGGCCTGGCCATCTACCTGACCGGGGTGATTGAGCCATAGCTCCTGTTCGATGCGTTGCCATTGACCAGGCTGAAAGCGCCAACTGCCCTGACCCAAAGAAGTCCCATAATCTTGGCTGCTGGGCAGATAGGCATAGATTTCCCCCGCTCCATTCCTGCGCCACATGAGGCGACTAGAAAAACCATCACGGCCATTGGGAATGGTGCCGCCACTGTTACCTATGCCACCGTAAAGACCGGGAAGCTTGCCCCCCTTAACAAAATCAAAATCAGCGGGGAAACGAACGCTATAGCTAAGGCGCAGACGCTCTTGGGGGGCAATGCCCAGGGTCGCATAGAACTGTCCTCCACCGAGGGGGACATTACTCTTGCGGCTGACTGAGGGGCTAGCGGAATTAGCTGGATAATGGACACGCAGAAACTCCGAAAACGGACCTTGGGGTTGGCGAATAATCTCTAGGTTTTCCTTGCCCCAACCTCCTTGGGTCTGCACTTGCCAATCTTGCTGCCAGTTCTGCCGGAAGTCACCCGACCATAGGACGGAGGCCGTCGCGGTCTCAGAGCTAAAGGCTGTCGTGACATCAGACAAGACAATCTTTGAACGATTGCTCGGCTGTTCTTTTGTCTTTTGCATGCTGCATCCGCCCAGGAGGACGATGAGGCTACCCCATAGGAAGATCATGGTAATACAAGTACTAGGAGAATTAGATAACAGCATGGTTGAGGACAAAAGCCTGCAGATGAGACAGGAAACTTCTAGAGCGTTTGTGCTTTTTGAGTCTATGCCGCGAATTCGCAATCAAACCGAGCCCAGCCAGTCCGTCAATCAACCATTGCCTGAGTCCACGTGGCTTAATCATGGGCTCCTGATGACTGAGTTTTTAAATGGGTCAGGCTTAGACTAAGAAAGCTGACGAATCCAGATTTGTTCTAGCCGAAGCTTTTAGACTGCGGGTAGTCCTGACGCGATCGCCCCCACTCTATGGCTTCCTCTTCCTTTCTAATCAAGCCCGGTAGCAAAGTTTCCCTGAAAGACCACAAAACCCAAGAAACCGGCAAGTTCAAAGATAAGGCCGAGGCCAAGGCTGCATTGAAAGCAGGAGTAGAACGCCTGGCAAAGTACCAAGATATTCTCTACGCCGCCAATACCCATTCCGTCTTAATCGTCTTCCAGGCCATGGATGCGGCGGGTAAGGACAGCACGATCGAACATGTCATGTCCGGGGTGAATCCCCAGGGCTGCCAGGTGTTCAGCTTCAAGTCTCCCTCCGCAGAAGAACGGGACCACACTTACCTCTGGCGCAATATGAAGGCTTTACCAGAGCGGGGGCGCATTGGCATTTTTAATCGCTCCTACTACGAGGAAGTCCTTGTAGTGAGGGTCCACCCAGAGTTTTTGGCGGGGCAGCAAATCCCAGAGGAATTGAAGACAGACAAGGGGATTTGGAAGCAGCGGTTTGAGGAAATCAATAACTTCGAGCAGTACCTGAGCAATAACGGTACGACGGTGATCAAGTTTTTTCTCAATGTCTCCAAGGCAGAGCAAAAGCGCCGTTTCTTGGACCGCATCAATCGCCCCGAGAAAAACTGGAAATTTTCCGCCAGTGACCTCAAGGAGCGAGCCCTATGGGATGACTACCAAAAAGCCTATGAGGATATGCTCAGCAATACCAGTACTAAAGCTGCTCCCTGGTATGTGATTCCAGCAGATGACAAAAAGTTTATGCGCTGGCAGGTGGCGGAGATTGTGGGCGATCGCCTTAAGGCACTCAAGCTCAAGTACCCCGAGGTCAGCGAGGAGCACAAGCAGCGGCTCCAGGAAGCCAAGATCGCGCTAGAGGCAGAGGAAGATTAGGTTCGATGCGTAGGGGTAGGGAAACCCAGCCCCAATCAATTTTTTATGCCGATCCGTTTTCATTCGCTGCCAATGGGAGGCGACCAGAAACAAGAGGGCAGGAAGACCCTGCCCCTAGCAAGGTTGGGATATTGGGTGTTGGCAGCGAGTCTAGACCGTATCGAACAGCATGGTTTTCATGTAGCGCTCGGCCCATTCTTTACCGAATGCCTTCTCCAAAACCCGCGTCGTTTTGTCGTTTTCTCGCTGCTTGGCGCAATAGTAGCGCTGGGCTGCTAGCAGCTCTGCTTCTTCTGCGGCGGTTTCTACGGGCTGGGTCATTGCTGCATGTTGGCAGTGAATAGTAAGGAAGGCTTCGACCTTGGCGAGGAAGTCCAGTTCTTCGTCCTCATCCATAGGCCGCACAAAGACGCAGTGGGGAGAGAAGATATCGCCCCAGCCTGGTAGCTCCCGGTGCTCAGAAAACTCAGTCTCGGGCAAAGCCGACAGCTGCATGTCATAGATCTTTGGTAATTCACGAGCCGCATTAATGGGAGATAAATCGACGATCGCCGCACTAATCCCCGCCTTGCTACTGCCCACCAAGTCATTGCCAAACATCGGAAGGGGATAGTTCACGCGAGGGAACATAACGCAGTGGAGAATATCCAATGCTGGGCCAACCTTGGCCAATTCCAAATGCAGCTTGCGGAATTGGGGGGTTTGGTAGCAGTGATTTTCAATCGTGACCCGTTCTCCCTCCAGACGACCTTCCACATAGCCCAAGTCCTCCGGCATCTCGTAGGAGGTTAGGTCTAAATACTTGTCCCAGATATACTCTATCCGATCCGCTAGCTGACGAACGAGGGGGTGCTGTTGGTGGCGCAGCGAAGATGTCGTTTGAGCTTGAACGGTTTCGGTCATGGTTTTTTGGGAAAAGGCCAAGCGGAAGACTTATGAGCTGATTGGACGCTAATTATTGAGCTATGTCACCAGATTTAAACTGTAACGGACAAAGCTCGGTGGATGGAGAGTGCGAATAAGCCATCTATGAATTGTTACATTTGAATGGGACTATAGCCGAGACTTTTGTTCGAGATGCTGCCCTGGAGGCGTTCAGGGCTTGTCAAGGCCCTGTGCTGCTCTGCGATCGCACCTTCGCATCCAACATAAAGATGCGATTCCATTTAGAGGACTTAAAATCATGCCTAACAAACCTGCTAAGGATTCCAATTATTCCTGGAAAGGGAGTCCCAATGCTGGCAAAGTGCTGTCCATTACAGCCGTGGGGCTGGCCCTATTGCTGCTATTGGCTGGCTTTGCGGGCTAATCCGTTAATCTCAGCAGTGGGTGGCGCTCAAATTGCCTTAATCATGCATATCCCGACAGCTTGCCCGGCGAAACAAATGAGCAGGCATAGGATTTGTGTTGAATAGCTGTACTGTTCGCGCCAAGCCCCAAACCGCTAAGATGGACGAGCTGCTTATCATCCGTCTGGTCTCTGAGCTGGAACTGATGAGAGCAACTGGTGAGGGTAATGGCTCTTGCAGAGCCTATTTACAGCTCCCAATGATATCCCGTCGAGGAATGGTTGCATGAATATTGGCTGGGTTGAAGTTGCCCTGGTAGTGGGCTTAGCTGTACTGGTCTTTGGCCCCAAGAAAATCCCTGAATTTGGAGCCGCTTTTGGTAAGACTTTGCGAGGATTTAAAGAGGAAATTAAGGGAGAAGGAGAAGAGATGGCTAAGCAGGACGAATCTAAGATCATCGACCGCTAAAAACGATTACTATTGACTCTTGAAATCATTGCCTCTCAAGGCTTTCATTATATTGAGAGAGGAATGATTTCACTATGTTTCATTTCTAGAGTCAAACGAGTCCCTGTGGGCAGTTTTAGACCATGGGCCATTGTCCCAATGTTGCTTCATGGCGCTGGTTTGAGCGTTTTAGTTCGTTATCGGGAGTGCTAGGCTTTGTCTATTTTTGAAGGTGTGGGTTTAGAGGGGCTGGGCTTAGAGGGACTGGGCTTAGAAGCCTTTGGTCTTGAATGGTGGGCGATGGTAGCCTTACTTTTCATTTTACCTAAGATTTTTGTGCTTTTGCTGGCCTTACTCTTTATGTTTGCCGAGAAAATTCCTGGCTTTGAGACCTTTGCAGGGGGCCGTGTTAAAGCCTTTAAGGAGCACATTAACCAGCAGCTCTTAGCCAATGCACAAAAGATAATTCAGCTATTTCGCCCGTCTAAGTCCTAGGCTCTATTTCGTCTCGCTTCCTGCCCATGGCCCCTACCCTAAGCTCAATCCCCGGCCCAATACCGGGCGAACTCTTGCCGGAGCTAGCCGCTGGGCTCGAGGGGATTCGCCGTCGCCTCCGGACGGGGCAGCAGCAAATGGCAGATTGGCAAGGGGGAGAGCTGGCCGTTTCTGCGGTGCCCGGCGCGGGCAAGTCCACGGGGATGGCCGGGGCAGCAGCAATTACGATTGCTCGCCATCGGTTGAACCTGCGACGGCAGTTGATTGTTGTTACCTTCACCCGATCTGCTGCGACGAATTTGAAGTCCAAGATTCGCAAAGAACTGCGATCGCTTTCCCTCCCGGCAGCTGGCTTCTCGGTCAACACCCTCCATGGCCTGGCCCTCACCATTGCCAATCGTCACCCCGAGCTTTCGGGCCTCAACTTGCAAGACAGCTCTTTGGTCAGCGCCAACCAGAGCCATCGCCTCATCCGCAGTTGCATTGACCAGTGGATTGCTGATTCGCCCCAGGCTTACCAATCGTTGATTTTTGGGCAGTCCTTTGACGGCGAGGAGACGGAGCGTTTGCGCCGCCAGGGCGTGTTGCGTACAGAGGTCTTGCCCAGTCTTGCGATGACGGTGATCCATGAGGCCAAGAGTTCTGGATTGCTGCCGCCCCAGCTGATGGAATTGGCCCAGGGAGCTCAGATCGCGACGAATTCTTCTGAAAATTTCACTGGGGGCTACGACGTTTTAGCGATCGCCGCCGGTCTCTACGATCGCTACCAAGGCATGCTCCAGCGACGGAGCCTGATTGACTACGACGACATGATTCTGGCGGCACTCAAGGTACTGCGCGACCCGGACACCTGCGCCTTTTGGCAGGATCAATGCTTTGCGGTGTTTGAGGATGAGGCCCAGGACTCCACGCCATTGCAGAGTCAACTGCTGGAGGTGCTGGGGCGGCGAGCCGATGAGCCCGAGGCTCCGCCGGATTTGATTCGGGTGGGTGACCCCAATCAGGCGATTAACTCCACGTTTACCCCTGCGGACCCAATTTTCTTTCGGCGGTTTTGCGATCGCGCCAAGCCCAAGAACCGCTTCGTCTCCATGAACCAGTCGGGGCGCAGTAGCCCGATCATTCTCGATGCCGCAAACTTTGTCCTGGACTGGGTCAATTTGAA
>CALIGI010000232.1 GCA_938021205.1 uncultured Pseudanabaenaceae cyanobacterium
CCATTCTCAGGAGGATTGATGTGAAGGACCGTTTGATCTTCCGTGTTTTCGAGCAAGACGAGGGCATTGACCATTGGGCTAGACTGGGCGCGACGGTAGCTATCCTACCGTTTTGCTGGCATTCGCTTTTGCTGGCACTCACCGAACGACCGAGTTTGCCCCCCACCCGGTTGCCCTTCGTAAGGACGAGCCTTTTTGGCTGGTCACTGTGTAACCGTTGTGCGGACAATCTCCGCCGCAGCTGAACGCAGGCCTTTGGCCGCTCTACTTCGTCTCAGTTTTGTCGTGCGAATGATTCAAGTTCTACTCTGCTTTAGAGTTCAGACCTTGGATGATCTGCTGGACTGGCTTTCAAATGGGACGGATGAGCAGACCCCATGCTGCCCGGACATTGTTTCTAAGCTCCCTTTTTCATGATCACTTACCCTCGTAAGCCGATTAGCCTATCGCTAACGTCTTCTGATCTGTGCCTCGATAACAAGTTAGAAACAGCCGCAACGCTTTATCAAAAAGGCAATGATTGCTTTCATCTGCTGTTGACGGAGCCTGCCCTCGCAGAATTTGACCTGCCGGGCTCTGGGGTTGCAACGGCGGCTCAGCCTCGGTTGCTCTGGCTAGAGATTTCGCCCTATCGCCTGATCATGACCATGCAGAGTAATGGTCGCTTCAGCTATCGTCATTGGTTGGAGCGAGGTATTTATGGCATGAGTCGGTACTGGTTGCAGGATGAATCCCTGGGCCAAGGGGGACAGGTTCGGCTCCGCAACTTCACCCGACAGTTGGAATGTTCAGGAGAACCACTGCCAACCTCGCTGTCGGTGGAATATGAGCTGTGGGCCAACCGCGTACAAATGGGTCGCTATGCGCTGAACTTAGAAATTTACCATGATTAATGCTCCAGTCTCCTAGCCATCAACCACCACGCGATTGCGTCCGGTTTGCTTGGCTGTTCGTAGGCCTTTGTCTGCCCGCTCCAGAAGAGATAGTCCGTCGGTATCGTCATCTTCTTGTAGTTCAGAGACACCAACGCTAACAGTGAGAGAGAGCTCCAGGTCATCATTGATGGTGAAGGATTGCTGGCTGATGATTTGGCAGAGACGGCGGGCAATTTCGCCTGCTTCCTCGTTGGGAGTGTCGCTGAGGAGTACGACAAATTCTTCGCCGCCATAGCGAAACAGCGTATCCTTCGCCCGTAGGTTGTGGCGCAGGCGTGCGGAGAGCAGCTTGAGGGAGACATCGCCGACTAAATGACCATGGCTATCGTTGATGCGCTTGAAGAAGTCTAGGTCGAAGATTAAGAGACTTAAGGGGCGATCGCTGCGCCTGGCAGTCTTGATCTGGCGAGGCAAGTCCCAATCCAATGCACGACGATTATTCAACTCGGTGAGGGGATCTACCAGGGCAATTGTGGAAAGTAGATCGTTGGTGTGGACTAAATCCCGATAACGATTGGCAGATTGGAGGCCAATTTTGAGTTGAGCTTTGAGGAGCAGGCTATAGGCTTCGCTCAGTCTGAAAAGCGCTTGACTAAAGTCCCCTTCAATATTGAGGTAAGCATCGGCACCAAGTTCTAAAGCTTGGGTTTGGTGATTTAACTTAGCTGTGGTGTCATTCCTGGGGGGATGTTCACATCCCGCAACAAGCAGGCTATAGAACCACTGAAAATTGCTGCGGCTTTGAAGATTGAGGCAGCCTTTTGCCAGTTGCAGGTCGTCCCCTTGGATGATCACGAAGTCGGGCGCTTGGGCCTGCATTGATAGTCCGGCTTCCATTGCACTGTGAGCGAGGGCGATCGCGCCGGAAGTTAAATGTTGCAGTTGTGCTCGGATCATCTGCCCAAAGGCAGGATGACCCACAATCAAAATAGAATGCTCCATGGGGGCTCAAGGCGATGCAGATGCGATAAACAGCGCGCGTCAGAGCACCTTGGGACTTAAATATTGCTGCTATACAGAACCTGGCTGGGCGTAAAACCGAGCGAGTCCGTATGCACAGAGTATTTAAGCGGGATGCTAAAGCAACGGGGGGATCGAGTCACAAGTCTTATGGCATAAGCGCTGAGGCTCAGACTCTTGATCCTATTCCCAATAAAAATTCCTTCCCTGA
This sequence comes from uncultured Pseudanabaenaceae cyanobacterium, assembly GCA_938021205.1. Lineage (GTDB taxonomy): Bacteria > Cyanobacteriota > Cyanobacteriia > PCC-9006 > JAAUQQ01 > JAAUQQ01. The sequence goes on from CALIGI010000232.1 coordinate 2,107, forward strand.
CGAAAGAATTGAGTTCTTCGCTACTTCATCCAGGCTTCATCTCTATCCATCCGGAGGATTGATAGAACTCGCTAATGTCTTCGGTGATTCCCCTTGGCCTTTGGCAGAGTCCAGCCCTATGGAGCCTCAAGCTTTGATTGATAAGATCCGGTCTGGGGCTGGATCAACCTGAATAGAGATTCGGCGGGTGTGTTAGGGAGAGGGGCTAGAATCCTTGCTCTCATTGAAACCCAGCACCATTTTTGTGGCTGCTGACTGAATGAGGGGATAACATTTGCGCTGGGTGCAGGGATTTACCCCCTACAGAATGCTCAATTGCCTTACATAATAGAAGCCACTGTAATTTTTCTTCCTCCGCTCCTTTTCCTCCCATGGCTACCCCCCTTATTAGCGGCGACCAAATTCGGCAGACCTTCCTTAGCTTTTACGAGGCGAAGGCCCATAAGCAGCTGCCGAGCGCGTCTCTGGTGCCGGAGGACCCTACCGTTTTGCTGACGATCGCGGGAATGCTCCAGTTTAAGCCGATCTTTTTGGGTCAGCGTAACGCTGAGGTAGATCGGGCGACGACTTCCCAGAAATGTATTCGCACCAATGACATTGAGAATGTGGGGCGCACGGCTCGCCACCATACTTTCTTTGAAATGTTGGGGAATTTCAGTTTCGGAGACTACTTCAAGAAGGAAGCGATCGCCTGGGCCTGGGAACTGTCCACTGAGGTCTTGAAGCTGCCCGAAGAGCGCCTCGTTGTCAGCGTGTTTGAAACCGACGACGAAGCCTACGACATTTGGAAGAACGACATTGGTGTGCGGGAGACCCACATCCGCCGCATGGGCGAGGCCGATAACTTCTGGAAATCTGGCCCGACAGGTCCCTGCGGCCCTTGCTCGGAAATTTACTATGACTTCCACCCGGAGCAGGGCGATAAGGACATCGATCTAGAGGACGATAGTCGCTTCATCGAGTTCTACAACTTGGTGTTCATGCAGTACAACCGGGATGATGAGGGTGAGTTGACCCCCCTGGCCAAACAGAACATCGATACGGGTATGGGCTTGGAGCGCATGGCGCAGATTCTCCAGGGCAAGCCGAATAATTACGAAACGGATCTGATTTTCCCGATCATCGAATCCGCTTCGAAGATTTCTGGGCTCCACTACGAGAAGTGCGATGAGAGCCAGAAGACCTCTTATAAGGTGATTGGTGACCACATTCGGGCCGTGAGCCACCTGATTACTGACGGTGTGGTGGCGTCGAACCTGGGGCGGGGCTACATTCTGCGGCAGTTGATTCGCCGGACGGTGCGCCATGGCCGTTTGCTGGGGATTGACCGGCCTTTTACGGCTGAGCTAGTGGAAAGCGCGATCGCCCTTATGGAGGCCACCTACCCCGCCCTACGGGAGCGGGAGAAAACCATTAAAGATGCCCTCGTCTTTGAAGAAAAGCAGTTCCTCAAGACGCTAGAGCGCGGCGAGAAGCTATTGGCCGATGAAATCGCCAAGCTGAAGAAGGCTAAGAAGAAGGAAATCTCTGGCCCGGTGGCGTTTAAGCTATTCGCCACCTACGGTTTCCCGGTGGAACTGACCCAGGAGATTGCTGAAGAGCAGGGCTACAGTGTCGATCTACCGGGTTTTCATAAGGAGATGGATGTTCATTCCAATCTCTCGAATGCCAAAGGAGATATTGACCTAACCCAGCAGTCCGATATGAAGAAGCTGGCGGCGCGGACTGATGCAACGGCCTTCAACGGTTACAGCGAGGTTCAGAGCACTGCCACGGTGACCGATCTGTTTGTGGAGGAACAGCAGGTGGAGGTTGCTGAGGCGGGGGCTGCGGTTCAGTTGGTGCTGGATGGGACGCCGTTTTATGCGGAGTCTGGGGGACAGATTGGCGATCGCGGTTACCTTTCCAGCGATGACCTAATCGTCCGCATTGACGATGTACAAAAAGAAGGCAGCACCTTCGTCCACAAAGGCCACGTAGAACGAGGCTCCCTTAAGGTTGGCGACAGCGTTAACGCCCAAGTGGATCGCGCCTGCCGTCGTCGCGCCCAGGCCAACCATAGTGCGACTCATCTGCTCCAAGCGGCCCTAAAGCAGCTGGTGGATGACAGCATCTCCCAGGCTGGCTCCCTCGTGAACTTTGACCGCCTCCGCTTTGACTTCAACCTCAATCGTGCCCTGACGCCTGAGGAGCTGGAGCAAGTCGAAGCCCTAATCAATACCTGGATTTCCGAGGCCCACGGCGCTGACATTGCCGAGATGCCCATAGCCGATGCTAAGGCTAAGGGAGCCACGGCGATGTTTGGTGAGAAGTACGGCGATACGGTGCGCGTGGTGGATTTCCCTGGGGTGTCCATGGAGCTATGCGGTGGCATCCATGTGGGTAACACGGCGGAGATTGGCGTGTTTAAGCTGATCTCTGAGACGGGTATTTCTTCCGGTGTGCGGCGGATTGAGGCGGTGTCTGGCCCTGCGGTTTTGGATTACCTCAACGTGCGCGATGGGGTGGTTAAGGAGCTGGGCGCTCGGTTTAAGGCTAAGCCCGAGGAGATAGCTGACCGGGTGACTTCGATTCAGGAGGAGCTGAAGGCAGCCCAGAAGGAGTTGGCGGGGGTGAAGTCTCAGTTGGCGATCGCCAAGTCCGACAGCCTCCTGGCTGAAGCTAAGGACATTGGTAAGTTCAAAGCCCTAGTGGCGCAAATGGATGGCGTTGATCCCAAGTCGCTGCAAACGGCGGCGGAGCGGATGCTGCAAAAGCTGGGTGAGAACGGTGCTGTGGTGCTGGGTTCCGATTTGGGCGAAGGCAAAGTCAGTCTGGTTGCAGCCTTCACAAAGCCTGTAAATGAAGCGGGCTTGCAGGCTGGCAAGTTCATCGGCGGCATCGCCAAGATTTGCGGCGGTGGCGGTGGCGGACGCCCTAACTTCGCCCAGGCCGGTGGCCGCGATGCCAGCAAGCTGCCTGAAGCAATGGAAACTGCACAGAAGCAGCTAGAAGAAGCGCTAGGCTAGAGTTATGGCTGTTAGAAATCCGCTTTTTCTAAAAAGTCGGATTTCTGGGCTAGAGCAGAGTCTTGAGCAAGGCAGATCTGGGTCATGTTGAAAAAGCTCATTCTCGAAAACTGGAAAAGCTTTCGCTACGCAGAGCTGCCTATTGATCCGCTCACGATTTTGATTGGCGCTAATGCAAGTGGTAAATCAAATGCGATAGAAGCACTAGACTTTTTGGAGCAATTCGCCCGAGATAAGTCACTCGATATCATTTTTTCCGAAGAGTCATCTGCGATTCGATGTGATGGGGAACAGATAGTAAATCGGGCCGAACGAGCGTTTAAGTTGACTATAGTCTTGGGCGCAGAAGAAGTCTCTCACGAATACAAATATAGCTGCACTGTTGAAGTAAAGCCTGAGCTAAACCTAAAGTCTGAGTCTTGGTCTACTGTTGTTGATGGGAAGCTGAGTAGCCAAATAGATTCGCTATCGGCGGATAGATCGTGGCTGCGTCCGAGATCAAGGATGAGTTGGGATAAAGAAGGAGCTAGTGAAGCGGGAAAAATTCTTAATGAGCTAGAAAAAATAACGGTTTTCAGGCCTATCCCTTCTAAAATTAGAGGCTATTCCAGAGTTGCTAAGGAGCTCAGTCGAGATGCATCTAATATCGCAGGATTTTTGAGTTCGTTCACTGATAAAAAGAAGCATGAGATTGAATCGCAACTGACTTCATATGTCGACCAACTATTGTCTCAAGATATCTCTAGGATATGGACAGAGAAAGTTGGACGAGCCTCTGCTGATGCAATGCTTTATGGAGAGGAGAAGTGGAAAGAATCTACTTTAGAAATAGATGCTAGGAGCATGTCAGATGGTACTCTGAACTTCATTTCAATTCTTACTGCATTGCTGACCTGTGAACCTGGGAGTCAGCTTGTTATTGAAGATATCGATGATGGATTACATCCATCACGAGCTCAGTTACTGCTGAGAGCAATTAGGGACATTGGAGAACAACGCAAGGTTGATGTTTTAGTGACCACTCATAACCCTGCACTACTAGATTCTTTAGAACAGGGCTACTTGCCTTTTGTTGTTGTCGCTCATAGAGACTCAAATACAGGGGAGAGTTTACTGACTCCTTTAGATAAGCTTGAGAACTTGCCGAAACTTTTGGCTTCTGCATCTTTAGGGGATTTAGTCACTCAGGGAGCGATAGAACGCAATCTTGATAAAGAGGCGATCGCTCCCTAATGCACAAGGTTCTAATCCTCGACACTTCAATTCTTTGTGTGTGGCTCAAAGTTCCTGGCAAAGATACCTGTGGTGCAGATTCAGATAAGTGGAACTACGAGCGAGTGGCCTCCACTTTGTAAGAAGCGGAACAAGAAGGCTGCACCTTTGTTTTCCCTCTCGCTGCGATGATTGAAACCGGCAACCATATTGCCCAAACACCAGACTGCTATGCCTTGGCTCAGAACCTCGCTGCTCTGATGATAAAAGCTGCTGACGAGCGCTCTCCTTGGGCTCCTTTCAGCCGTCAGATCAAGCTCTGGGATGAATCAGGACTCAAACGGTTGGCAGCAGACTGGCCTCAACTTGCGGTCCAGAAGATTGCTATCGGTGATGCAACGATCAAGGCAGTCGCCGAGTTCTACAGCGGTATAGGCTATCAGGTCGAAATTTTGACAGGCGATTCTGGCTTGAAAGCATTTGAACCTGCTCAGCCCAAGCAGCCTCGCCGTCGCCGGAGCGGATAGCTTGGGGGAAATTAAGAGAGATAGTCTTGCGATCGCCTACCAAGTTTGCAACTGCCCTTGGGTCGCATCCTCGGGATATCCCTTCTTGGACTTTGGGTCAAAAGCCAACTCATAGACCGTGGCAGGTTCGCCACTCACATGGTCTTTGCCCATGGCATCTTTGCTGGCAACAATCAAAGTCTCCCAGTCCGAATCCCCGGCTTCAGAGCCTAGACGCACATGGACATTGCGAATATCTGAAATTAGCTTGAGGCGATTGCCCCGGTTCTCAAACACCAGCATCGTGCAGCCCTGTCCCGTACAAAGCGTTGGTTCATCCCAGATATAGACCATCACATCATCCAGATGATCGCCGTTGAGATCGTCTAGGGACGTAGATAGGCGAGCTAAATCGCGATCGCCGCCTTGGGCTTCGATATAGCCTTTTGCTAGATCCATCGCATCGTTATGAATGGCCCGATCATCGAGGGGATTGCTACAGCCAGCGAGGATGAACGTTAGGGCTGGTAAGGTGAACAGCAGCTTTCGCATGTTGGGTCAGATGACACGTCTATTGTCAGGATTCCCCAACCTCTTTATTGCTCTATATTCTTTGTCCGAACCTTATAACTAAGGTTTCATGATGCTTTGGGAGGATTAAGAATCTCGTTTTGAATAAGTGAGATGACTCACAAATCGCCTGTTCATTTTGGACTTTATGCGTTTTTTGCTTTTTGCTTATTTGTTAATTGTATTTTCTCGCTAATGCCTTAAAAGCTTGTCTAGCCTTTCTCTGGGGCGATCTAGGGCTTTATCTTCGCGATCGCTCCCAGAGCGAGTATCGCCAGATACAGTTCCATCTGGGCGGAGACGATTCTATGAAACCTATTGGGCTCGTTATTCCAACGATTCCTTCAGCTACAGGTTTTCTATGGTCGCCTCATCGCAAAACTCCCACCTATCTATTTTGAAACGGCTCCAGCATTTATTGGGCTCGATTCAGTTAGCAGTCCCCTTGTTGGTGGTGATTACGAGCATTTTGGTGGGGGCGACTTTCTATGAATCCCAAGTGGGCTCGCCCACGGTACAAAATCTGATTTACAAAAGCCCCTGGTTTGGGGCCTTGATGTTTCTGTTGGCAGTGAACCTCAGCATTTCCGCCCTGTCTCGCTATCCCTGGCGCGGGCCTCGCAAGATTGGCTTTGCCCTGACTCACTTTGGTCTTGTGGTGCTGATTGCCGGGTCGGCAGCAGTCATCCACATCAGCACTGAAGGAATGCTGCTGGTGCGAACGGACCAAGGGGCTAACAATCTAGTTCGGGGGGAAGGTGAGCTGCTGGATGTGGTGGGGCCAGACTTGCAGGAGCAACAGTTTAATCTATTTGTTAAACCAGATAATACTGTCTTGCCGAGCCAGGTGGGAGACCTGGAGCTACTGCGCTATAGCGATAATGTGATTACGACGACGAGTTTTATTGATCAGGGGGAGGTGGCTAATCCGGCGGTGAAGCTGCGGTTGCAGAGCGATCGCATGAACCAAACCCTAGAACGCTGGCTCGCCGCTGCCCCCGCGACCTACAGCGAAGTCCCCATCGGCCCTGCTACTCTTCAGCTCCAGCAAGCAAATTCTGATGCTGAACTAAAAGCAATGCTGGCGGCTCCTCCACAAGCATCAGACATCCCTAAGTTTGGAACGCTGACCTTGGACTCCGGTCAAACCATCGACGTTGAGCAGAATCAAGGCCAGCTCATCGCCTTGCCCAACGGCGCTGATATGTTGATTACTCAGGTCTGGCCCGACTTTCGCCTCAACAGCAACAACCGCCCCGAAACCGCTTCTGAGCAATTCAATAATCCTGTCCTTCAGCTTTCTCTGCGTCAAGGAGAGAGCGATGCCCGTTGGTTCGTCTTTGCCCAAGGTGGCTTTGAGCCGGTGAAGACCACGGTAGTCGGTGAGCCACTGGATGCAGCAGCTTTGGGGCTAGCAAACCTAAGCTATGAGGTTCAGCCCCAGCCATTGCAGGACTACTTTCGGGTTGTGGTCGCTCCCGATGGTAGTCGCTTCTACGCTGCTAATTCTTCCAAAGGCTTCAAATCCGGCTCCTTCAAAGCGGGCGAATCAGTCATTCCCGGCTGGGCCGACTTCCGCATTAGCCTGGCGGACAGCCTCGACCATGCCGTGATCAATCGCCAGGTCGTGGAAGTGCCCGCCGATGAAGATATCCAGGGCGAGCCAGCGCTCCTCGTTGGCTTGCCCGATGGCTCGGAGCAGTGGCTTCCCTGGGGGGAGGCCACGACCCTCAGCGATGCCAGCGGTGACTACTACGCTTCCTTCAGCGCCCAAATGTTGCAATTGCCCTTTGGCATCAAGCTGGAAGACTTTATCGTCGAGCGCAATGAAGGTAGCGAATCCGTTGCCATGTGGACGAGCCAAATCCGCCTCGATGATTCCCATGCTGGAACCCAGGAAAGCCGTCGCGTCTGGATGAACCACCCCACCTGGTTCCAAGGCTGGAAAATTGCCCAGGCCTCTTGGAATCCCGGCGACCTCAACCAGTCCACGTTGCAAGTCAAGCGTGAGCCTGGGTGGGTAACTGGACTGACCTGGCTGGGGTCACTGATGGTGGTTGTGGGTACAGCAGTCATCTTCTATGGGCGCAGCGCCATGAAAGGTCTTAAAGCAGCCCTGCCGGAAGAAAAGGAAACGTCTGAACTCATCCCCGAAGTCCTGCCCACCACCGAGGCTAGTGACGCCTCAGCAGTCCCTTCCGATGTTGAAAGCCCGGTATCTGTTTAACCGCCTGTTGCCTTCTCTATTCTCCATCCTTGTCCGCTACCCATAACCCATGAAATTCCTCAAGTTCCTCCTCGGCTTCACCCTTGGCCTCATGCTACTGGTTCTTCCCCTGAGCCAGTTCCAGCCCGAGCCCCTAGCTCCCCTCCAATCCCTAGCTGTGCAAATCGACGGACGCAAAAAGCCCCTCGATACCGTTGCCTTGGAGACGGTGCAAAAGCTCCATGGTTCGGCCAGCTACAAGCAGACCGACGGCTCCAAGCTGAACTATCTGCAAACCTATTTCGCCCTGGCCTTCAACGATCGCGACTGGAATAACGAACCCTTCCTCCTGTTCAGCTACCGGCCCCTCAAAGAAGAAGTGGGCCTCAACCCGGAGCAAAAATACTTCAGCTTCCAGGAGCTGTTGGCTTCTAAGCCTCTGAGCACCGTGATCAACCGTGCCCATGCAAGGGAGATTGCAGGGGAGGACTTGGTTCGTCTTGAGCGTGAGGCTCTGTCTATCGAAGACCGCGCCACCCTGCTCTATCGCACCGTTGGCAACAACACCCTGCCCCTCGTTCCCCACCCCAGCGACATCAAGGGGGCTTGGGTGACGATTGAAAATGCGACAGAGCTCTATCCCTCCGAAGCAGTTGCAAATTTGATGGCGCTGGATCAGCAGGTGCAGCAGGGCTATCGCTTTGGCGCAGAGCATTTGGACTATGTGGGACAGCTTGGGGGCAAGCTCAAGCAATCCCTGGCTGAGCTAAGTCCCATGGTTTATCCCAGCGATGCCACGCTGAACCGCGAAGTCTTCTACAACCACTTCCATCCCTTCGGCAAGGCCTGGATGATGTTTGGCCTCGGTTTCTGGGTCATGCTGGGTTCCCTGTGGTTCAAACCCTTAGAGCTATACGGCAGCGCCATTGGTTTGGCGGCGGCGGGTTTGGCAACGGAGGCCTATGGCTTCCTATTGCGGATGCAAATTGCCGACCGTCCTCCCGTAACTAACATGTATGAGTCCGTTATCTGGGTCAGCTTTGGTGTCATTGCCTTAGCCTTGATCTTTGAGCTGACGTCTGAGAAGGCTCGTTATTACTTACTCGCGGCTTCTCCGGTGGCTGTGGTTTGTCTACTCCTAGCCGATCGCCTTCCCGTCGTCCTTGACCCCAGCATTGCTCCCCTGGTGCCAGTGCTGCGAGATAACTTCTGGCTCAGCATCCACGTCCCGACGATCACCCTGGGTTATGCTGCCTTTGCCTTGGCCATGGGACTAGGTCATGTTTCCCTAGGCCACTACCTCTTCGTCAATCCAGCCTCCAACCCCACTGTCAAACAACGTATCCAAACCCTTTCTCAATTCAATTACCGCACGTTGCAAGTGGGAGTGCTGCTACTGACCACAGGCGTCATCCTCGGTGGTATTTGGGCGCACTTCTCCTGGGGACGCTTTTGGGGTTGGGACCCTAAGGAGACCTGGGCTTTGATCGCTCTGTTATGCTACTTGGTTCCTCTCCATGGGCGTTTAGTCGGCTGGATTGGCAACTTTGGCATCAACGTCGCTGCGGTTGTGTCATTCAATGCAGTTTTGATGGCTTGGTATGGCGTTAACTTCGTTTTGGGAACGGGCCTGCACAGTTATGGCTTTGGCACCGGTGATTCCCAGATTGTTGTTGCTGCCGCAGTGGCAGCCGATTTGGTGCTAGTGGCCCTAACTGTCATTCGCCATCGCAGTCGCAAGCCGGTGGTTCACCCCCTCATTGTCGAAGAGGTGACGATGTCTGAAGGCTTGGTCAAGTCTTTTGCGGGTGAGGCCAAGTCAGCCTCCTAGCCGGAGCAAAGCTTCGCTGCTGTGCTGCCTAGTCCCTCTCAACCCTTTTCTATATCTTTTAACTATGGATCGTCGGAATTTCTTGTCTTGGATTGGAGTTGGTGCTTTGGCTACCTCATTGCCCAATGTCTTGGCGGCTTGCTCTAGCAGTTATGAAACCAGCACCGAGTCCACAGACACCAGCACTGAAAACATCATCACGAGCGATGCCCCGTTAAAAACCAAGAAGTCTGAGATTAGCGATACCCCCGATGCCGACGGTTTCTACTCGGTAGGTACGCTGGCGGCGGTGGCAGGGGGGGGCTCGATCGCCTCGAAGAAGTTTGCGAATGCTTCCGGTTCATTGATCGTCGTTGCAGACCCTGCTAATCCCGATGCTGTGGTGGCTTTGGATGCGCGCTGTACTCACCAGGGCTGTTCCGTTGAGTTGGAGGGGGGTCGCTTGGCCTGTCCTTGCCATGGTTCTGCTTTTGCCATTGACGGCACTGTGGAATCGGGGCCAGCCACTGAGCCGTTAGAAGTCTTTGAAACCAAGATTGAAGGCGACCAAATCTTTGTGAAACTGGCTTAGGAACCAGGACTGAAACTAGACCAACAAGGTTTCACTCCTGCTAGTATTCAAGGCTGCTAGGGATTAGGCATATGGCATGTCCCTATGGCGGTATCAGGGTCGGTTTAATGTCTTCTTCCTTCTCATTTATGGGTTGGGTTGATGAGATTCACGGCTGACTGCTCTGCCAGAGACCTATTCTCTCTATCGCTTTTGTATTTGGTAAGGCCATGTCCCAGCTTTCCCCCGAACAAGTCCTGGCGGCGATCGCAGCTTCCCAGTCTCTCCGTAAGCAAGAGCTGAGCCGCATCGAGCTGTCCCAGCAGAGCCTCAAAGGGGCAGACTTTTCCGAGGCCTATTTGCGTTCCGCAAACTTGGCTGGGAGCCAGTGTGAAGAGACCAATTTCTCCGACGCGACGTTGATTTGGGCCAATTTGACAGAGGCTAATTTGGCTGGTGCCACATTAGAGCGATCGGTGCTCACCTGTGCTTTGCTCAAACAAGCCCAACTGCGAGGGGTTGAGGCGAGTCATGCGACCTTTACTGGAGCAGATCTAGAGCAAATGGATGGTTCGGGGGGCTGCTTTGATGGGGCTGATTTCCAGGATGCTAAGGCCTGTTATAGCTTTTTCAAGCACAGTAGTTTGCAGCGGGCGAAGGGCGTTGGCGCAGACTTTAGCTGGGCAGATATGCTCGAAGCCAAGCTCCAGGGGAGTCGCTGGGATAAAAGTAATTGGGTGGCTGTACAACTGTCTGGGGCGAATCTGGAGAAGTCTCAGTTTGTAGGCTGTGATCTCTCAGAGGCCAACCTTTCCCGTGCCAATTGCCTCAATGGTAAGTTCGCAGGGGTTAGGCTCCACAGTGCTAATTTGAGCGGTTCCCAATTTGATTGGGCAGACCTGTCCACGGCTAATTTACGCCAGGCGACCTTGGTGGGGACATCGTTATTCAATACGAATCTGGAGCGGGCTAGCCTCAAGGATGCTGATCTCTCAGGGGCTAATCTGCGAGATGCCAGTTTGGAGGAGGCAAATTTAGAAGGGACCTGTTGGGATGATGCGATCGTCACTGGGGCGGTGTTTTCAGATTCCCAGGGACTCACGCCGCCGCAAAAGCTATGGCTGCGGGAGAATGGGGCGTTGAATGTGCCGAAGTGAGACGACTGACTGTGCTCCCAGGGTGATGATGTTGTCAAAGGCCTTTGGCCTAAGGGCTGAGCCAAAAATAATCTGCAATGCTGCCTTCGCCATTTTGCGCCATAGTTTCCGAGGGATTGAGCAATACTGTACTGTGTTTCAAATCTGAACCGAGACGACGTGCCACGCGATCTGGAATACCCCAACCATGCATGACATGGCCCTGGCCAGCGAGGACGATAACGGTATGGTCGGGTTTTTTCTGGGCAAAGTCCGCCACGGTTTCCGCCATCGTTTCATCCCACAACACCTGGGCCGAGAAGAAGCGCTCAAAGGCAGCCTCTAGGGCGTCTGGGTCCATGCCTCCCGCAGCTTCGCCGTGGCCACCACCGTGACCATGGTGGCCTAGGAATACGCTAGCGACAAAATTGCGATATTCGACATTGTCGCGGTTAATCTCGCCCACTGCTGGAATCTGAGCCAGGGCAGATTCGTCCAAGCTTTCGAATCCTTGGCGAGCCACTTGACGGGTGATTTCCTGGGGCGTATTTGCTGCGAGCATCGGTAACCCCTGAGTCTTGCCATAGCGGATGATGGGCTCATATAAGGCCCAGTCAAAGCCCCAGCGCTTGTCGTATTCGCTATCGCGGCGTAATGCATCGCCATCGATTTTCCCGGCGCTGTAGTTGTCCAGGACCGATTGAAAGGGACGCTGGAACATCTCGAAGGCGATCGCTACTTTCTTCCCCTCTCCTTCCCCCTGCTCCACCAAGGCTTGAATAATCTCCAACTGGGCCTGGTGGTCCCGCTTGCTATCGTGGCGCTCGCCGAGGTAAATGACTTGGGACTCTCCTAGAGCCTTGAGAATCGTAGCGTGGTCGCTGGCTTCAATGGCTGTGAACGCTGATTCGGCTTCCGCCTTCATTTCCACTTCCACTACTACTTCAGCCTGAGCTGGCGAGCTAGACTCTGCTGGTAAAACCTTGCAGCCCGTCGTAATGAGGCATAGCAGGAGCAGTAAAGCCCAAGAGCTGGAGCGTTGACGCGGGTGAATAACAGGCAAGGGCTGGGTTCCTTCGAAAGGGAGGTAAAGTCACGGTTGGGGAGCAGCTATGAATATTGTTGATCAGACCACCAGCAATAGGCTAACGTTGGCACTGCTGTTGCTAGCAAGATCACCATGGCACTGGCCCCCGTGCTCTGAATCCACCAAGTATCGGCAAAGCCAACCCAAAGTGCTAACAGTCCTTCTCGGCTACCGGCCAGTTCTAAAAACTCTAAGAGGGTAATTAGGCCTAAGAGAAAAAATTTGATGGAATGGCTCATGGTATTAATCCTCGTTGACAAAAGAGCGCTATCTCAGTCTCTAATAATGTTCGGTTCGGAAAGGTTAGATCTGGACAGAGCGAGACCGATTACTTACGCTGCTTCTGCTAAGGGGGCGATCGCTTGATCTAATAACCTGGCTGGAACCCGCCCAACAAACTGCTCCACCACTTTTCCTTGACTCGTCAAAGCCAATAAGTGGGGAATGCCAGTGACGGCATATTGCTTAACCGCCTTTGCGGCCTGGGCATCGTCAATATTGACCATGACGAAGTTGATGCGATCGCCATAATGCCCATGCAGCTTGCTCACCACCGGGGCCATGGACTGGCAACTACTACACCAATCCGCATAGAACTCCAGCACCATCGGCTTTTCATCGGCCACAGCAATGTCATAGGGGACGGATTGTTGCGCCATGGCCTTCAGGGCCATCAGGTCTTTGACTGGCGATAGGGATGCTGCGGCGACGGATTGAGCGCCCAGAGTTACTGCTAGGAAGAGAGCGATCGCCCCTGCTATGAATAGGCGGTGGAATGGTTGGCGTAATGTGGGGAAACGTTGAATGGCCATGGCTCGGGAACGGTGATAGGCGATCGCAAGACGAACTGAATTAACTGAATTATCCGTCCTGGACTTAATGATAAAAATAAGCCAAGAAAATATGGAATCCCAGCATGACAAAGAAAATACAGGTTAAAAAAATGTGGGTTGATAACCACAGCGCCCGCATATTGCGAATCAGTGGTCCCTTCGAAAACACACCAAACGGCAGCTTCTGAGGTGTCATATCCGGTGTGGCAGGCACCCAGCCAAAATACTTCCGCGGCGACTCCAGCACGCCTGTTTCTGCTACGACACCGACCAGCGCGGAAATGGCTGTCCCCCAAAAGACCCAGAGAAATGCTGTGTTGTAGTTAACTCCGGTGGTACCCACCGTATGGACCATAACAATACCGACGAGGCCTACACCCACAAAAATATGAATACTGCGCCAAATTAGAATTGAGCCCGGTAATTTTATCTTCCACTTGCGGCCTCGCTTACGTAGGGTCAAACCAATCTCAGAGAGCACAAACGCGAGACTAACAAATCCAGTGATTTGCTTATACCAATTGCCCCGCAAAATCTCATGGAGCCCAAAGGCCTTGGACTGAAGCTGAGACATATACAGTCCACTAAAGACAAAGGGCAATAGCAACAGTGCAGTCACAACCGTCAGTAGAATTAGCGTTGAAAACCGAGGCTTCATGGGAGCTGGAGGATCGAAGAATAGGCCTACTTAAGAAGAGAGCGAGCTTTTGAAGGCTCGCTCTAAAGGTTAATCCTGGGTTAGGGGATTAACAGCTCGGAATTGGCAGCTATGGCACTGCCAATAGGGAAAACTAGATCAATTACTCCAAGGGGATATTGATCATGATGCCGCCCATCACATCACCCATTTCGAATACCTTATCGGGGTAGCGCTCTAAGTGAATGGGGTGGGTGTTGTGGCAAGTTACACAAGCCTCGGCAACAGCCTTGTCAGGATAGAGAGCTGAGAAGTATTTCTTGCCGCCAACCTCTTGATACTCTTTATAAGGCTCGCCAGTGGAGTTGATTGCATCAACCGCAGTTTTTTCAAAATCAGTCTTGATACCTTGATTGTCATTGATGTTCCATTCGGAAATCAGGCTGTAGGTGAAAGGGCTGCCATCGGAAGCAATTTCAGAACCCAGACGGAACATCTGAGCGGGCAGGGGAATGCCATCGTTCTGTTGCCAAGATTCAGTCGCCTCTACGTCCAGAACGCCATCGGGCTTATCTTTACCCTCCAGTTTCTTGAGGCGGTTAATCACGTGTTTGGTGTAAGCAGTACGATCCGCTGCCATAACGGTGTGGATGTAGTCAGCCACCACGTCTGGGGCGATGCCTGCGGCAGCCACGGTGGTAGAACTACCCCCAGCAGCTTCTCCACCACCACCGGCGCAAGAGACAGCTAAGAAACAAACGGCAATGGCCATCGAGACCATCGCAATGGTTTTAGCCCGTAGTCGGCTAAACCAATTTAGTGAACGTTTTGCAAGCATGATTTGCTCAATCCTTGGGTTAAATACAACAGGCAATCTTGAACTGTTTTTCTTCAACCTTGAATGAGTTGAAGTGTTGTCCCGAAAGCTTTAGGAATTTCGGGCTATTTGCCCGACCGCTTTTCTTGAAAAATTCGAATCATATCGAAACTCTTCAAATGGATGTTTGGCGGTCGAGCAAAATTTGATTTGACAAGGTCGTTATCAAAAATACTATTAAAGGCGTATTCCATTCCGTGGCAATTCATACAAACCTCGCTAGCCATTCGATCTCTTGGTTTTAGATTGTAAGTATTGTTGTGATTTGCTAATACCTTGCTGCCGGATTCTGATGTTTCTCTTGGAAGATGGCAAGTCGCACAAGTGACCGAAATATTAGAAGGTCTTTCCAGACTCTCCTCGTCTAAAAAGAGTTGGCTATGCTTTGAATTCTTGTAATTCAAAGAATGTTCATCGTTATGGCAGGTCATGCAAGAATCAACGGAAGCCTGGTAAGTATCCACAGAATGAACGTCGTGGCAGGCATTGCAGTTCATTTGCTTGCTATGAGCTTCAGGCTTCATTGCAAGTCGAGCCTTAGAGGGAGTCAGAGGACTTTGACCTTCCAATAAGCGAATGCCATGTTTGCCTAGTAAAAATGTGTCTGTTTCGGCTTCATGGCAGGTCCTGCAGCTCTCATTGTTGGGATGAGCTACAAAGGCTTTACTCCCTTGGTCTTGATGACAACTTGAGCAGTTGACATCAGCTAAAGCATGAGCGCTTGTCTTCCATTGAGCAGTGATTTCGCTGAGTTCTGACTCTGTGGCATTGTCAGCGTAAACAGCTTCAGGGGTTGCCCAAAGGAACAAAGAAACGGAAAGGGTTACCGCTAGAACAAGCAATCGAAGTTTCCTCATGATCCACCTCCTAGAAACTCGCTTTTTAGATCCGGGTTAGGAGCGGTTTCTAGCTGAGCTTCAACCACGATTTTGGGTAATTCTTGGACCGGTAGCATTGGAGGTTGGTCTAAGCCGTCGTAAAGGAAGCCCGTGGAAATGGACCGATGGTCATGGTAGTTATGGCATCCTGCGGTCCAGCAACCATCGGCAGTAAAGCCATCGTGGCTCGTCATGTCACCTTCGATGATTCCCTGGTGACAGGCCATACAAAGGTCAGGCTGAAGGTGGACGCCCCGGCCATACATTTGAACATGCTCGTTATGGCAAGTTGTGCAGGTCAAAGCATCTAGTTTCTCTAGATCCTCAGCCCAGCGGATATCCCGAAACTTCTTTTCTCCATGCTTGTCTTCAGCCAGTTCTGCTTCATGGCAGCGACTGCAATTCTCATTAGAGACTTTTTTGAAGCCCTCATGGCATGAGGAGCAGTTCGCTTCAAAGCCAAAATGCCCTTGGGAGGTAACACCCGGTAAGAATAGGGTTTTTTGCTCGGTCCCCATTGCCATGGTTGCAATCAGCCAGACCAGCAGGAAAATGACTGCCCCTCCGATGAAGATCTGGATATTGAAGAAATCTCGAATTCTTCGCTTTTTTGACGATCTAGAAGCCATTCAAAGGAGTCATCTAAAAGGGAAAGGGATAAGCGCGATCGCCTAGAAAAGGAGTCAACTGATGCCAAAAAGTTGCCTAGAAACATTGGCTTTTAGAGAGAGAGATTAGTTTTACCTCCCTCTAAAACCTGAATGATTGCTGCTGGACTAAGTGTTGTGCGTTGCATTAGCCAAGGCAACTGCTGAAATTGCTAATGATGTTTAGTCTGTTGTCTAAACAACCTTTACAGCAAGATAAACAGTAGTATCAGGGCTCCTAGACCCAACACCCCTCCAGCGATCGGCAGGACTGGGAGCCTCTCCTCCTCTCCTTCTGGAGTAACTTCGCTAGGAGCTATTTCAGCAGTCGGCGCTGCAGGTTCAGATGCCGCAGGCGTGAGCTTCGGTAGAGTTGGTTCCGCCATATTGGAGTTTGATGCGGGAGCAGCTTCTAGCTGAATATCCTTCTGGGAGTAGTCAGCGCCTTCGAGCATCAATGCTGTAATTGCGCCGTAGGCCTCAACCCAAGCATTCTTGGTCTCGATAGTCCAATCAGCTTTGAGGTATTGCTCAAAGGTTTTGAGCAAGCTGTTGCCCACCAAGGGATAGTGCTCTGGTAGAGCACCATATTTAACGTGGCGAGCACCCAACCCACCCAGTGCCTTGGTGAGGACTTCCGGCTTGCGCAGGTTCTCAACAACCATAACTAAGCCACCTTTGAGCATTTGCCCCTGGCTTTTCATGTTGGTGTGTTCAAACAAGGGCTTTGCAGCGGGGTAGTCGGTAAAGAGGTTGTCGTAGAAGCTCATGACAAACTCATCGGCTTGGGGAGCAACTTTGCCAAAGCTCTCTTCCAGCAGGCTCACCTTGAGTCCCGCTTCTTCTTCGGGAAGCTCTGCTGCAGCTGCGGGGGCGCTGTTGAGTTCCACTTCTTCGCTGCTGTAATCAGCTCCTTCCAGCATTAGAGCTGTGATGGCACCATAGGCCTCGACCCAAGCAGCTTTTGTTTCATCAGTCCAATCTGTTTTGAGATATTGCTCAAAGGTTTTGAGCAGGCTATTGCCCACCAGGGGATAGTGTTCGGGCAGAGCACCGTATTTGACGTGGCGGGCACCTAGACCGCCCAGGGCCTTGCTCAGAACATCTGGATTTTTCAGATTCTCCATCACCATGATGAGGCCGCCTTTGAGCATTTGCCCCTGCTTTTTCATGTCACTGTGCTCAAACAGTGGCTTTGCAGCTGGATAGTCGGTGAACAGGTTGTCGTAGAAGCTCATGACAAAGTCGTCTGCTTGGGGAGCAACCTTGCCAAAGCTCTCTTCTAACAGGCTCACCTTAAGGCCGGCTTCTTCTTCTTCTGATGTTTCTGCAGCAGCTGGAGCATTGTCTAGCTCTACTTCTTCGCTGCTATAGTCAGCACCTTCAAGCATGAGGGCAGTAATGGCACCATAGGCTTCAACCCAAGCTGTTTTGGTTTCCTCAGTCCAGTCTTCCTTCAAATACTGATCAAAAGTCTTGAGCAAGCTATTGCCTACAAGAGGGTAATGCTCTGGTAAAGCACCATATTTGACATGGCGAGCACCCAAGCCGCCGAGGGCTTTGCTTAAAACATCGGGATTACGAAGGTTTTCAATCACCATGACGAGACCGCCCTTGAGCATTTGCCCCTGCTTTTTCATATCGCTATGTTCAAAAAGCGGCTTTGCAGCGGGGTAATCGGTGAAGAGATTGTCATAGAAGCTCATGACAAACTCATCGGCTTGGGGGGCTACTTTCCCAAAACTCTGCTCTAGCAACTCGACTTGCAAAGACATAAATAACCCCTTGTTGGCTCTGGGAATGATGGTTTGAATATAAGAAAGTAGAGTCTGAATACACCGAAAGTCTGGATTGTCGAGCAGAGCAATCTCAATGAACTGTTGTCGGCTTAGAGTACTAATGCTGAGAATGAACTCATAGGTCTGACAAGAGAAAAAATTATCTCCTGGACTCAAGAGTTCTTGCCCTGAACTCTGCCAAAAATTATGGATCTAGACTGGAAAGCTCTGCCATCGATAGATGTAAACTCGTACTTCTTACGGAAAAGATTATGAGAAATGCCTGAGCTAAATAGTGTCTAAAGTTACGTATTGAAGACCTTTATGGGAGGAGCGCATCGAGTCGATGAATTAAGCGTATTACTCGCTCTGTGATCTTTCTGAGATGAGTGTGACTGAGGATTTTCCCCTATTTTCTGTTTTTGATTCTGGCTTTAATCTGGTCTGGAGCTGTCGCTTTGTAGCAATTATTACTTTTAGAGTTTTCTTGATTGGGCTCTTCAATTCATTCTCAGACTTTGTAAAGAAAGTAATATGAAATAGTGCTACATGCTTTAGGAGGACTTTGTTGTTGTCAAACAATTTAGTCTTCTAAAGTTTCAATTAATAGGGTCACTTGCTCCTGCTTTTCCTGAAGGAACTGTTCACATTGGCTAAGGGACTGGACGGCCTGCTGGAATTGCTCAAAGACGTCGCCTAATTCCAGCTCTCCGGTTTCCAGACGGTCCACGATCGCTTCCACTTGCTCGACTGCCGATTCATACTTCCAATCCTCTGGCAGTGCTTTGGACTTGGCTGCTTTTTTTCGAGGGGCCATAACTGAAAACCTTTGTAGATAAGTGAATGGGGCGTTGAGAAGTTGTCTTGGAGTTGCTTTTGAATAGGAGGTGATATGGGCTAGGACTCAGAGGCGACTTCAGTGATTTGGGCCTGGACGCTGCCTTTGCCCAGTTGCACTGCAATCTCATCGCCGAGCTTAAGCTGGGCTGCGCTGCGAATGACTTGCCCGGATTTCTCCGCTCGCACCAATGCATAACCTCGCTTGAGCACCCGATGGGGGTCTAGGGCCTCAAGGGTTTGAGCTAAGGCGAGCTGTTGTTGTTGTGCCTGTTCTAACCGTTGGCGCAGGGATTGGAGCAGGCGCTGTTTGAGCCAGTGCTGTTGCTCCTGTTCCCGTTCTAGCTGGCGGGTGATGCTGTAGCGCTGGAGCCGCTGCTGAAGCAGGGTGAGGCGATCGCCACAGGTCTCCAATTGCCACATCGCTGCCTGGTGTATGCGAAGCTTGCGCTCCTGATGAGTTTCCCAGAGGTCATCTAAGAGCGGTACTGCGAGGGCCGCTGCGGCGGTGGGGGTGTGGGCATAGCCATCGGCGGCGAGGTCGGCCAAGGACTCATCCCGCTCATGGCCAATGCCAGAAATGATTGGGATGGGGCAGTCGGCGATTGCTCGAACCACCTGCTCTTCGTTGAAACAGGTCAAGTCCTCTGCTGCGCCGCCGCCCCGCGCCAGAATAATCACCTCAGCCCGTCCATCCGCCGCCACTCGCTCCAGTGCCTTGGCAATACTGGCGGGAGCCGTTTGTCCCTGCACCGTGGCGGGAGACAGCAGGACGTTCAGTCCAGGATAGCGGCGCAGCAGCGTCTTTTGAATATCCCCCCAGGCCGCCGCTTTATTCGACGTCACTACAGCTACGGTGCGGGGATGCAGAGGCAGGGGCAGCTTGTACTCTGGGTCAAATAGTCCTTCCGCCTGCAAGCGCCGCTGGAGCTGCCGGAAGCGAAGAGCTAAGAGTCCATCGCCGCCGGGGAGGCATTGCCACACCGTGAGCTGGTACTGGCTGCGTTGGGTGTAGACCTTGACTTGCCCTAAGGCTATGACTTGATCTCCAGGCTGAGGTAAAGCGGCAACCTTGGCTTGCTGACTTTTCCAGATGACGCAATTGAGCGATGCGCCGGTTTCTGGGTCTTGAAGCGTAAAAAATAAACCTTTGCCGTGGTTGTTGGCGCTAGAGACCTCGCCGACCACCCAGATTTGGTGGAGCTGTTCATTTTGCTCTAGCAGCGCTTTGATATAGTCGGTGACTCCAGCGACAGAGACTGCGGTTTCAGGGAATGCAGTGGAAGTTCGGGCGGCCATGGGAGGGGCTGAGTGAGAGCGATCGCTCTCTATTCTCCCACAGTGATATCTCGCGAGTCTTGATGATGCTCTCTATCCAAATGTTGCTTCTGTAAAAATGTCTTTATAGTACGTGCGATCTTAAGTACTTCCGTTCTATACTGTTTTGGGGAGCAACATCAAATCGAAAAAGGCATTGATGAAATCTATTCATGCTTTTGAGACTTTCTCTTAATGAAGAGACTCTTTGATCAGGTTGTAGCCCTCTAAAGAAGCTTGGCTTCTTCCCCGGTGCCATTGAACCGCTAGCTCCTCTGCATCTCGCTACTATCTTTCGACACACTGCTCGATAGAATTGATGGGTTCCCTCAGCATCGATGGGCACCTCTCCAACCAAACCTCCATTAGAAGAAACCGCCCATGGCACCTAAGACAGACCAGGAAGCTAAACAGCGCGCCCAGGCCCTTGACCTTGTCCTCAGTAACATTGAGCGCAACTTTGGTAAGGGCTCCATCATGCGCCTCGGCGATAACGCCCGCATGGTGGTGGAGACCACTCCCACTGGTGCGCTCACCCTTGACCTGGCTCTGGGCGGTGGTATTCCCAAGGGGCGTGTGGTGGAAATTTATGGTCCAGAAAGCTCGGGTAAAACGACCCTGGCCCTCCATGCGATCGCCGAGGTTCAAAAAGCTGGCGGTGTTGCAGCATTTGTGGATGCTGAGCATGCCCTGGATCCCGTCTATGCCGCAGCCCTGGGCGTCAATATCCAGGACTTGCTCGTTTCCCAGCCCGATACGGGAGAAATGGGCCTTGAAGTCGTTGACCAATTGATTCGTTCCACAGCAGTGGACATCATTGTTGTCGACTCCGTTGCAGCCCTAACCCCCCGCGTTGAAATAGAAGGGGAAATGGGTGACATGCAAGTGGGCACCCAAGCTCGCTTGATGAGCAAGGCTCTGCGCAAGATTACCGGCAACATCGGTAAGTCTGGCTGTACGGTCATCTTCCTCAACCAGCTGCGACTCAAGATTGGCGTCACCTACGGTAACCCTGAGACCACCACTGGCGGTAATGCACTCAAGTTCTATGCCTCTGTGCGCCTGGACATTCGTCGTATTCAAACTCTGAAGAAAGGCAACCAGGAATTTGGTATTCGTGTGAAGGTGAAGGTTGCTAAGAACAAGGTGGCTCCGCCTTTCCGCATTGCAGAATTTGACATTCTCTTTGGACGTGGCATTTCTACCCTGGGCTGTATGCTCGACTTGGCTGAAGAGACAGGCATTGTGGTGCGCAAGGGGGCGTGGTACAGCTACCAGGGCGATAATATCGGCCAGGGTCGTGACAACACGATTATCTATTTCGAAGAGAACGCTGCGATCGCCCAGGATATCGAAACTCAAGTGCGAGCCAAGCTAGAAATGGGCGCAGAGGTTTCAGCTAATACCGTGGGTCACCCCAATAGTCTTGAGGGCCTCAAAGCCGACGCACCGGAGGGCATCCTAGAAGCAGAGCCTACGCCTGAGGTTGCTACGGCGGCAACAGCAGCAGCTTCCACAAAGAAGAAGCGCAGTCGTAGTAAGTCGTCGTAATGAAGGATGTGGCAGTGAGTTAGATATTAAGAAAGGGTTAGCGCATTCATGCGCTAACCCTTTCTCTTTTTCTGGCATCGATAATGTTGAGACCTAGGGCATTTGCTTCAGGCGTTCTAGCAGCCTGGCTTGGCGATCGTTTTGCTCGTTTTGTTGCTTGCTACCTGGAGTTGCTGCATGAGGTGGATTTTCTCCCCTTAAAAAAACCATGGTTTCATCGCTGAGCTCCTGTCTTTGTTCCATCTGTTCTGCTTGGGGGAACAGCGGTGGGGTGATTGGCTCTGGTTCTCTGCCTAGCTTTGTGAGCAGGACGTCCGGTAGTTTGGGGAGGGTTTGGCTTTCAGATTGCTCAAAGAACAAAATTGTCAGACTGCCTAGGTTAAGGCGATCGCCTTCCTTGAGCTGCTGGCGATGGCGTACCGCTTCACCGTTTACAAAGGAGCCATTGGTGCTGCCCAAGTCCACTAGCTCAAAGCCTTGAGCTAGAGAAAACTCAATTGCTGCATGGTAGCGAGAGAGCATTGTATCCTCTAAGTAGATTCCAGCATCAGGAGCACGACCCAAGAGCCAAATCTGCTTGGGGTGGAATAGAGTTTGACTGCGATCGCCCAAAAGATTGGTTGTCAGGCTGGCATCATTGGCGGTTACGCGATTCCCAAGAATGTATAGGGGGGTCTTTGTCTTCGTCGCTTTTTCGGTTGGTAAATTCTCTAAGGTTATGAGTTCATCCAATAAGGATGGATTGCTATCGTATAACCGTTGAAAGACCTGATAGAGCCCCAACTTTTGCTCCAAGTTAGGGATGCGCTGGGCCTTAAGCAGTTGGGTTGTTTGTTGGAAGGGATTAGGACGAGACATGTAAGACGCTTGTGATGGCGAGTCTGTGATGGAATGACGTCCCTGATTGCCTGGTCAACAGTCCAAAGAAAGGATGCTGGGCCTTACCGCTCATGGCTTATGCCATGCTGGGGCCAGATGAATAGAGTTTTCATCAATGCCCCATCATTATGGAAAGTAAACTGGTAGATGTTGTCAGAAAATATACTAAAGATTGGCCGTAAGTAAAGCAGGCACAGCCGATTTATAGTTCACAAGCAATTGAGTCTCACTCTCTGAAGCTGCTAGAAAGCTTGCTATGCCGTGGATTACTCCAGCCCAAGTGCAAAAGCTGGCCCCAATAATTTAATTGGACTGTTACGGAGGTTTCCATGACATTAGCAAGGACCTCTCAAGGAAAGACTAATAGCGTTTTAGGAATTGCGTGAGTTCTCGATTCACCGTTTGAGGTGCTTCCTGATTGATCCAGTGGCCACATTGATCCACTAGCTTAAAGCGACAGGGACCGGAAATGAGTCGTTCCATCCCTTTGGCCAGGCGGTGGCTAAAGAGAGTATCGTCTTGCCCCCAAAGAATGAGCGTCGGCCTTGCGATGGAGCTAGGAGCATTCGTGAGTAGCTTGCCCACAGTCACTGGCGTGAAGAGCTGGCGATAATGACTGAGGGCTGCACGAATGGCACCAGGTTTCGCCAAGGCTGCTTCATAGATTGCAGTATCTTCCTTTGAAAAGGCACCCTTGCGAACGGATTGTTGCTGGAATAGACCCCGAACAATATCTGCTAGATTGGCCCGCAACATCATTTCGGGTATATTCGGCACTTGGGCAGCCCAAATATACCAACTGCGACCAAACTGATCAAAATTACTAGCAGCCTCTTGGAGAAAGCGCTGGGGATGGGGAGCGGAGAGAAGGGCTAGAGATTGGACACACTGGGGGACATTCTCTGCCAATGACCAGGCGATAGATCCCCCCCAGCCATGACCTACAATCCTCGCTTTTTGGTAACCCAGAGCCTGGATTAAACCTTGTATATCTCGGCTTAAGTTTTCTACGTCGTACCCGCCTTGGGGTTTGTCTGAATCGTTATAGCCTCGCAGATCCGGTGCGACGACTTTAAAGTGCTTGGAAAGAATCGGTAGCTGGTGACGCCAGGAGTACCAAAATTCGAGAAATCCATGGAGGAGAATGACTAGCTCACCTTCGCCCTGGGTGACGTAGTGGAGGCGGATATTATTTGTTTCAATAAATTCGTGACGCCAGGGAAGGACGCTTGCGTTGCTCATCTAAAAATAAATGTAGTAAGCCCACGTCGCTACCTGGAGGCCAAGACTGGAAGTTGTCTTGGAGCCTAGTGCAATCCTATCTGTCATTGAATAGGTGCAAGGTCTGTTGCCACGGGCTTCTGAATAGGTAACAGGTCGAGCTGGGGCATACTGCCCCAAGGTTCTGGAGCTAGCTTGCCCATTTCGCAACCTAAAAAGCTCACTGTAGGACCTCGTGGTGGAGTCTCTGACTGAGAGTCAAGGGAGCACGACAGCAATCATGTTTATGAACTCGTGCCTATCGGCTACGCAGCAGCTCGCAATCTGCGGGGCTAACTTTGAATTTAACCAGGCTTGCGAGTTCATGGAGTTGGCTAATCGCTTCAGAGCCTTCTAGCTTCATCAGCTCACGGTCATCACGCATTTCTGTCCAGGTAATGCCGTAGTCGGAAACGAGGAAGCGAATGAGATGGCCTTCAGCCAAACTCACCATAAAGGAGGCGCTGTTACGCTCACCACCGCAGGTATAGCAGGACGAAGAATAGCCTTGATTCTCCAGGGTCTGAGCCAGAGCTTGGAGGCTCATGACAAGGTCTTGGACAAACTGGCTATGTTGAAAGGCTAGTCGGTTGAACACGATACTCCTCCGGTCACTTCTACACTTTACACTTTTTTAAGAATCCGTTCCAGGCACCCAGCTTTTGGGTATAGGGAAATGCTGCAACCACAGGCTCTGTGGTTAGTATTGCCACATATATATTTTCTTAAGCATCGGTAAAGCTACTGAAATAGCCTGCTTCAGGCGCACTATATGTGGCCTATCCATTGAGGGATCGCTCGACATCTCCCCGTTTGGCGCTGTGATGGTTTCGGTTTTCTGTCTTGGTGGTGAGACTGTCAGGTGCAAGCTTAGGGTTTTCTAGATGCTCTATTCCTCTGATTTGTTGCTTTCAGGGGCATTTCTATTGACTAAGCTTTTGGGATCAATAAGTAATAGTTATGAATTGGAGATTGATCGCGACATCTTCAAGGCTTACTACTGTTTCACTTCAATTGCTTCATCGTTGCTGCTACTCCGACTCCTATGCAAAAAGCGGTGGCCCCCACTTTCGTAGGAGCCACCGCCCATCAACCTTTATTCAAAGGGTAAGTTCCGAAGGGCCGAAGACCCGGGAAATTTAGCCGTTGATTGCAGGAGCAGTCAGTGCAACAGGAGCAGACTCGCCAG
>CALIGI010000233.1 GCA_938021205.1 uncultured Pseudanabaenaceae cyanobacterium
GCTCAGCGTACTGATCAACGGAAAGAACGTTGGATTCAATTGCCTTATCCATGACCGCAGTTTCGCCTGTTGGGTTGTTATTCATGCGAACGGCATCAGCCTTAAATTGATCCATGGTGGGGGTCACATCCTGGGACGTGATGAAGTTTAACCTTGAGTGGCTGGAGCCAACAGTGGCAAATTTGCACCCGATGCTACCAGGGAATCTGCCGTTTGCTGAATGTTGGCTTAAACATTAACAGATAAAAAAACAATTGCAAGCGCTGTCTCAGCGCAGGCAAATTGAGGGTTGTGACCACACATTTGACTAACTGGGACAGAATAGGCCCATGAGTGACAATTTTGCAATTAATTCGCGAGGCAACTCCTTGAAGTCTCGTTTTGATGACAGCTTTGCTTGGGGGGTGGCGACTTCGGCTTATCAAATAGAGGGAGCTGTGGGAGAAGGGGGGCGATCGCCGTCTGTCTGGGATAGCTTGTGCCAATTGGAAGGTGCGGTTCTCAATGGCGATACGGGGGCTGTGGCCTGTGATCACTACCATCGCTATTTAGATGACATCCAGTTAATGGCGCAACTGGGGGTGAAGCATTACCGCTTTAGCATTGCCTGGTCGCGGATTATTCCTGAGGGGCGGGGGGCGGTGAATGAGGCGGGTGTTGATTTCTATCGGCGTTTGGTGGATGCGCTTTTAGAGAATGGGATTACGCCCCATGCGACGTTGTTTCATTGGGATAGTCCCCAGGCGTTGGAGGACCGCTATGGGTCTTGGCGCAGTCGGGAGATGGCGCAGGATTTTGCGGATTATGCCGGGGCGGTGGTGGGAAGGTTGGGCGATCGCGTGACAAATTGGATCACGCTGAATGAAATCTTTTGTTTCATTCATATGGGATACGGCGTTGGGGATGTGGTGAAGCAACAGCCGCGCCCGCCCCATGCGCCGGGGACGGTGGTGGAGCGGTTGAAGGATGTGTGGCAGGCGTCGCACCATGCGTTGTTAGCCCATGGTTTGGGTTGTCAGGCGATTCGTGCAGCGAGTCCGCAGCCTTGCCAGGTGTCGCTGGTGGATAACTGGATGGTGCCGGTGCCGGTGATTGAGTCGCCGGAGCATATTGAGGCGGCGAAGCGGGCGTTTGAGTTGGTGGGGACGAATGGTGGGGTGATTTTGCCTGCGTTGACGGGGCGTTATGGCGAGACGTTTTTAGCGCAGTTGGGGGAGGAGGCTCCGGAGATTTTGCCGGGGGATTTGGAGACGATTCATCAGCCGTTGGATGGCTTGGGTTTCAATGTTTATACGGGGTGTTATGTGCGGGCGGCTCAAACTGAGGCTGGGTTTGAGTGGGTTGATTTGCCAAAGGGGTATCCCCGGATGAATATGCCTTGGTTGCAGGTGGTGCCGGAGGCGATGTATTGGGGGATTCGTCATGTGAGTGAGACGTTGGGGCGGGGTGATCTGCCGATTTTTGTGACGGAGAATGGTTGTGCGGCGCAGGATGAGTTGAGGGATGGGGCGGTTTGGGATACGGATCGGATTTTTTATTTGCGGCAGTATTTGCGATCGGCACAGCGGGCGGTGGCTGAGGGGTTTCCGTTGAGGGGGTATTTCTTATGGAGTTTGTTGGATAATTTTGAGTGGGCTTATGGGTATGATCGACGGTTTGGGGTTGTTTATGTGGATTATGACAATGGGCTGGAGCGGGTGCCGAAGGCTAGTTTTGATTGGTTTCGGGAGTGTGTGAGGCAGGGGCGGGTGGTTTAGGGGGGGATGCTTGGGGCAGCAGGCTTGAAGAGGCAAGACGGCAAATCATGACAGCCTTGGGGCCAGCCCCCGCTATTCGTCTTTTGGCCGCTCAAGGGGGACGAAGCGCCTCCTCCTTAGAGGTTATCCTCCTGCGCAAGGGAGCTGGGTTGCTTCAGTGTTTGTTGGTGAGTACTTGAGGCAGCGTTAAGTGGCCGGGCATTGTTGTGGGGTGGAGTGTGGATGATTGCTGCTCAATGTACGCCCTAATACTTCGACCGCGTAAGCGGTAGCCCCGCAGACTAACCCAGCCCAGAGAAACGCACGTCATCCTTTCAACCCCCAACTCCAGTAGTCATGAGCCGAAGGTTGGGAAGGGTTAACCCGTCTGGGAACACCCTGTTCCCAATCGGCTGGGTTTGGGGCTGGCCTCAAGGATTGCCGGATTTGTCGATTTGTCTCTTTACCAGCCCAGTAGCTCAACCGATGCCTGCACCGCCAAATGCAACAACATTGCCAGGCCACAACAGGTCACAGGTTGATTTGGATGCTGACCCCAGGCAGAGAAGGCATCTTGCAAGTCTCTCTGTATTGGTCCACAACCTTCTGCAACACCTCTGCTTGGTTGAAGGCTGCCACGAGCTGTTTCCAACTGGGAGTGCGACTGAACCGAATGCCTGCGGCTTTGGCAGCTTTGCGGCAGTGATTGTAGTCGCCAAACCGCTGTTGAAGCTCGGCCTTGTTGAGGGTGGGTGATGGCGGCAAACTCAGAGGCTGGGTTTGAGGTTCAGCATCTTGTTCCGCTTCCCTCAACTCATTCACAGCAACTTGAGCAACGGTGAAAATCGCCGCTGCGTTTTCTAACTCGTCTTGCTGATTCGCCTTGAGCTTGGCTAATAGTTCTTTGGCTCGCTGTTTGCCCATGAAGATATTGAAGCTAGCGGTCTAGCAGAGAACGGTTGATTGAAGCTTGATCTTCGTA
This sequence comes from uncultured Pseudanabaenaceae cyanobacterium, assembly GCA_938021205.1. Classification (GTDB taxonomy): domain Bacteria; phylum Cyanobacteriota; class Cyanobacteriia; order PCC-9006; family JAAUQQ01; genus JAAUQQ01. The sequence goes on from CALIGI010000233.1 coordinate 2,719, forward strand.
CATTTGGGGGCGCTCTCGACGATCCTGCTCCTCTTCGTCAGGCGTGAGGGAATTGCCATGAGGCCCATCGGAAAAACTTGGCCCACCGCGACTGGGAGCGATCGCTCTCGACTGTGAGCTACTACTTCCATTATCACCTCGCCAAGCCAGAACAATGTTTTTGACAGTCCGCAGAAAGGTAAACAGTTTCTGAGGAATTGCCATGAATTGGAACTGGCCCGTATCTGGATCTGCCCAACCCTCAATAGTGCCGAAGGCATCAGACAGCTGATCAAGCTGCTGACTCATACCTTCCATTTCTTGCTCAAGCTCATCAATGATCGCTTGCTGCCCACCGGCCAGAGACTGCTTATTCTGATTGAGCCGGTCAATCATGGATTGGAGCCGATCTACATTGGAGCGGAGGGCGATCGCTTTATCCTTATGCTCTTCATTGCGCCTAATCAGTTGTGCTCGACTGCGATTCGTAAAAATCAAGCAGTCTCGCATTTCGCCATAGAGCTGATTGACTTCTCCTGTATCTAGATTTTCAATTCTCTTTGGAAAATCTGTTGCAGAGCGAAATCTTGCTGTATCAGCCATAGCGCTTCAATGCCATCTGTACTCCTACGATTTTAGAGTACCCATCTCTCTAAAAAGGCTTTCTTTGTATAAAATTTGTCTAATTCTTACACAGGAGCTGTTTTGGGGCGCTTAGCCGCCTCTATCTCTAGATGCACCAATAATGCATTCACATCCGCCGGATTCACTCCCCCAATCCGCGAAGCTTGCCCAATCGTCAAAGGCTTCACCTTCGTCAACTTCTCCCGCGACTCCTTCGACAGCGTCTCGATCGCCATATAGTCCATATCCCCCGGCAACTTCCGGTGTTCCTGCTTTGCCGTGGCATCAATCTGCCGCTGCTGCCGCTGCAAATAGCCCGAGTACTTAATATCAATCTCAGCCCCTTCCTTCTCCGCCCGCTCCAGCTCTGGATTGCCCAGGTCGAAGTTCTCCAGATCCGTGTAATGGAACCGGGGCCGACGCAGCAGCTCCCCTAGGGTAATGGCGTCTTTGATGTTCTGTTCGGTTTCGGCGATGATGCGCTTGCCGACGGGCTCATGGGCTTTGATGCGGGTGCTGTGCAGGCGCTCTTTCTCGGCGGTGATGTTGGCTTGCTTTTGCTGGAAGGCAGCCCAGCGATCGTCGTCGATCAGGCCAATTTCTCGGCCCACTGGCGTCAAGCGCTGGTCCGCGTTGTCGGAGCGCAGCAGTAGCCGATATTCGGAGCGGCTAGTCAACATGCGGTAGGGCTCGCGCAGTTCCTTAGTGCAGAGGTCGTCAAGGAGGGTGCCGAGGTAGCTTT
>CALIGI010000234.1 GCA_938021205.1 uncultured Pseudanabaenaceae cyanobacterium
GGCGCAGATATAAGGTTCTACAAGCGACCTCTCAGAGTTAGGAGCAGATTCTTCTGCAAGCTAACTCTGAGAGGTCGGAGTAGTCCTCCTGAGATACCCCGTCCGCTTGCGGCGGGGTTGTTCATTCTCAGCCATCACCCCATCCCAAAGCTGTTGCCGAGCCATCAAGCTTGAAACCGCCGCCTCTTGCGCCTGCTGCCAAGCCCAACCACTCTCACCACAAATCTGCTCCAGCAGACGCTTCGCCATAGGAATATGCCGTTCCTCATCCACCCCCACATGGCGATCGCAATAGGCTCGTAGGCGATCGCAACACACCGCCCCCTCCGTTTCCATCCCCTCCAACTGCACCAAAATATTGCTAAACAGCGGCGTAGCAATCTCTTCCCGCCCCCATAAAAAGGCCGCCACAATTCCCGGCGTTGGCCCCTGGCAAATCTTCCAAGTATTCAAAACAAAAGCTCGGGTCTGCGACGGAATCTCCAGCGGTGCCAAGGCCGCTTCCAAACCTAAACCCTGGTCCAACGCCTCCAGCAATTGCTCAATCGGCAGGGTCTCTGCGCCCAGCTCAGCCATGGCCTGAATATAAAACTCCGCATGGCTCATATACTCCCCCGGCCTCACCTCCTCGGTTTCCTCATCCAAGATCATTTCATTGATCAACCGGGCAGCCATGCCATCCTGCACCGGTCGCCAAGGCGTGGAAAGACAGGTCAATCGCTGTTGCAGCGTCTTCAGCAACAGCATGTTGTCCCACACCGCAAACACATGGGACTGCATAAACAGCCGCAGCGCCGAAACCGTGACCAATTGGCCATGGACTGGATGCGCTAAGACCGCTTGCTGATAACGCTCCACTTCACGCCAGCACAGAGAAAGCTGAGCCTCAGCATTAATCAAATTTGCAGTATTCACCATGGACTAGCTGCGCTCCCAACGAAACTTGCGCTCCGACTCCTTAATCGGCAAATCATTGATGCTGGCAAAGCGCTTCTGCATCAAGCCATTCTCTGCAAATTCCCAATTCTCATTGCCATAGGCCCGGAACCATTGCCCCGAGTCATTGTGGTACTCATACTCAAATCGCACTGCGATGCGGTTATCCTTAAAGGCCCAAAGTTCCTTCTGGAGCCGATAGTCCAATTCGGTACTCCACTTACGCACCAGAAATTCTTTAATCGCTTCTCGCCCTGAAAAAATCTCCGCGCGGTTGCGCCATTCTGAGTCTACGGTGTAGGCGAGGCAGACCTTTTCGGGATCTCGTAAATTCCAAGCCGCTTCTGCGCCCTTGATCTTAGCCAGGGCTGTTTCTTCAGTGAAGGGGGGAAAAGGAGGTTTGCTTTCCATTAGTTACAAGTTGTTCTAACAACAATATTGGGGATAAAGAAAAGAGCATTCTATGAACACAATGCTGTATCCATAGAACAGACCTCTTGCATACATCTCTGGCCCTCTCCCTAAATCCCTCTCCCAACATTGGGAGAGGGACTTTCAAACTCCCCTTCCCCCAGAATTGGGGGCAAGGGGCCGGGGGATGGGGGCAGATTTGTATTCGTGCAATAGATCTAATGCTCTGTACCTGTTCAACGTTGATTGTGGTTTTAGTGGGTTACCACTTCTTGTAGGGCAAGAACTTTCCACACATAATGATTTTGACGCGATCGCCCTTGGGATCTTCTTCCTTTTCCACATCCAAGGTGAAATCAATCGCGCTCATAATGCCATCGCCAAACTTCTCATGGACCACCGTCTTCAACGGCATTCCATAAACCTGCATGATTTCGTAGAGACGATAAATCAAGGGGTCTGCCGGAATCACCGGCTCCAAGGAACCCTTCATGGGACATTCGGTGAGAGGCTCAATCAAGGAAGCATCGGCTCCAATGGCCTCAATCATCTTCGTGGCTTCTTCAAGGGAAGCACTGGCTTGGCGATAGAACACCGAAGCAATCCAAACCTCATCGCAGCCCAGCTTCGCTTCTAAATCTGCAAAGCTCATGCCTGCGGCTTTCTTCGCAGCCAACAGCTTCTCGGTAATTTCTAAAATTGCCATGGTTCAAAACTCCTAGAATTAAATTGCCAATTTCTGTTTTTCGGACGTCGCAAAACCAGGGTCAGATGTTTGAAAGAGAACAACTTCCACTCCTATAGGAACAAGAATTTACTAACCCCACAATGTGACTAGCTCCCCCTTTCCAAGGGGGCTGGGGGGATCTAGCTAAGCCAAGCCAAGCTAAACAGCCGAGCCCCCTCAAATCCCCCTTAAGAAGGGGGAAGTCTAATTTAATTCTTGTTCCTTAGCAATGCTGGTTGCGAGAGCACCAATCGATTAGCGCTTGCGAATCCTCGCCTCTTCCACCGCACGGGTTTCCCGGAAGAGATGGCTCTCCATCTCCGCCTTCAGGGGAGCATAGGCAGGGTGCTGCATGATGGTTTCCCGGTTGCGAGGTCGAGGGAAAGGAACCTCAAGGATTTCATCTACCCGAGCGGCAGGTCCCCGCGTCATCATGACGATGCGATCGGACAGCAGCAAGGCTTCCTCAATACTGTGGGTAATCATGATCACCGTCTTGCGCTGCTGCTCCCAAATGCGCTCGATCTCGTCCTGCAAGAAGCCACGGGTCAAGGCATCCAGCGCCCCAAAGGGCTCGTCCATTAGTAACATTTGCGGGTCAATGGCCAGGGCACGGGCAATGCCCACCCGCTGACGCATTCCCCCGGACAGCTCATGGGGATGCTTACGCTCCGCCCCTTCCAAGCCAACGAGCTGAATGTTCTCCTTGATCTTCCGCCCCATGGCCTTGGGAGACAGCTTGGGATGAACCGTCTCCACCGCAAAGCGGATGTTCTCTTCCACCGTCATCCAGGGCATCAGGGCATAGTTTTGAAACACCATGCCTCGGTCCGGCCCGGGCCCGGTAATGGGCTGGCCATTGAGCAAGATCTCACCATCGCTGATGGGGGAAAGACCCGCAATCATATCCAGCAATGTGGACTTGCCACAGCCGGAAGGGCCAATGATGGAGACGAAGGTATTGGGCTCAATCTCCATGCTGATGTTTTCAATCGCTGTAAAGTCGCGACTGGTTTTGCCCGTGACTTTGTTAAACAGGCCCTTTTTACCAGGAAAGACCTTCGTAACATTGCGAATGGAGAGCTGAGACATCGGTGACTGAGACAACGACGGCATTGTTTCTGTGGACTGATGACCGTTCACAATAGCGACACTCACGAATTTCGACCAAATGCAACAAATCGTTCTAGGGCAGCAAAGATGCTATCTAACAGCAATCCAACGATGCCAATAATGAAAATGGCGACCAAAATATTGGGGATATAAAGGTTGTTCCATTCATTCCAGATGAAGTAGCCTAAGCCCGTTCCCAAGAGCATTTCTGCCGCGACAATTACTAGCCAGGCAATGCCCATGCTGATGCGCATACCCGACAGAATATTGGGCAAGGCTGCGGGAAGAATCACCTTGAAAATCGTGCGCAGTTTGGAAGCTCCAAGGGTATTGGCCACATCCAAATAGCTCTGGTCAACATTCGCCACGCCAAAGGCAGTATTGATCAGCGTGGGCCAAATGCTGGAGATGAAGATGATAAACACCCCCGTCTGCTCTGAATCTCGCAGAATGTAGAGCCCTAGAGGAAGCCAGGCCAAAGGAGAGACTGGCTTGAGCAGCTGAACATAGGGATTAAACGCCCGATAGGCCACTGGGGACATCCCAATCAAGATCCCCAGGGGAATCGCCACCACCGAAGCCAAGATGTAGCCAATGGCCACTCGCCGTAGGCTGATTAAAAGGTTCCAACCAATCCCAAGATCGTTCGGGCCATTATTAAAGAATGGATGGGTCGTCCACCACCACAATTCTTCAATTGTTTTTGTGGCAGTGGGAACTCCCTTCGTAAACCAACCGGACCGGGCACCCACTTCCCAAAACCCTAAAAAGAGAAAGAGAGAAATGAGGAATAGGGCTAAAGATTGCAAACCCTCATTCTTAAACCAAGCAGGTTTTTCTTTTTTGCGAACCGTGTTCACCACTGGATGACTCACGACCATATTCGATACCTCCTACAAAGATCGAATTGAAATAGTTGGGCAATTACACGCCATACTTATCAATTTGTTCCTGGACATAGGTGCCTGGGTCTGCGGGATCAAAGCTGTCAAACTTCAGCGTTTCATTGCGATAGATTTCCCCAGGGGGCGTTTGACCTAGTTCCGTAGCCAACTCGCGGGCTAAGTCTGTCAAAAAGACGTCTTGACCCACCACGTCGTAGCCTGTCTCAGGAATCACCTTGGGCGCTAAGCCATCCCCCTGGAGATCCCAACGAACGAGCTGGGAGGAGATCCAGTTTGCAAAGCTTTGCCAAGGGTAAGGGTCAAAGCCGATGCGATCTGGCACTTGCAGGGTGTTGCCGTTGCCATCGTCAAAGTTGCCCGTTAGCACCGCTTCCACCACCTCTACGGGCTGGTTAAGGAAAGCCCGCTCAGAAATCGCCTTGGCAATTTCTGGCCGATTACTGGGGACCTGGGCGTAGGCCGCTGCCTCAATGATGGCCTTGTTCAAGGTGCGGAACGTATTGGGATTATCGCTAATCCACTGATCGCTGGCCGCAAAGGCACAGCAGGGATGCCCCGGCCAGATTTCCTTGGTTAATAAGTGAATGAAGCCAGCCCCTTCGTAGACCGCCCGCTGATTGAACGGATCGGGCATCAGGTAGGCATCAATGTCACCGGCAATCATCTGGGCGATGCTGTCTGGAGGGGGGACCGGACGGATTTTCACATCCACGTCGGGGTCAATGCCGCCGGTCGCTAAGTAATAGCGCAGCAGCAAGTTGTGCATGGAATAGGGGAAGGGCACACCAATGGTGAAGCCCTTAAAGTCAGCGGGGCCATTGACTTTGCCTTTGTGACGCTCGGCCACGGTGATGGCTTGGCCGTTGATGTTCTCGATGCTAGCCAGCTTGACGCCGAAGGAAGCAGAGCCCAGACCCAGGGTCATGGCAATGGGCATGGGGGCGAGCATATGGTAGGCATCTAGTTCTCCGGCGATCGCCGAATCCCTCACAGCGCCCCAGCTTGGCATCTTCACCACCTGGGCATTAAAGCCATACTTCTTATAGAAGCCCAGGGGCTCCGACATAATAATTGGCGTGGCACAGGTAATCGGAATAAAGCCAATTTGCAAGTCGGTCTTTTCTAGATCTGCCCCACTAGAGGGATCAAATTCATCAAGCGTGTCGGCAGGCGGCTCACCCCCACAGCTAGATAGCGTAACCAGGGCAGCTCCCACCGCCAGATTCCGCATAAACTCCCGCCGCGTCGTCGCGCTGACGCGTTGGGAATCGGCAAAGAACATCCCGGCCTGGGGACCAAAAGCAGCAGCAAAGGCATTTTCTAAGCCACCCGCCTGCTTACACAAGTCTAAAATCAACCTTTCTCGGCTAGGGTCGCCCCGGCCCACGGTCTTAAGGAACAGAGCCTTGCGTAGCTCGTGGGCATTGACCGTATCTGCTGCCCGCAATTGGTTCTCTTTGTAGAGACCCATGCGAACCATGTCATCGACCATGTCCACAGGGTCCTGGGGCATGCTCTCCATAAACTCGGAGTGGTCTCGGGTGAAATGCTGACCACCACAGTCAGGGCAGGCGAGCCCAGTAGCATTTGGACCTGTAGAGAATGTACCGCGATCGCAACTTAAACTGTTCTGCCTTAAATTTATTTGAGTTGCTGATGTAAAGGCCATGGTTTTGTGTCCACAAAATGAAACAAAGACTCTGCAAACTCAGCCCAAGAAAATGCGACCCAAAAGCCTTCACGGGACTGGAATGCTGGTTGTTTTTAATCTATCAAGCCTCCACAAAAAGCACATTGGATGATTTTTCGATCTTGATTGGACTTTCTTTGGCAATTTCCAATAATTTCCCAACAATCTCCTAATTCGTTGGTTTCGCTACAGACATCTCTCGCCAAGCCTGGGGAGAAGCATCATGAAACTTGCGAAATTGTCGAGAGAAATATCCTGCATCAACGTAGCCTGATGCTTCAGCAACTTCTTTGATACTTTTACTTGTATTCAATAGAAGTAGCCTTGCTTGGGCCATACGTCTTTCAATAATCCAACGCTTGACGGTATATCCCGTTTGCTCCTGCATCAGCGTCGTCAAATAGGCCGCAGAGTAGCCTACTTCCTGAGCCACATCATCGAGCTGTATCGCTTGGGAAAAGTGGGATTCGATAAATCGAAAAGCCGTCTCAAGCTGGGGGCAGTGGGGAAAAAATCCATCGTCGTTCACGCTCGCTCTAGACTCAAGCATCAATGCGCCATCTGCTTCGACAGAATCGGTTTCCAGGTTAGGCTGAGTGCTATAGAGTCGCTCCAACTGAGCCTGTCGCTCTAGCCGCGTACTCACAGCAGTTAGAAATTGTTCAATACTGCAAGGCTTCGTCAAATAGTCATCAGCACCTAGCTCCATCCCCCGTCGAAGGTCAGCCATCGTGACCTTCGCACTCAAAAAAACGAGGGGTATCGAAGCCGTTTGCTCCATTTTTCGTAGGGCAGATAGCACCGAATAGCCATCCATATCTGGCATCATAATGTCGCAAACTACTAAGTCGGGGCGATGCTTTTGGGCCATCTCAATTCCTGTTTTTCCATCACAGGCACCCACTGCTTGAAAGCCTTCAAAGGCCAAACATTTGAGAAAAATATTGCGAGTTTGAGTCTCATCCTCAATGATCAGAATCGTTTGCATTAGATCGTGAGGACTCCTATCAAAAAACACCTATCTGGCACCACGAGCCATACTGAGAATCATGCCAATTTATCATCGGATGAAAGAACTGCAATGGACCCATGGCGACTCAAGAATAAAATTAAGTATTCCGTTCTACATCTATGAGAATCTATGAATGAGACCAGGAACTAAAATGGATATTTACCCTCCAGTTATAGAACCTAAGGTCAATGCTTGAGGTGTAGTGAGCTACATTTAGGCTTAAAAAATTAGATTTTACCAACCAGAAATACATTCAAAATAGAGCTATTTCCCTGCCTCATCGCCGATCTATTCCTTTCTCCCATTCTTGACAGTGTCTCCTAATCATTCCTCCACCGATTCTCCTGGCAATCCCCCTGAGGAGCCCGGTCAAGCCCCCCAGGAGAGCGAACTTGCCAAACTCCGTCGCCAACGTCAACTGATTCTCAATGCTGTGGGCGAAGGGGTTTATGGCTTAGACCTATCGGGAAAAGTTACCTTCGTGAATCCCGCCGCCGCTGCCATGATTGACTGGCCTGTGGAGGAACTCATTGGCCAGTCAATGCATACTGTTATGCACCATTCCCATCCTGACGGAAGCCCATATCCCCGAGAAGATTGCCCTATTTACCAGGCCTTCCAAGATGGCAGCATTCACCGAGTCACCCATGAGGTGTTTTGGCGTAAGGATGGCACCAGCTTCCCTGTGGAATACATCAGCACCCCCATGCATGATGAATCTGGACAGTTGATTGGGGCAGTTGTTACCTTTCGCGATATTACTCAGAGACGCTGGGCGGAGAAAATTTTACGACGCACCAATGAAGAACTCGAACATAAGGTTGAAGCTCGCACTGCCAAGCTGCGAAAAGCCAATCGGCAACTACGGGAGTTAAATGACATGCGATCGCGCTTTGTCTCCATGGTCTGCCATGAATTTCGGAATCCACTTAACAATATTTCGTTGCTGGTCTCGTCTTTAAATCGCTACGATGAGCAGCTTTCTCTAGAGCAAAAAGTGGAATATCTAGAGGATGTCAAAACCAATGTCGGTCGTATGACTCAAATGATCGATGACATTCTTATTATTGGTAAAACCGAAGCTAAAGTGCTAAATATTCAGCCGCAAGACATCAATCTCGTTGCGTTCTGCCATGACTTGATCAATGAGCAGGAATATCTTCGAGTACAGCAGCCCATCCAGCTTGTTTGTTCAGCATCCAGCATCATGTGTCACCTCGACCCTCAGCTACTCCGCTCTATCTTGAGCAATTTGCTCTCCAACGCGATTCGTTATACCCCCATAGAGAAGGATATTATACTCAAATTAGAAGCACAGCAGGATGGAATCATTTTAGAAGTTAGCGATCGCGGTATTGGGATTCATTCCGATGATCAGATTCATCTCTTTGAGCCTTTTCATCGAGGAAGAAATGTCAGCAATATTCCAGGAACGGGGCTAGGATTAAGCATCGTAAATCAATTTGTTGATCTACAGAATGGCTCTATCAAGGTGAGCAGCCAAATTGGAAAAGGAACCACATTTGTGGTTAAACTACCCCAATCTCTAAATCATTAAAAATTGTCAATGGGCCTAGATTTGTCAGGGAAGTGGTGATTTTTCCTTCGGGACAATACCCCCTACGTTTTTAATTATTGCCCTAACCATCAGCATGAAATGCCCCACGGGATGAATGGATGAATGCTGGAATAGCGAGCTCACACCTCACGTAGGCTTGTTTCTGCACAGCAAAATGCACCAAATCAAGCAAATTCTAGTCCCTATGGCACAGTAAAGAAGTTCGCATCTAGCCCGCCCCCCCCTCCTCAATGTCCATCATTCAGGTTCACAACCTCACCAAGGTCTACCCCGTTGCCTTCAAACAGCCAGGCCTCAAAGGAACCGTTAAACACTTCTTCAAACGCGAATACAAATATGTCGAAGCCGTCAAAGGCGTCTCCTTTGAGCTAGAGCCCGGCGAAGTCGTCGGCTTCCTCGGAGCCAATGGTGCGGGCAAAACTACCACCCTAAAAATGCTCACCGGGCTGATCCACCCCTCCAGCGGCGAAGCCCGAGTCAACGGTCATATTCCTTTCAAACGCGCCACCCCCTTCCTGCGGCAAATCAGTCTCATCATGGGCCAAAAGCAGCAGCTCATCTGGGACCTGCCCGCCCTGGACTCCCTCAAAATCAACGCCGCTGTCTACGGCATCGATAATGACGAAGCCCAACGCCGCATCGATGAACTCGCTGAAATGCTGGGTCTCTCCCGCCAGCTCCAGCAGCCCGTGCGTAAGCTCTCCCTCGGTGAACGCATGAAAGCCGAGCTACTCGCGGCCCTGCTCCACCGCCCCACCGTCCTCTTTCTCGATGAACCCACCCTGGGCCTTGACGTCAATGCCCAGGAAGCCGTGCGTCGATTCCTGCGGGACTACAACGATCGCTACAACGCCACCCTAATCCTCACCTCCCATTACATGGCGGACATCACCGCCCTCTGTAAACGAGTCCTGTTGATTCACCAGGGACAACTTATATATGACGGCAGCCTCGACGGACTCCTCGCGCAATTTGCCCCCAGCCGCGCCGTCCAGCTTGACCTCGGCAAAGTCTACGATCGCCCCCATCTAGAGCAATACGGCCAAATCGAGAAAATCGAAGGTCGATCTGTTCGATACTTAGTGGAACGCGATCGCCTCACCGAAACTGTCTCCCGCCTCCTCGCCGAACTAGACGTTGTTGACCTCAGCGTCACCGATCCTCCGATCGAAGAAGTCATCGGCCAAGTCTTCGAGCAAGGCCAAGTCGCCGACCAAGGTCTTGCCCCCATCATGGCCAACAAAAGCACCCCCTAAGGCTGCGCCGCACAGCCATTGCAATCACCCAAAACCCACCACCGTAGGGACATGGTATCGCCATGTCCGCCAATGCCATTGTCCCGCCCCAGCCATGACACCCAACGCCCTCCCTCCCCCCAAGCCCAGCCTAAGCCGAAGCATCCGCCGCGCCCTCACTATCACCCGCACCCTCCTCTCCGTCTACTACGCCTACATGGTGGAATACCGCGCAGAGCTAATGTTCTGGGTTCTCTCCGGCTCCCTCCCCCTGATCCTCCTCGGCGTCTGGACCGAAGCAGCCCAAGGCGGAAGCTTCTCCCTCAGCCCAGCCGACTTTGCCCGTTACTTCTTAATCGTCTTCCTCACCCGTCAGCTCACCGTCGTCTGGGTCATCTGGGACGTCGAAAAAGAAGTCGTCCAAGGCCAACTCTCCTTTCGCCTGCTCCAACCCCTAGACCCATTTTGGCACCACTTCGCAGGCCATGCCGCCGAACGCCTCGCCCGCATCCCCTTCATTGCAATCCTCATCGCCCTCTTCTTCGGCCTCTACCCCGAAGCCCTTTGGATGCCCAGCCCCAGCCGATTACTCCTCTTCCTCATCGCCGTTTCCCTCGCCTTTTGCCTGCGCTTCCTGGTACAGCACACCTTCGCCATGTTCGCTTTTTGGATTGAACGAGCCGTCGCCATTGAACGCTTTTGGTTTCTGTTCTACCTATTTCTCTCTGGAATGGCAGCCCCACTGGCCATGTTTCCGCCCGTCGTTGCCCAAATTGTGATGTGGACCCCGTTTCCCTACTTAATCTATTTCCCCGTCGCTGTCCTATTAGAGCTAGAAACCCCCATTGCCCAGGGCTTTGGAGTCATGCTGCTGTGGCTACTGCTATTTGGTATTACCAATCGCTACCTGTGGCGTAAAGGCCTCCAACGCTACTCCGGCATGGGCGCATAGCCAAAAAGCCTAAGGCTTTAGGCGGAGAACTCTCACCACACCATAAAGAGGCTACGTCAAACATGCGATCGGAGAAGAGTATTTAGCGGAGAATATTGATGAATAAAAAACCGACATCTAGTATTTACGTAAATGCATCAAGGGAGAAAAAAAATTAGCAAGACTTACTTAGTATATTTACAGATACAAGGATTTGAGTTTAACAGGGAAATTTGTCGGGATTTTGTTTCGTTATAAAAATAGCTAAAGATACGGAGAAGTCGAATATTTTTTTTTAGTTTCTGCACTTAGAATTCAGTACTTTTTGTCATTTACCAAAACGACCAAACTAAGATTGAATTTGTATCAACTTGGCAACCTTTTAACTGATCCGTAGGCAAAATCACTGGAGGCGTATAAGAACGAACAATTAGGCTTCTCAAGACCATGATTCAATTCATCACCCGCAGCAAACTCATCGCCATTTCTACCGGCCTAGCCCTAGCAGCAGTCGGCGCAATGGCACCTAATGCCCAAGCAGAGGATTTTGTACTCGACTTCGAGAATGTTCAAACCCACGCCGACGGCACCCTTGTCACAACCCAGTGGTCTGACTGGGGCTTAACCAACATCCATGGCGTCAACGATCGCACCAACCAAGCAGCCAAGCTCAACACCTACGACACTTCCAGAAGAGGGCGAGACAATGACCTCAGAACCGGCAGCAACTGGGGCACTGCCAACCAGGGCAACGTTTTGATCATCCAAGAAGAAGATGGCCGCAGCTTACGTAACGGCGTCTACAGAGCCGATGACGAAGCAAAAGGTGGCAACATCAACTTCGACTTTGCCAGCGAAGTCAAGTTCAATAGCTTCTCCCTGCTCGATATCGACGACAACGGCGAAGGCATTGATATCAACGGTTTCGATGCTGATGGCAACCAAGTCATCGACTTTGACATTGACCTCCTCATGGCTGAACTGATCTCTATCCACGGCTCCAAAGCCTCCGATGCCTACAATCAATCCGCCACCCTTGGTGGTGTGACAATCACCCAAAAGAGTATCAACCGAGGTGACAACTCTCAATTCGATTTCTCGTTTTCTGATACCTATGTCTCCAATATCGACTTCTTCTACCCCGGTAGTGGTGCTATTTCTGACCTCAAGTGGAGCACTGTTGAAGTCGCCCAGGAAATCCCTGAGCCTACTGGCGTAGCGGGTCTATTTTTGGTGGGTGGCTTAGCTGCTCGTAGCCTGCGCAAGCGTAAGTAGAGTAACTAGGAACTTCCTCTTTTTAAACCATCCTGAAATTTCGTGATTGCTAGCCTAAGTTCGGGAGCCGATAGGGGATGAGGTC
>CALIGI010000235.1 GCA_938021205.1 uncultured Pseudanabaenaceae cyanobacterium
AAGTAGCTGGGCGGAATTAACTGTTAAACCTGATCGATGGTTTTGGCTCCGCTCAGTCAGTTAAATCCCTTGCTAGGAAAGAAGTCTGAGGATTGATCGAAGTTAAATCCCATTTGCACAGAAATTGCGCCTACCTACTTAAAGTATTGATTTTCATGAATAATACAGAGCATAAGCAGTTACTGATTGGAGCAGGTTTCGTTGGTTTAGGTATTGCTCAAGCACTCAAAGCAGCTGGCATACCCTACGACCAAGTGGATGCTAGCGACGATATCGGCGGTAACTGGCACCATGGGGTTTATGCCACAGCTCACATCATCTCCTCGAAGGAAATAACTCAATTCACCCATTTCCCCATGCCGAGAGACTACCCAGCTTTCCCGAGTGCTCAACAGATGTTGACCTACTTACGGCAGTTTGCTGATCATTTTCAGTTGCGAGATCATATACAACTGCATTGTAAGGTCAGTTTGGTGAGACCAGTCGAACAAAATCGCTGGGAAGTCACTTTCGAAAATGGTAAAAGGTTTGTTTATAAAGGTATAATCCTTTGCAATGGGCACCACTGGTGTAAACGATTTCCTGAGCTAAAAGGAACGTTTGATATCCCTATTTTGCACTCTAAAGACTATCGTCATCCAGATCAATTACGAGGCAAGCGGGTTTTAGTGATCGGTGGTGGAAATTCAGCCTGTGATATTGCTGCTGAAGCTGCACGTGTGGGAGCTAAGTCAACCCTCAGTCTAAGGGAATCGGTATGGTTTATTCCCAAAAGTTTTGCAGGTGTACCGATTGCCAATCTGGCTCAGCCTTGGACACCAGAATGGCTACAAAGATGCATCCTTCATACCATCATTCGGCTGACATTTGGGACTCACCAAAGCTATGGACTTCCCAAGCCTAAACACCGCATTTTGGAAAAACACCCCACGCTGAACAACGAAGTTCCTTATTATATTCAGCATGGGCGTATTACTCCAAAACCAGCCGTTGAACATGTGGAAGATCATCAAGTTCACTTTGTGGATGGCACTGTAGAAACGATAGATTTGATTATTTGCGCTACGGGCTACAAAGTCTCCTATCCATTTTTGCCTTCGGAATTGCAGCGAGTACAGGGTTCTATAGTCCAATGCTATGCAGGCTCTTTCCTTGCAGACTATAAGGGGCTGTATTTTATTGGATGGGGACAGGCTCGCGGTGGGGTTGGCTCTTTAATGGCAGCTTATGGACCAGTTTTTACACAGTTTCTACAGTTACAAGATCAAATCGAGATTCCTTTAGGTCTTGTCTTTAAAGATTTAGGGGTGTCACTACCAAGAACCCATCTGTCTGATCCTCAAGCAGTTTTTAAACAGCTAAGACTACTCCGTTGGATTTTTCCTTGGTTCAAACGAAGAGCATGTCAGACTGACAAGAAATATAAAAAAATTAAAAATAAGCCTATTGCAGTCACGCCAAAAACTGAAAGTTTAATAGTTTATTAGGTTCTCTCATTCTGGTGATCACCTCTCCAGAATGGGAGAACTTATTCTATGCTTCCGGAGGAAGCTTAGTCCCTGCTACTCTCTCCTAAAGGGGGCTGACTAAATTGCGTGGTTGAAACCGATAAATGTACTGAGTTTCAAAAGACATCCTCTTTAGAGGAGACAGTTCCTAAGCATGGCTAGAATGCAGGTTGGAGTTGCGCTACAGGTGCATAAGTAACGCCTCGATAAACTAACGACTGTTTATGCTGATTCTGACAGATTGACTCAGTCGTCGGAATTGTCGTAGCACTTCCGCGATACTTGCCTGGATAAAGCTGAGTCACTGAAGACTTTGAGCAAGCAGTATGCTGATAGTTGATACCGCGATAAGTAAGGTTAGCCATGATTCATGTCCCTGTATAAAATAGAATGGGTTTAGAGGGTTTTTGGCCTTCTGCCCCGTTCTATTTCTTTTATTGGCAGGTCCATTAGTTCTTATGCAGTTCGATTGAAAAATCTGACGCCTAGGCTTGATAAAAGCAGTGATGATCCACCTGGGACGAGTGGAACCCAAACGCCTAGCCATAAACATCCAGCGCTGGAGACAATCACGACTAAAACTCCTACGAGATTCAGAAATTGGTAGTGCCGCTGCGATCGCCCTCGCCCAGCTAATAATCCTCCCACCATAGACCAACTCCCAACCCAAAGTAGCTCACCGACAAAGGGCCAAACCGTAATGAGCGATCGCCCCTCCAAGACTACACTCAGGATCTGACTCACCATTTGGGCATGGAGCATCACCCCACGCAGCTTGTTGCCGTAGGGGGTCACAAAACTATCTTGAATCGAATTGGCTGTAAGACCTATTAGCACTAAGCGATCGCGAATGAGTGCCTCACTCACCCGACCTTCCAGTAAATCCTCAAGACAAACCCGCTGGATGATGTCCTCTGCTGAGCCCTTGTGGCGACGATAGCGCAGCATAGTTTGATACCCCGCTAAATCCTGGTAACCTCCAGCTAGGGAAGGCAACTGCTCAATGCGCACATCTCCGAGCTGAATAGACCCATCTGCATGTCGCTCTCCTTCAATGCCCTCTGCTTCTAGATACTGCAATGCCAGCAGAAAGCTAAACGAAAGCTGGGTTGTGCATTCAGATCTTGTCGTGGGTTCCATCGCCCAGAGCTGACGCCGTACTCTGTCATTGGCATCGAGGGGAACATCGTTAAATCCCACCTGATCGGCTGAGAGGCTAGGAGGAGGAGAAATACCGAGGTTATTCACATCACTATGGAGACAGATCGCGATTGTATTATCGCTCTGCTGCCAAAACTGCTGGAGTTCACTATGGCCGGGTTCTTGGGGTAAATCTCGAAAGATATCGACTCCAATGACTCTGGGTTTAGCTGCATTTAGCTTCGTTAGTAGTTGTGTCAACACCTTGTCAGAAATAGGCCAACCATATTGACGTAGGTCTTCCTCCGTGACTTCGACCAGGAGGAGACGATCATCGGGATCTTCATCGGGTTGAAGAAGAATCAAGTGATCGTAGGCCCATAACTCAAGCGATCGCAATCCTCCGACCGCACGAAGGCCCATGACCAGACTAGCAACGCTAATAGCGGTGACCAAGCTAAGACCGAAGGAGTGCCAAGCTCGCCTCAGAAAAAACTTGTCTGTCTTGGTGCTTGTCAGGAGTTGTTGTCCAGCAGCAGATTCAATGGACTCTGAACCGGATAGCACCTCTAGCACTGTCAGAGATGAGGATGCCCGTATCGCTTTTGCCTGGGAGGAGATAGGCCAGCTCAGTGAGGGAGCCGTCGGATTTTGACAAATGGTGGGTAACCAGCTAGCACAGGGAAATTCCCCTTCTAGGCCCTGAAGACGCTCCCTCGCCTGTCCTACCGCCGCAAAAAAGGACTCTCCCCTGGAGAACAATTGTAAAAAGTGCTTGAGAAAGGCCTGGGCAACCTGATCGGGGACAGGCTCCCGCATGACGATAAGCTGTGGAATGTTGAGATCTCCCAGAGTGCGGGCCAATCCCAGGCCATCACAGGAATTGAAAATGGCGAGCTGAAGTCCCCGTTGGATGGCAGCTCGGAGGGCATTATGTAATTGTTTGAGCGTTAGGCTTTCGGTGGGATTGAGGTAGATTTTCCCCTGGGATTGCTGACTCGAACTATGGCCTGCAAAAAACAAAATGTCCCAGCCCTCAGGATGCCAGAGCCATTGGTCTAGCTCCTGTCGTTGGGGCTCAGTTAAAAAGACAACCTCTGCGCAGGGCAGTTGTTCCAGCATCTGCCTGTCTTGCTGAATATCAATGCCATCGCTGTGGCCTAACACAGCCAAGATTCGTATCTGAGCCTTGACTGGTTTTATTTCGATGTTCTCAGAATGGTCATACTCTTGGGCACTCATGGCCACATTCGACTGGGGACAAAGCTCTAGTAGATTCCAAAGATGCCAGGGCAGATGCCTCAGCAACACGTCGTCTGTTTCAATGATGACCTGAATTTGCTGGCTCGTATCGAGCCGCATTCGCAACCGCTGATCGAGCTTCAGAAATTCCGATGATTGAAGCCACTGGTTGAGGCAGGCTTCTAGCTGATGGCAAATGCGATAAAATTCTGCTTCAGAGACGTGGTTGGGACTCCCTGCTTCAAATTCGATGACATCCTCTAGATTGACACCGGCATTTGGGTTCTCCGCAGCCGTTTGCCCCCTAGCGGGACCTGGCTGGCCTGGCTGTTCCATTAACCGTCGCCAGTGGAGACGGGCATAGAGCGCCTCATAGAGCAGATGCCAGCGTTCATATAATTGTGCTAGTTCAGGACAGGCAGGTAATCCAGCCGACCATTTGCTCGGGACTGCGGTCTGCTCTTCCCAAAGTTGAGCAGTCACGGTTTGGAAGCCAGTGTGGCAACTTCCGCTCCCGAGACTTAAGATGACAAGTTGTCCCATCTTGCTTTTTAAGCCACAAAGGGCTCCACAATTACAGTCTCTCCGGACTTAACCTGAACCTGAAACTGGGTCTCTGTGGGACATCGAAACTTTGTCAGTTGGATGTAAGCATCTTGGGATTCAGCTTGGACTATCTGCAAAGCCTTGCCGGTGGGGGAGCAGAGGCACAGCTCAATGCCGGGGGGTATGTAGGCTTCTCCCTGACTGGGATGGAGTTGAATCACAATGCCGATGCGATCGTCCGGTTCAGCCTCAAGCTGAATCAGTAGGGTCAGCTTAAGTTCGCCATGATTGGCAGAGAAGGTGAGCTGCTTAACACGTTTTACAGTTGTGGAGTCAGGGAGCTCTTTTCTAAAGGAGGTTGCCCAGCGACTGGAGTTTGATCCAAGCAGGCTCTCAAGGGATTGCCAGCCATCGGACTGTGTCACGCTATGGATGTTTGACTGAAGCCAATGTCCCAAGCGGTTTGCAGAGGAGGTTTTTGCTGCGGTGCCTGAGCGCTGCTGTGCAAGGGCATGACGCCAGTTCGGTTGGTCGAGTAATGCTCCCCACTGATGAAAAGGGATAGCCTGGCGAGGAAAGGCAAGTTTGGGATTGCCTAATCGTGAGATCAAATTCTCAGCTTGGTTTGTAGCAATGGAGGCTAGGGGAGGAATCGTGGATTGTGTCTTTGTGTCTGGGCAATGCTTTAACCTCCCCCAAAAGGCGTTGAGATCGCGATGGAAAGTTTCGGTGATGTAGGTGCGATCGCTCTCATCGTAGACTGCTGTTGCCTTAATTTCGGCATGGGTGGTATAACTCCAAACCCTGAGCCACTCCCCATTCGGATCCACTTGAACAGCCAAATAATAGTCGGCAGCCCAGCTGGGAATATCGATCCATTCCTGGGGGATTTCTAATGCCTCTGTATCACTCGTTTGAGTTGGGAGTAGAACTAGGCGCTGGGTCTTCAGTCCTAAGATAATGGCACTGCCATTCAGAATTCCCCCGAATCCATGCTGCTCTTGGGGAGATAGCCAAGCTCGAGCATCAGGATCATATTCAGTCTGGAACCAAGACAAAAAGGTTACGAGACAGATGTCATTTAAATAGGCATCTTGGAGATGATAAGCCAGGCTGGAGCTTCTTTGCTGAGCGGCCTGATGTTGGGCGGGATCGATCTCGATAACCCATTCGGTCGGTAATGTGAAGGAAAACGTCATCGCTTATGTCGCTCCTGCCGAAGCAGAACCGGAGTCAGGGACAGGGGAACGATTAGAAGAAGTCTGAGCCAAGCTGTAATGCTGGTTCAGCCAGTCCTCTAAAGTTGTACTTAAACTAAGAATTTGGTCAGGGGCTAGCGAAATATGCATTGTATCTTTGCTCCAGTGGACTAATATTTCGAGCAATGACTCCCGCACGCGAGTCAGGCGACGGGATACGGTGTACTGCTTAATATTTAAAGTATGGGCAATTTCTCGCTGGGGTAGCTTCTCTTGGTAGTAAGCCAGGAGTAACTGCTGACTGGCCGCTGGAAATTGAGCAATGGCACTCTGCAAAACCTGACTCAGGTCTGCTTGTTGTTGTTGCCGCTGCTGAGCGTCTTCTTCAACAATGAGTTGGGTGACTAAAGACTCATGCTCACTGTCCGAGAGACTGTCCTGTAATTCTAGGCCATCTGCTGAGGGACGAGATGCATTCAGAGAGGTAACCGGAGGTTGAAGAGAAGTTCTGACCCAAGTGGCAATTTGAGTTAGCTGTTGTTCTAGCTGGTCGGGGGTTACTGTTTCTGTCGGAGCAAGGAGTTGGCTTAAGCGTTCTTGGTTATAGAGGTCAACCATTGACTCTAAAGTTGT
Organism: uncultured Pseudanabaenaceae cyanobacterium; assembly: GCA_938021205.1. GTDB lineage: Bacteria > Cyanobacteriota > Cyanobacteriia > PCC-9006 > JAAUQQ01 > JAAUQQ01. The sequence continues at coordinate 6,269 of CALIGI010000235.1, forward strand.
GCCCTCTAGGGAGGTTACCCCCTTGATTTTTGATGATTTGCTCGGCTCATAGCAGGCTTTGTAGCAGATCCAGGCCAGACGATGGGCTGCGATCGCGGGCTCTGAGAGTCCTGCTTGCTGGAGCGCCAGATTCAGTTGACGCTTACTCACTCGCCGCAGTAGGGCCCAATTTGTACAGAGTTCGGCATCCTGCCGCTGCCGAAGAATATCGCGAATGAGGGTGGGCATAGCCATTTGGGCATAGCCTTTGAGGCTTGCGCCTCGCTCTGGTTTGAACCCAGTGAGAATGCGGTCAACATGACTTAAAAGCAGTTGAAAGCAATCACTAATGCAATAGTTTAAGTCATTGATATAGTGAGATGCTTTTTCTGAGGCCCAATAGCAAGGGTCTTGAAGATGTGCAATGAGGTGTGATCTTGCCAATTCTTGCTTTGATCTAGGACTCACATCCAACTGGCTTTCTGAATCAGAAGATTGATTCTTTTTCCAGCTACTGTACCAATAGAGCGCCCAAAATTTCTCGGATATGTTTGTTGATTGAACCAGCTGCCTTTCCATACTGAAACGCAGCCTTGGGTCTATCACTCGACGCTTAAATCGGTCAGCCTGGAACTCAATGAAAGAGCAAAAAGACTCAATCAGAGTTTGATGCGTCACAGTGCTCATGGGTGCTCGAGAGATGCCTGAAAATAATTGGGTATAAATATCTAGAAATTAAACCCTAGGCATTTACATCCAAGATTATTATCATACAGGGTCTTAATCCGGGGCTCATCAATTCATTCTTTCAGGCCATGCATAAGGTTGGGTTGTCTCCCAATAGAAGGGAAGTGCAGGCGGCGTTGACTTTGTCGCGCCGAAACCCAATTCCCCAGGAGACGCTAACGATGAAATCAACTCAGGGTATTAAGATAAATAACATTACTCAAAATCGAGAATGGCTAGAGCATTGTGCATCATGTCGGCCAGACCCAGGTTCGGCCAGTCAGTCTTTTCGAGCAAAAGGGAAAACAAAATCTGAGGTTTTCTTTGTCTGTTGTACTCTCGGTCTCTGTCTCTTGAGCAGCTACATCATCACGCTAACTGGACTCAGGATTGTGGAAGGTATGCTCCAAGCTTCTCCCGATATGGGTAGGGGACTAACGCCTTCTAGTTTTCGCTTTTAGGTTCTGTTGGACTCATTTGGGAGTCTCCCATGATGACTCCGAGTGGCTCCACAGGCATAACCTTCTGTCATTGGAGCGGTTGCAGAATGGGGTTTACCCCGCTTAGGAGAATCACTTATTTGAGCGGGATAAAGCAGTATTTATCCTGCTCACATAAGCATTATGAGCTCCTTTGTTTGCCATTTGGGCTACCGGGAGCAGATTTAAGGGGGCATCCCTGAAAATTTAACCCTTGATACAAGGATACTAAGTCCATGCTTCCTAATCAAATTCAGGCTTTAAAGCAAGCCCAAAGAAACATTCGATATGCTCAAAGCTTATTGTTAAAACCAAATCTAAATACTCAGTATGCGGCTGTCTCTTATCTGCGGCTATGTTGTTCTGCCATCATTAAATTACGCTTAGTTGGACTTGACCTAGCACCTGAATTAGATCTTAAATGCCCCTATCTTTCTCTACTAGAAAATTTATATAAACATGATCCACTTTGGGTACAAACATGTACAGTCTCCGCTGTAGGTTGCCTTGTGTCTTCAGACCTCTGGGTTGATCGCCAGCTTGAGATTATACGATACTCATCTCTACAAATTTTGTTGGAGACTACACAGAGAGCCCATGCGCCCATGCATTACGTTCACTGAAGTCGTGACGATCTGGCCAAGAATGAAGCATCTTTGGCTGCTGCATGCAGTCTCGACTTTAATAGACGTTGTACTTTTCAAAGGCTTTGTACTATGAGACCTCTTCATCCACTTTGGTCTCGCTGGCTGAGCATAGGGACTTACATGGCTTGCATTGCGATGCTTAGTAGCTCTGCATTCACGGCTTATGCCTCTCCCCAATCAACTTCTGCATCGAACTCAGACAAAGATGCTTTGCGCTACAAGCCACCCTCGAAGTCCTCTCCCATGTGGGACTTTAGCAGCACAGGAGCTCCTCGCAGTAGAGGGTCAGCAGGAAGTCGGGGCAGTTGTCCCGTATCAGCCCAAGAACCGGCTCTTCCCATCGCACTAGTGCCCTTTAGCAAAGGACTGTTCAATGAACAGATGATTGATGTACCGTTGGGGCAAACGGTGAGCTCCCACCCAACCTTTTGGTTCAAGTTTGTAGAGAGTTCAGACGTAATTGAACGTCTCGACTTGATCTTAGTGGATGAAGAAACTCAAACTTTAGTCAAGGAGATTCGCGATATTCCCCAGCTTGAATCGACTAGCCTGCCAGGAGTCTCGGGGGTACAGTGGCCTGTGACAGAGCCCGCCCTAGAGGTGAATCGACTCTACCGTTGGTTTTTGGTTATTGAATGTCGTGGTCCCCAAGGTGTGGGGCTATTTCTTAGCGGTCTAATCCAGCGGATAGAACTGGTCAATACAATCAACAGTCAGTTACAGGAGACCACCACTGTGAGGGAGCGAGCGTTGCTTTATGCAAGCAACGGTATTTGGCATGAGGCTGTCACTGAGATCTATCAGGCGTTGCAGATCACCCCAAATAGCGCGGTTTTGAAATCTGACTGGGTTAGCCTTTTAGAGTCTGTTGGATTATGAATCCAGTGCTGTTTGGAACTAGGGCCGCTTGGGAAGCAGCGACGAGACAAACACCGCAAGATCCAGTTCCTGTAAAGTCTTGAGTTCTCTAAAGCATATGAAACTGGACTGATAGGAATATTAGGGTTATATCCGTGAAAGAAGAAATTATGGCTGTTTGACTGTTGCTTCGTTTGAGTTGAGCTGCTGCTGAAGTTGACGACATTGGGGCGATCGCATCTGGATAGCTGCCTGGGCGGTGGAATAAAGCACAACATTGCCATTGAAGGCTTTGCCCCAGTACTTGGCTTCAATCGCAGGAGAGGGGGGATGATCCTGCTCAGACGATAAAGCCACAACTGTTTTTAGACTGTGCTGAGCTTGGGAAGCTCGTGGATGGCTTTCCAGTTCAGCGAGGTTCCAGTCTTCCCAGCCCGAGGTTGCAGTGAGAGTATCATTGGGTGAGCTAGGTAATCCGCCTCGGGCGGTAACCACAAACTCGCTTGTGTTGCCCACGGCGCAAAGCCCTCTATCAATCAGGTTGCTGGCGTCAATCAAATTACTGGGTAATTCTGCCAGGCTGCCCGCAGGATCTACATTGGGTGTATTGAGGCTAATGATTCCGCTAGTGCCAGTTTCAGAAGAGGCGCTGACCTCGTTGTTGGAGTTTTCCTGGAGCTGTTCACGATTCTGTCCATCTTGAATCTGAAAGTTGAAGATGTTATTGGCTGTGATATTGACCTTGCCCCCATCACCACTGCGAGCATTGGCAATAATGTCACTATTCTCAAATCCGAATAGGAAAGGGGTGACGAGGGTAATATTCCCCCCATCTCCACGACCCTCGGCATCTGTTTCGATCAGGCTCTGATTACTCAGCAGAACAGCAGTTCCGACATCCAGGTTGATATTGCCACCTCTATTACTGGACTCCTTCGTTGATTGAGCAACTAGGCGAGCGCCATTATTGAGAGTGACAACATCACTCACATTGATTTTGAGGTTGCCTCCTTGACCAGAGCCACTGGTGGAGGTGGATAACGTTGCTCCGTCTTCCAGGGTGAAGCGTTGAGCTTGTACCTGGACTTGTCCTGCAGAACCGCTACCCCGGCTTTCTGCTGATAGTGTGCCATCTCCACTGATGCGGAGGTGGTTTGGTGCAGACAGGAGCAGGCTACCACCACTGCCACTGCCGGAAGTCGAGGCAGAAACACGAGATTGCTTTCTTAGGTTGATGTTTAAGTCATCACTGCCATTGGGTTGAAGGGTGAGACTGCCTGCTTGGGCACTGCCTTGGGTGTCCGAGAGGATTTGGACTTCACCAAATAGATTCATTTCATTGGCATTGATATTTATATTGGCGCTGGGGACATCAGTGTTTGCGGGGGGACGTGCAGCTTGGGTCGCGGTGTTTGTGAGCTTGGTACCTTCATCGAGAGTGAAGCGATTTGTGGCGATGCTAATGTTGCCAGCAGATCCCTGGCCACTGGTTTCGGCACTGAGGGTTCCTTTGCCGCTAATGGTAATGCTGTCTGTGGCAAAGAGGTTGAGGTCACCACTGCGCCCACTGCTGGATGTGGCAGCCGTAATTTCTCCGTCATTTTGGAGGGCAATATCGATTGCCGCTGCCGTCGCTGCGATTTGAATCGCTCCACCTGCCCCCTCGGCAGTGGTCGAAGAGCTCACTTGAGCATCATTGATGTCTAATCGATTAGTGGTTAAGTTGATGCTCCCTGCTGGTCTGGTGCTGCTAGTGCTAGCATCGATGCGAGCCTTGCCCGAGAGCGTCAGCTCATCAGCTAGAACACTAATTGTCCCACCCTGACCATCATTACCTTGAGAGGTTTGTTCTGCCGCACTGTAAAGACCACTAGAGCATGCTTGAGAGGCACATGCCTCAGCATTTAAGATCGTATTAATCTCTCCAGAGAAGGTTAGCTTGGCGAGAAGATCCTTGCTAATTTGGCCCTGTTGAACTTGAGTTTTCTCTTCTGGCGTAAGCCCAGCCAGAATGCCAGATAGCTTCTGATTAAATGTATTAGCATCCACTTCTCCTCGGATCGTTGCCTTGCCAGAGACCGAGACTAATATATTGCCCGCAGCTCCATTGCCCTGGGTACTCGAAATGATTCGGCTTCCGTTCAATAGCTCTAAGCTTGGAGTAGAGATTGAGATGTCGCCAGCCTTTCCAGATGCAACCTTCCCAGTAGAATCTATTCCAACTTTGCTAGAAACGGCATCCAAACTATTTGTGATAACAATTGAATCTACTGCTGAAATATTAATGCTTCCTGCATCTCCTAGCCCAAAGGTACTGGCTTCTAAGGAGGAATCATCCATCTTTAATAGACTGACTTTGATTGAAATGTCACCGGCCTGTCCACGACTCCCTAGACCAAAATCTATGGGCTCACCATTGTTGTCTCTGCTCCAGTCTGAATTTGTTCTGCGAAATTCTGACTGACCTAGGCTACTCAGAATGCGGACACCTCCTCGCATCTCTAAAGTCCCCTCAGCCATTATTTCGATATCTCCACCTCGACTGCTGTCAGATTTAGATTGATTGATTGACTCTATCGTTGTGTCTGGCCCAATGATCAATATATCTCTCGCTTCAATGAAAATATCACCTGCTCTTCCTACCCCTTCTTCTCCAATGTTAGAAGCTAAAAGTACATTGTTTATTAATTCAATAGAGCCACCATTTGTTTGCAAGCTGAGTTGCCCGCCATTCCCATATCCTTGGGATTGAGATGTGATTCTAGAACCATTCCTTGCTTCAATTCGAGGAGAAAATATGCTTAGCTTACCTGCATTTCCAATACTATTGTCACCTTGATCTGAAATAATTTCACTATTGTCAATTGTGAATCTTTCGGTTGCATTAACCTTGATATCTCCCGCTCCTTTAGCTTCAGGAAATATTCCATCTGCGAGAGAAAAAAGAAACGATCTTTGACTCATCTTAAAGCGCTTTGTATTGATCTCAATGCCCTCCGTTGATGAGCCTCTTCCATACATCTGTGAACCAATCCAGGTCCCACGGGAAAAGCCAGGCGTAACAGAGGCACTCAAATTTACTTCTTCAGAAGCATTGAGTGTGACCTTACCTGCATCACCTCTTCCAGGATCCTGATCTTCTGGCAATGATCCAACATAAATAGTTCCATGGGCAACATCAATTCTAGCGGCATTGAGAAGAATGTCGCCTGAATCTCCAATTCCGATAGGCTCAGTACGGGACTGAACCGAAGATCCATTGATGACTCGAATAATTCCGCTATTTCCTGCTTCAAGTGTAATATTGCCAGCTCCACCCTCTCCTTCATGCTTAGACAAGATTTGTGAGTAGTGTGTCACTTCAAAAGCATCAGATTCAATATAAATATCCCCTGCAAACCCAAAGCTTTCAGCTTTTTGATTGGTTAAAATTTGACTTCTATCGTTTGATTCAATACTTCCATCCCCTTGGATTTTGCCATCTAATAAAAATGAATCAGTTGCGATAATTCTTAGATCACCAGTCCCTTGTTCATTTAAGCGTTCTGTTTTAATCTCACTTTCAGAAGTAGATGCGATGAGGGAACGGTTTTCTGCCTTAAAATGTCTTGTGTTGATATAAATATCTCCAGCTTTGCCAAGTCCATCACTGGCCAGAACTGTTGTAACTTCACCTTCATTCATTAAAACAGAGTCTGTTGCAATGATAGAAATATTGCCTTGTGTACTAATTTTTCCTTCTATCTCTACTTGATTTGCTTCTAATTTTAGATCCTGGCCAACCCTTAAATCTCCTTCAACTACAATGGTTCCAGTTGTTGCATTACCTAGTTGTAAACCCGGCTCTACTGATACATTTAGGATTGGAGCGGCTTGAGGGGCAGAGGCGCTAAATGCCAAGCTATCACCCAAGGTAAACTGTCCAGCGGTACTGCCGATAAAAGTGCCATTAATATCCAGTTGAGCATTAGGGCCAAACACAATACCATGGGGATTGAGCAGGTATAGACTGGCATCTCCCTCAACGCCCAGCGTGCCTAAAATCTCGGAGCCTTCAGTACCTGTAACCCGACTGAAAATATTGGTGACGCCGGTGGGATTGGAAAAATAAACCTCTCGGCCAGCGTCGATACTGAATGCCTCAAAGCTATGGAATAAATTGGACCCTCGAATTGCCCCTGCTTCAATACGATCTGTGACCGCACCAACTGGTACGACCTGTGATGCCTCAGCACCTAATGTTCCATCAGGTGTAATCGACTGAGCTAAACTGGGCTGTGAAGCCATGACTAAGCAAACACAACCGAAGAAATATTTTAAGTCCAAGATCTAGCTCCTATTCGGTCTTTAGTTTTGGAAATCATGTGACACAAGGTTAATAAGCAGGTTGTGGTCACAGTGGTTAAGACAGGAGACAAATGATGCCACAGATATTCTGCAGGCCTACTCTCTGTGAGATCTAGATGTCCAACCCAAGCGCTCTACAGCCAGTTACCTAATAGAACAAAGGCTGACCAGTAGTATGGATGTCGATATTGAGGATTCTCCAAAATTTGGAGTTGGGCCTGGCGAAGGGATTCTGCTTTTGTGAAGTTTGTGCTGGAGAGTGCACTGTAAAAATCCTTCATGAGGATTGCAGTAGCCTCATCATCAATGAGCCAAAGCGAAGCCATAGTACTGCGAGCGCCAGAGCGGACGGCTAATCCAGCGAGCCCCAAGGGAGCTCTGCGATCGCCCGTTGCGGTCTGACAAGCACTCAAGACCAACAGCTCGATTAAGCTATCCTGCTTTAGTTCTGCATTACGTAGCAAACGGCTAAACTCATCAACACGAAGACGCTCATCCCAAGTCAGGATGAATGTTTCATCCTTATTGGAACTGAACTGCCCATGGGTTGCCAAGTGTAAAATAGGAGCCGAAGAAGCATTGACTGCTTTCGCTAAATCCTCGACTGTGAACTGCTCATTCAATAGTACTTGTGCAGACAACTCAGCTTCAAGCTGCTTAACTTCCTGTACAACGTTAGGCAGAGCCGCGAAGCCCTGACGAGCTTGACTCAGCCCAGCGGTGAGGGCCCCGAGGGATTTAGATTGGAGCGGCTGGGGCTCTAAGAGCTGTAGTCCTGGCGTCAGAGCGAGGCTGTAGCGTTCAATTAAAAACCTGTCACCGTCACTGAGTGCTCCCATGGGAATATTTTTGAGATCACCGTCTAATACAAAGACGAGGGTTTTCGTCTGAGTTGCTGCTAAGTCTTTCTCCAAAGGGCGAATCAACCAATCGTAGAGTTGCTGTGAACTCGGGCGGAAGAGTTGTCCCACGGGAAGGATGAGGCGGTGGCGAAGCTCGCTAATTTGAGCCTCAATTTTTGCCTGAGATATAGGCTGTGTATAGCTTCTGAGCTGACCGCCTGGTAAGCTCACGATCGTTTCAAGTCTATCTGGCAATAGAATCGGATAGATTACTGCTGCATCGGCATCAATTTGATCAATGTTGACAACTTGGGTACTGATACAAGCTTCTTGGAAGAAATTATCTAATTCAGCAAGCTGTAGAGACTCAATCACTGCACGAGCTTGAGCTAAGTTTTGATTGCTAGCGTCTCCACTTCGGAGTAATAAATCAACCCATTCCCGATATAGGGGCTCGACACTTTCTCTGAAGGAAAATTGCATGTCTGGATTTACGCCGACAAGTTCTCCCCGTAGGTTTTCTAAAATGTCAAAGGCTGCTCTGTAGCGAGCCATCGCAGCCTCTGAAGCCCCCTTGCTGTTAGTTTTGTTATCTAATGGTTGCTGGAGTAGTCGACCCAGTTGCCACTGCCACTGATAGGCAATATCTTCTGCTTCAATCTCTTCTGAAAGGTTCAGTGCCACTTCAGTGCGAGACCGAGCCTGGGACCAATCTTGGTGAGTCTCGTACCAGTGTCCCAAAATACCTTGGGCATAGGATTCTGCTCGGCGATCGCTTAAAGTTTGAGCCTGTTGAATGGCTGTTTCAAGAACGGAGGCAATTAGATTGCCATTGAATCGAGCTTTAGAAACGGACTTTTTACCCAGCTCTGGGTCGATAGAATATTGTTTGATTAAGCTTTGAGCAAAATTGACCTGGGCATATACCGAATCTCGGCTGGGGGGGAGCTGGGGGAGTTGGGAAGCAATAGTTACTGTTAGAGCTTGTACTTCGTCCAATTCACCTTGTTCAAGCAGAAAACTCAGGCGGTTGAGTTGGGCTTGGGTCTTGAGCAGTATTGCAGGGGCAATCTTTTCGGCTTGTTGGTAGTGGGCGATCGCGATGGCTGCTAGCCTTGGGAACTCCTCTCCACTAACTTCTGTGCTACGACCAAACTTTAGACGGGCTGTGTTACCCAGATTAAGATGAACCTGAGCCTCATCCAAGGGAGCCTTGAGCTGTCGGGCAAGGTTTAGACTCGTTTCGAGGAGTTGTTGTGCCGCTTCGAGTTCACCACGTGATTGGGATAGGTTGGCGAGGTGCGACAGACCTCGTAGCTTAAGGATTGAGTCAGGTTGTTCTTGCAACTCTTTCTCTATGCTTTTGAGTAGACCGCTGGCTTGATTATGGAAACCAAGGGACTGCATGGCTTGGGCTTGGTTAATTTGAACTCCGAGAATACCTGAGTCCTGGCGATCGCCCGATGGCATCCGTCGGTAGTAAGTCTCGGCAGTTTGCCAGGCGCTGAGGGCAGCTTTGGCTTGACCTTGGGCCAAATGCAAATGTCCTTGAGTGGTCCACAGCTGGGCAAGCAGTGGAGCTAGAGCAATATCATCGTTATTTGGGATGAGCGCTAAGGCTTGACTTAATAAACTTTGGGCTTCCTTCCACTGGCCCAATTTTTGACGTGCCAGGGATTCAAGACCCAGGGCACGGGACTGATTCAGAGGCTGTCCACGATAGGCCTGGGCAGCTTTATGTAGAACGGCAGCAGCCTGGGAAAATTGTCCAGCATCGTAAAAAAACTTGCCTGATTGCAACTGAAGCTGAGGCTCCACCCTTTGTAATCTGGGGGACGGTGCAGTTGCTTGGGCTGAACGGACCCAGCCCCCGCAGCTCCAGCCTAGACTAAGACCAAAGCTGAGTAACGCAATCAGCAACCAGCGAATAAGGCTCATTGTCATAGCTGGGATACTCCGGCTGGATGGACGAGGATAGAAGATTCAAAACTCAGCGAATGTGATAGCTATCGGCATTGAGGAAATTTTGCTTGAATTGGGATAGAGCCGGTGCAACGACATAGAGAATCGTATTGCCCCCAGGAGTCTTACCCCAGCCTTTGACCTCCACTAGAAAATTGGGGAAAGCTGAGTTTTGAGAGATTGCTAAGCTTGCCATAGAAGCTGGATTGTCGAAGACTATTGAATGGGTCGTTATAAGGCGTCCGGCACAATAGACTGGACTGGAACTATGGCAGATTAAACTGAGATTGCAGTCGCAATTGATACCGTATGATTCACTTGAACGATTGCTGAAATATGACTCTTAAAGTAATTTTCTTAAGTGAATCTACTATGAAAAATATTGTTCAAGCAACCAATATCGTCATGGCATCGCAATTTTTCATTCAGCTAGCATTGGGAACACAGGTATGTCCATAATCTAGGAATTTGTGAGAAAAACAGCCATCTATCTGTAAAACTTAAGATATCTCTCAAAGAAGCTTTGTTTCAGACTTTGATCTAATCTTCGCTTCTATGATCTGTAATTGTGGCGCTGGAGCCCAGGGCACAACAGGTTAAGTCAACGTCAATCAGAGGGAGCGATCGCAGCCCAATAACCCGGCTTGCAGAACTCGCTGTGATCGCTGCAAATCTAAACATTGAATGCACAAACCAAATCAATCCCAAGATATGCTGCAATAATGGCTCATTCCAGAGGCTGATATAGGGTGTAATCTCTGATAGCCACTAATGCTCAAGAACCGCTATGGACTCAATACAAGAAAACCGTGAAGGCCCCTTTTAGTAGGCTTTCACGGTTGAATAAATAGGAATGATAACGAAAGGTGCGATAGCTAGATTTTCTAGAATTAAACAATGACGGAATCATCTCTAGGCATAGCACAATTGCTTAGCCCGCGAAGAGCGCCTTAAAGCGCTTGTCCGCTTTCAGATGTTTAAAATCATTATCTGATTTTGCCAGGGAATGATACTCACGCTTATTCAGCTCTAAAGCTCGCTGCAAATCGCGTAAAGCTTCCTCGGCTTGGCCATTTAAGGCATGGGCACAGGCGCGATTGTACCAGGCTTCATCCTTGTCCGGCTTGGTGGCGATCGCCTGGTCATAGCTCTTAATTGCATCACCATAGCGACCCAGAGCAACGAGCTCAATACCCCGGTTATACCAGGCTTCATGCTTGTCAGCCTTAATTGCGACTGCTGCGTCATAGCTGGCAATGGCATCCTCTCGGCGACCTAGCTCAACCAGGGCAATGCCCCGGTTGTACCAAGCTTCGTGGTAATCAGGCTTGAGGGCGATCGCCACATCATATTGCTGAACGGCGATATCAAACTTGGACTTTGCAGCGGCTTCGCAGCCATTGCTATAAGAAAGCTCAAATGGTTTCATCTGCTGGCTCCACAAACGTCGTGCCTTCGCGATATCGATTGGTTGTGTCAGTGAGGAAGAAGGCATTGAGTATAATTTTTAACAAACCCGTATCTATGTACGTAGGCCAAATGGGTCGGTCAGCACAGTTTGCTATCTAGGTGACTCCTTTCTCAACGAAAAGCCAGGCTCATTCACAATGCTTTGTGTCAGAGTCCGTTTTAGTTGAGTATGCATCACTTGGGAAAAGCAATTGTCACCCCGTTACCACCGTCTGCTTTTTCCGCTGTTTCGAAGCGTTCAACCTGACGATGCTGCTTGAGAAAATCTTGCACCCCGCGTTTAAGCCTACCAGTTCCGTGACCGTGAATAATCCATACAGGGCCATGGGCTTCGGCGATGAAGCGGTCGATTTCAATCTCTGCGTCGGGCACCCGTTGGCCGCGAATATCAAGGGTGTTTTGGGAGGTCCGTATAACTGGCGCTTCGGGCTCAGGCTTTTTCTTTTCGGCTCGTTTTTGGGCTTCTGTTTTGGCTGCTTTCTCGGGTTTGGGAGGAAGTTCGGCTTTCTCGCCATTGAGACCTTCAATATCCAGTAGGGAGGCTGTGGTTTTCATGATGCCGAAGCGAACCTGCATGACGCCATCTCCATCGGGAGCGGTCAGAATCTCTGCCACCTGATTGCCCAGTTTGAGCAGGCGGACGCGCTCACCGACTTTAGGAATGTAGCTGGGTTTACGCTGTTGGGCGGGTTGTTGGGGCAATCGGTCAGCGGCGATCGCATCCACGGCTTCGCTGGCTTTTTGGGCACGCTGGGCCATTTGTGGTCCCCGCTGGAGTTTGCGGATCACGCCAGCAATTTCGCCTTTGGCCTCGGTCACTGCCGCCTGCACCGCTTTTTCCTGCTCATACTTGAGTTCTTGCTCGCGCACTCGTAGCTGAGCTGCTTTATAGGAGACCTCGTTGTAAAACTTTTCAGCACGGGCCAAAACCTCTGCTGCTTTGTCGGCCTTTTCTTCCTGTTCGCGGCGCTGGGCTTCTAGACCTGCAATGACTTCGTTAACCTCGCCTGATGCGCCGGGAGCCACTAAGACCTTCGCCGCATCAAGGATGTCCTGGTTCATGCCGAGGCGCTGGGCGATCGCCAGGGCATTGGAGCGACCGGGAATGCCCCAAAGCAACTTATAGGTAGGGGAGAGGGTTTGAACGTCGAATTCCACCGAGGCATTTTCGAAGCGATCGTCTTCGTACTTGAGGGCTTTGAGTTCGCCAAAGTGGGTGGTGGCAACGGTGAGCAAGGCAGAGTCTGCCAGGTGGCGTAGGAGGGCTATGGCGAGGGCGCTACCTTCGGAGGGATCAGTGCCTGCACCGACCTCGTCGAGTAAAACAAGAGCATTGGATGGCTGTAGGGGGGAACCGCCTTGTGCCCTCAGGGAAGCATCGCGTTCACCCGTGATTTCAACAACGTCTGCACTCGCCAAATTGTTGCTTTCATCATCGCGATTAACTGCCTGGCTATCTTGTAAATCGTCAGCTAAGGCAGAGGCCAAGACGGGCGCAGGAACCGATGCCCCTAGGGGGTTTGGATTTTGAAGAGCATGAGCTGAATTTGGGGGGGCAATCGCATCCAAAATCCGGCCAATGCGTTTGATGTGACCGGAGAAGGTAGAGAGGCTTTGTTGCAAGGATTGCTCGTCGCCGATATCCGCGAGAACCTGATCGAACCAAGGCAGCTCGACCGGAACCGTTGCGGGTACATAAAGCCCCGCCTTAGCCATGAGGGCTGCAAGGCCTAGGGTTTTGAGGGTGACGGTTTTGCCGCCTGTGTTGGGGCCGGTGATGGCGACGACGCGGGTTTTGGTGTCGATGCGTAGGCTGGTGGGAACAACTGGGGGGCCGGCTTCATGGCGCTCTTGCCACACCAGCAAGGGATGGCGCAGGTTGCGCAGAACAATTTCGGTCTCGGTGGGCTGGACGAAGCGAGGGCGATTGGCTTCGCTCCAGTAGCCGTAGCGGGCGCGGGTAGTGGCGAGGTCGATGATCGTGGCGATCGCCAGCAACTGCTCCAGATCTTCAATCACCTCAGCCACAGCCTCGGATAACTCCCGCAGCACCCGCTCTTCCTCCACTTGCTCTTGGCGTTGGAGCTGGCGCAGGTTGTTGTTGCCATTGACAACGCTACTGGGCTCAATGAACAGCGTCGCCCCGGTGGAAGACATGTCATGGACGATGCCATTGATCATGCTTTTGTGGGTGGCTTTGACGGGAATGACAAAGCGGTTGTCCCGTTGGGTGATGACGGTCTCTTGAATACCTGCCGACTTCGTCTGCATGATGCGTTGCAGCTTTTTGTAGACCTCGTCACGCTGGGACTTGAGCTTGGTGCGGATGCCGCCGAGCTTGTCGCTAGCGCGATCGGTGACCTTGCCGCGATCGTCGATGCAGTGATGGATTTGCTTTTCTAGCTCGGGGTGCGTGCGCAACTCGGCAACGCAGGCTGCAAGGGTGGGGATTTCCTCTTCATGGTTATCAATCAGCCGCCGTAGGTTGCGCACACCAGAAAGGGTGGTGGCAATATTCAGCAGCTCGTCCCCGGAGAGCATGCCGCCCCGCTCTGCCCGCTCCAGGGCGTTGCCGATGTCCTGGATGCCCTCGAAGGAGAGTTCGACGGTGAGGTCCAGTTCGAGGTGGGTGACTTCTGCGGTTTGGGTGAGTAGGGCTTCGCTTTCGGCCTGGGTCTTGGGGATGACGAGGCGACGGGCGGCGATCGCGCCCAATTTCGTCGCAGCAAAGGTGGCCACCTGTTCACACAGGCGAGGCCATTCGAGCAGGTTGAGAGTTTCGGTTTGGATCAAGGGGACAGCGGGGGAATTCAGATTCCAATATGGGGGCAATACATGGGTAGGGACATGGCATTGCCATGTCCTCCAGGGTGGGGGAGACCCTATTTAGACCGTTGCGGCTTCTTTGGCAGGCTTTGTGGCAGGTTCGTAGAGGTATTCGAACCAGTTGCCGTCGGGGTCGCGGCCATAGAAGGAGGCGGTGCCGTCGCGGTGTTCGTGGACGGGGGTGAGTTTGATGTCGGTTTTGCTGAGGCGCTCGAAGGCTTCGTCCACTGCGGTGCGATCATCGAAGACGAAGCCGAAGTGGGGGCCTGCTTGTTTGTAGCCAGGGCCAAGGAGTGCTAGGCCGTCATCGCCTGCTTTGAGGTAGGCCCAGTCAGAATCTTTCCAGGCCAGTTCCATGCCGAGGTTCTGGTAGAACTCGGCTGATTGTTCGACGTCTTTGACGCAGATGGCGACGTGGCCCAGTCGTTTGACTTGCATGGTGGCTAGCTTCGGTTGAAGCGTTTGTAACTCTCACTTTACATTTTAGAGTGATATGACGATCCGTGGGATAGCCCTTTGGGGTGAGGCTTGGGAGATTTGCGGGGGGAGCCGGATGTGGAGGAGAGCTACAGATGTTACGTTAGGTAACGTTGAATTAGGCGGTTTCTCCGCTGGGATGCCATGGGAATTTCTCGCTTTTTTGCCTGGGCTTTGTCGGCCGTCTGTGCGTTGATGTTGCTGATGCCGGGTCCGGTGTTGGCTTCGAGTTCGAGTTCGCTGAAGGCTTCGTCGATGCTGGATACGGAGGATTTGAACTTCGCTGGGCAAAACCTTCAGACGAAGGAGTTTGTGGGTGAGAAGTTTAATGGTGTGGATTTCAGTGGCGCAGATCTGAGGGGAGTGGTGTTTAATGGCTCGTCGCTTCAGGGTGCGAATCTGTCTGGGGTTGATTTCACGGATGGGATTGCTTATACGAGTTCGTTCCGCGATGCGAATTTGCGGGGGGCGATTTTAAATTCGGCTTTGTTGTTGCAGTCTTATTTCCCCAATGCAGATGTGACGGATGCGGATTTCACGTTTGCGGTGGTGGATCGGGTTCAGTTGGGCGTTCTTTGTGAGACTGCGAGTGGGACGAATCCTGTGACTGGGGTGGATACGAGAGATTCATTGGGTTGTGCGGATGATGTTGAATTTGTTGATTAGGGGTGGTTTAGCTGAGCCATAAGCGGCTGCGACTCTAATGAAAAGGCCACCTCGGGTTTCGGGGTGGCTTTTTCATTGGTTGTACCTAATCCGTTCAATGTTCCGTGATATCCACAAGAGCTGTGCGCCTGCCGAGCATTTGAGGTGAAGCAATTAAGATTTGGGGCGAGGAGGCAAGGCGCAAATCGATGAGGCAAGGCGCAAATCTATGAGGGCCAGCCCTCAAACTCCCGCCAATGGGGGACAAAGTCTCCCCCAATGGATTACCCCTTGCTACAACGGTGTGAGGGTATGGAGCTGGAGGGTGGGGCGGCCTTTTGTATGACAGGTTGGTGTTGTTGCTCTGGGTTTGGTTAGCCTGCTGGGTTTGCTGCTGACGCAGTCGTTACAGGGTTGGTGAGGCTGTGTCTTGGCCACCGATATTTATCGCTAACGTCACCCATCTCCTTTAGGAGAGGGGCCGGGGGAGAGGCTGTCTTTAGCTATCCTTGTTGCTTTTGGGTGTCATCAAGACCTTGTCGACGCGGTTGCTGTCCATGTCCATGATTTCTACGGTGAATTCTTGCCAGTCGAAGCGATCGCCAGCTTTGGGGATCCGGCCCAGTTGATTAATCACGAGTCCACCTAAGGTGTGATAACTCGGTCGCTTATCTGTAGCTAGAGTTAGACCTAGTAAGGTGTAGAGCTCTTCTACTTCCATGCTGCCGCCAAGGAGCCAGGAGCCGTCTTCGCGCTGGACGATTTCTTCGCTAGGTTCGTGAGCTGAAGGGACGTCGCCGACGAGGGCTTCGAGGATGTCGCCGAGAGTGACGAGGCCTTGGATGGTGCCGTATTCGTCGACGACGAGGGCAGTGTGAATGCGGGATTGCTTAAATTGTTCGAGCAGGGTGAGCGATCGCCCTTCTTCTGGCACAACTAATGGCTGTTCTAAGCCAACGGTGAGGTCGAGGGGCTGTTGGTTGAGGGCTCGCTCTAGCAAGGCGTTGACGCTGATGAGGCCGAGGACGTTGTCTAGGTCGCCTTGGCAGACTGGCATGCGGCGATGTCTGGCTTCGGCAATCTTGCGCTGGTTCTCGGAAGCATCGTTGTCTAGGTCGAGCCAGAGGATTTCGGGGCGCGGGGTCATAATTTCGCTGATGGAGCGATCGCCTAATCGAAAAACTCGTTCGACTATTTCTTGCTCCGCCAGTTCCAGGGTGCCTTCTTTGGTGCCGAGGCGAATGAAGGCTTTGATTTCTGCTTCTGTGACGCTGGGCTCGTTGGAGGGCTTGATGTTGAGCAGTCGAACCACGGTGCGGGTGGAGAAGCTGAGTAGCACAACGATGGGGGTCGCCAGGCGAGACAGGAGCTTCATGGGGCCAGCGACGAGCTTGGCGATTGTCTCGGGCATGGTGAGGGCCAGTTGCTTGGGAACTAGCTCACCCAGGATGAGGGATAGGTAAGCAATCACGACAACGACGAGTAAAAAGCCTAGTTTGTCTGCAAAGGGCTCTAGGGCTGGAATCAGCTTTAGCTTCTCCGCTACAGGTTCTGCCAGGGCTGAGCCACCAAAGGCACCGCTGATGATGCTGACTAATGTGATTCCGACTTGGACGGTGGAGAAGAAGTCATCGGGGCGGTTAGCGAGGTTGAGGGCGGCCTGGGCACGGCGATCGCCTTTCCTGGCTGCCTGTTCTAGGCGTACTTTGCGAGCCGAGACCACTGCCAGCTCTGACATGGCAAATAGGCCATTGGCAATAATTAGGGCTAAGACAATCAGAATATTAGTGATCATAGCGACAGGAATCGCGAATATCAACGGAAATGCAGACCCGTTAATTAGACCACCTTAATGGTTCAAAAAAAATCGTTCACGCTGCAAATCTAGATTAGCTATTACCCATGGAACAAAAGGCATTGCTTGACTTTGGTGGTATCAGTACATTATCCACAGCCGGACCCAGTCTCACTCGCTTGGTCAGAGACATCTTCAGGCCAGCATTTTGTCCATCGTGGTGACGTAACAGTCTTCTTCGCCCCAAAGCATCACTCAGTTGCTAAATCACGAAGCCAAACAATAGTCGACTCAATAGTGATACTGAGTTTGTCGCTTTGAGCTGAATTCCATATATTCAGCAGTTTGTCATGACTTATTTGTGGAATAAAATTCGGTTTTAATCCTTCGTAAAAGAGCTAGGTGTTATGACTTAACGCCTCCGTGTAAGTACGTTGTTTGCTCTCGTTAAAACAAGAAGATGAGGGTTTAATCTTCGTCATTTCACGTACCAGATTTCAACTAGGCTTGATCTAAGCGAGCTATTAATTCTGCATACTTTAAGAGTCAACAAAAACGATTCTTTAGAGGTTTCTCATGGTTGTATTGAAAAGATTGATGACTGGCGGAATTATGACTGCAGCTCTCGTTCTTGGAGCTGTGGGTCAAGCTGATGCCGCAAACTTAATTCGTTCTTGGGAAGCCGTTGAAGCAGATAGAAGTGGTGAATCGAAGTATGGTGGTGGTCATGCCTTTTGGCTTCCAGAGCTAGTTTCTGGTGGCAAGTTTGTCTTCGACTCAGAGGCTATCTTTAATGAGTACGATGATGGCACTGCTCGCTTTGCTGGCAGTATTGTTGCAGCCAATGATGCAGAAAAACAATGGGACTTTGATCTCTGGTTTGAATCTAGCAGCGAAGGCTTTGGTGGTCCCAAGAAAGAACTCCATAGCAATGCCTATGTAGAGAACGGTGGCACGATCGATACCGATACCTGGTCCTATTACAACTTCAGTTCTACGAAGGACTCCCTGTTAACGGCAGATGAGGGCACCTATGCTGGACAGTCCCTCAGTTTGGCTGATTTCACTAATGGTCGATACCCCGCCCAAATTGGCCTAGGTGCTAGCGGTAAAAACCTTGAGATGGGTCTCTCTACATGGTTTAGCTACGAGGGCGATCAATCTTCGACTCGCCATGCTGATATCAATGTGAATCTGATTGCTCAAACTGTTCCTCCTGTGGCAGTGCCCGAGCCCAGCATGAGTCTCATTTCTCTAGCGCTTGCAGGGGCTGCTGCTAAAGGTCTCAAGCGTAAGAAGTAAACGCAATCATGGTGCTTGCTGTAATTGAGCAAGTTTGCGTTCACTGAGATGAGTCTGGGTGTGTTTACTATTCTTGCGGGTCTGTGGGCTCTGCTACTGCCGCTGCTGGTTTGTAGAGAGCTGCGGTACAGCGCTAGCTGAGATTCATCGTGAGTGCACGAAGTTTATTAGGCTACTGCGCTAAAAATTCATTGGGATTCATTGGGCCAGTTCTTGCGTTCTTCTATACAGTGGAATAGAGATTGTTAGTACGCCAGTGCTGGGTTATTTAGGTAGATCATGCCAGCACTAACAGCGTGAGGGCAATGGGAGAAGCATGGGCTGAAATAGCAGCCTCCTAGCAAACCCAGCGTCTTTCCCTAGCAACTAACATCTTTAGCTAGCCCTTTTTGACTCTGATCGCCCATCCCATGGCATTTTCGTCCATTGTCCGTAGCCTTGAGCAATCTGCCCTCACCCAGGAGCTGAGCCAAAAGCTGGAGCAGCAGGGGCGCTTGCGATTAGGGGGGGCTGGGACGCTGGCTCAGGGCTTTGTGACCACGGCGATCGCCAACACCAACCCACGTTCACTCTGTTGCGTTGCTGCCACCATTGAAGAAGCCGGACGCTGGGCGGCTCAGCTAGAGGCCATGGGTTGGAAAACGGTCCATTTCTATCCCACCTCGGAATCTTCGCCCTACGAGAACTTCGATCCCCAGGGGGAGATGGTCTGGGGGCAGTTGCAGGTGCTGGCAGATATCTGTAAGGCGAGCGAGTCAGAAGATGCGCCGCCTTTTGCCCTCGTCGCGACGGAGCGAGCGCTGCAACCTCACCTACCGCCTCGGGCGGAGCTAGAGGCCAATTTGCTCTCCCTGGTCAAGGGGATGGAGCTGAATATCAAGGAGTTGAGTAAAACGTTAGCTCGTTTGGGCTACGAGCGAGTGCCCACGGTGGAGACGGAGGGACATTGGAGTCGACGCGGGGACATTATTGATATTTTCCCGGTGGCTTCGGAGTTGCCAGTGCGGCTGGATTTGTTTGGCGATGATCTGGAGCGGATTCGGGAATTGGACCCAGCGACCCAGCGATCGCTGGACACCATCGAGGGCTTGGTCCTCACGCCGACGAGTTATCGCCCCATTATTCGAGCCAAGCTGGAGGAAAAGGCGGACTTTGAGCCCTCGGATTATCTCTCCGATGAGGATGCGGAGAAGTTTATTGAAGGGCAGGAAATTGAGGGGATGCGTCGGCTGATGGGCTTGGCCTATGAGCCCGCGACGATTCTGGACTATTTGCCTAAGGATACGCTAGTTGTTGTTGATGAGCCGGAGCAATGCCAGGCCCATTGCGATCGCTGGGTGGAGCATGTCAACGATGGCTGGCAAGAGAGCGAGCCTCGCTTGCCCAAAATTCACCACGATTTTGCCCAGTCCTTGGCGCTGACTTCAGATTTCAAGCAAATTCACCTCGGCCAGCTCTACGAAGAGATTGAGCGGGATGGACTGAAAATGTTCAACCTGGCGGGTAGCCCGGTGGCAGCGGTGCCCCACCAGTTTGGTCGCCTAGCTGACACCATCAAGGCGGAACGGGAGCGGGGCTTCACGGTTTGGCTCTTGTCTGCACAACCGACGCGTTCGGTGGCGCTACTTCAGGAGCATGACAGCCCGGCTCAGTTTATTCCCAATCCAAGGGACTATCCAGCGATCGAAAAGCTCTGCCGTGCCAAAGTATCGGTGGGATTGAAATATGCAGGCCAGGCAGAACTTCAGGGCTTTGTCTTACCGACGTTTCGTACTGTCGTTGTTACC
>CALIGI010000236.1 GCA_938021205.1 uncultured Pseudanabaenaceae cyanobacterium
CAGAGGATTTCAGTTTAAACCTGCTGCATCCGACTCGAATATTGCCCCAATTTCCGAAGCTGCGGGCTTAGCTCATCCCTATTATTGGGCTCCATTTATTTTGATTGGTAATGGCTTGTGAGGTGTTTTTCAAGATAAAGCTTGGCTACTCATCCAGACCAAATAGCTTAGTATTTTATCTATGGGAGAAAGTGGATATTCCGTTAAATCAATCGTGACATTTTTTCCCTGTAATTGAAGGAACCGCCATTGCGTTCCACTCGTAATGCAGCCATAAATATTGCGAGTAGGTCGCTTTTTTGCGGCGTTAAATCGCTGTGCTGCGACCATTTCAGCAATGCATTGACCCACTCCAGAATTGAGATCAGCTTTCTTAGCTTCCACAATAACGACCGCAGGTGCTTCGACGGCAAGCTGTTCTGAAGATCCGCTAATGAGGAAGTCGCAGACACCGTTTAAGCCGAGTGATGCATCCACGTTGAACTCCTCGCCAGAGAAAACACTGATACTCTGCTTGAGATAGCGACGGACTTCTAGGAGCATCGGATTGATGAGTACTTCGGAACGAGCCTTTTCCGTGCCGACTGCGATCGCCCAGGGCAAATCTTCCAGAATGCTCAGGAGTCTGGGGCTAGGCTGAATGATCTCTAGGCCTTCAGGCAAAAACACTTCTCCTTCAATGGTTTGGAGCTGAAAATCCTCTTTGACTTGAAGCAATGTGAATTGACTGTAGGACATGGGGGTAGCTCATGAGATAGAGGTTATGGGGGGATTCAGCTTGTTATGGATTGGGTTGCATCGGTCAATCATCAGTCTTCAATAACCGCATTGCGGTCAAGCAGCAGCAAATCTCGCAGCGCATTACTATCCAAGTCTGTCAGCCAGTCTTCGCCTGTGCCAACGACCTGCTCAGCTAGAGCTTTCTTGCTTTCAATCATTTCGTGGATGCGCTCTTCCAAGGTGCCGCTGCACACAAACTTGTGGACCTGGACATTACGGGTCTGGCCGATGCGGAAGGCCCGGTCCGTGGCTTGGTTTTCCACGGCGGGGTTCCACCAGCGATCGTAGTGGAAGACGTGGTTGGCACGGGTGAGGTTGAGGCCAACGCCACCCGCTTTGAGAGACAGCAATAGAATGCGCGGCCCCTGGGGATCTTTCTGGAAGCGGTCCACCATTTCTTCGCGCTTGGCTTTGCTGGTGCTGCCGTAGAGGAAGAGGACTTCGCCGCCAAAGCGTTGTTCAAGGTGGGCCTGGAGCAGCTTTCCCCATTCGGCAAACTGGGTGAAGATTAGGGCGCGATCGCCTTCGGTCAACAGCACCTCCAGCATCTCGTCCAGCCGCTGCAACTTGGCAGAGCCCTGCTCAAACCCAGCAGGTAACTTAACTTTCTTCTTCGTCGTTTTTTCCGCTCCAAATAGGTCGGGATGATTACAAATCTGCTTCAGCTTCGTCAGCAATGCCAAGACTAGGCCCCGCCGCTGTATGCCAGTGGTTTCCTCAATCTCTGTCATGGTTCTATCCACAACTTCTTGGTAGAGATCGGCTTGGGCTGGGGAAAGACCACAGAACACCGGCATCTCCAGCTTTTCTGGTAGATCCTGGATGATGGTGCGATCGGTTTTGAGGCGGCGGAGAATGAAGGGCTGGACCAGCGATCGCAAGGTCTTCAACGAGTCCGTATCGCCATAGCGCTCAATCGGCATGGCAAAGCGGCGGCGGAAGAAATTCTGGGGGCCAAGGTAACCCGGATTGAGGAAATCCATGATCGACCACAGCTCACTCAGGCGGTTCTCCACTGGCGTACCCGTCAGGGCAATACGGAATTCCACTTCCAGCTCCCGCACGGCTTTGGACTGCTTGGCATCGGCATTTTTAATGTTCTGGGCTTCGTCCAGCACTAAGCCCTGCCAATCGACCTTTTGCAGGGTTTTGAGATCGCGTTGAACGAGGGTATAGCTGGTGATAATGATGTCGAGCTTTTCGACGGCTTTGGCGAAGGTGGTGGTTTGGAGGCGATCGCTCCCGTGATGCACCTGCACCTTCAGCTCCGGCCCAAAGCGATAGGCCTCCCGCTCCCAGTTGCCCAAAACAGATGTAGGACAAACTAGTAATATTGGCCCCGTCAGTCGCTTTTCAGCTTTGAGGTGCAGCAGAAATGCAATCAGCTGGACCGTCTTGCCCAAGCCCATATCGTCCGCAAGGCAGGCACCCAGGCCCCACTGCTGCAGGAAGCTGAGCCAGCCCACACCTTTTTCCTGGTAGGGCCGCAGCTGGCCTTTGAAACTCTTAGGTGGCGCGATCGCTTTTAGCGTTTGATTCCCCGTCAGGGTCGTCACCAATTCTTCCAACGCACCGGAAGACTCGAAGTTAACGACAGGTAACTTGCTCAGGGTCTGGGCATCACCCGTAGTAATCCGCAGGGCATCTTCCAGCGACAGATTGGGCTGTTCCTTGCGGCTGGCAAAGAACTCGCGGGCGGCTTTGACATCGCTCTTGCGCAGCTCCACCCATTCGCCATTGATCTCCACCAGGGGGATTTCCTGGGCGGCCAGTGCCTCGAACTCAGCCTTGGTT
>CALIGI010000237.1 GCA_938021205.1 uncultured Pseudanabaenaceae cyanobacterium
GCTTTTTGAATTTTCTGGCGAACATGATCTCGAATTGCATCGGTAATTTCAATGTTTTTACCCTGGATAACAAGCTTCATAGAGCTTCTCCCAAAAATAACAAACCGGACACAAGACAAACGAAATAGCCCAGGGGATCAAGGCTCCCAAGATGAAAAAGATTAGGGGCGGAGGAAGACAGCCATTTCGAAATCGTGATTGTGTCTGGGTGGACTCAATGTTCGATTTGATCCCACCCTAACAAACTCAACCGAAGGGATAGCAGCTCTTTAAGAAGCTTTACAGGGCTTGATATTATTTGACCCAGAGACCCAGACAAAATGTTGATTTACAAGGGGAGATAGGGTAGTGAAATTCACTGGAGTACTCTTACAGCAAGGGGTATCACCCTACACAGAGATATTAGAAATTCAGCGATCGCTTTTAACTCAGCGCTGCGAAAATCCAGATCTAGACGATGTCTTATTGTTACAACAACACCCCCCGACCTACACCCTCGGTCGGGGGGCTAGCCTTGAGTTCCTAAAATTCGACCTTGAGCGATCCCCAGCAGAAATCCATCGTGTTGGCAGAGGGGGAGAAGTCACTTACCACTGTCCTGGGCAGCTCGTGGGTTATCCCATCCTCAACCTCCAGCGACACCAACCGGACCTCCACTGGTATATGCGGCAGCTAGAGGAAGTCATGATTCGAGCGCTGGGAGATTATGGCCTAGTTGGAGAGCGCATTGAAGGGCTAACAGGCGTTTGGGTGGAGGGACGCAAGCTCGCCGCCATCGGAATTCAAGCAAAGCGCTGGATCACCATGCATGGCTTTGCACTCAATGTTTGCCCTGATTTTAGCGGCTTTGAACAGATTATCCCCTGCGGCATTGGCGATCGCGCTGTGGGTTCCATGGCTCAGTTCATTCCAAACATCGACCTGCCTGCGGTCCAGCAGAGGGTGATACATCACTTCGGAGAGCTATTTAATCTTGACTGGCAGATCTTGGCTAATGTTGAGGCGGTAATGGGCAATCCACCCATCGAAAATTGATTCCCCATTACACAACCTCTTTCAGACTCGCAGCGCCATCAACTCAATGCGCTGCTTGCCTCTACTTCTCCACCTTTACTCCTTTCCAAAAGGCAATATGCCCTTTGATTTCCTTCGCGGCTTCCTTGGGCTCAGCATAGTACCAAGCAGCATTGGGATTTTCCTTACCATCAACGCTAATGATGTAATAGCTAGCGACCCCCTTCCAACCACAAGTCGTCTTATGGTCACTGGGCTTGAAATACTCAGACTTAATGGTATCTGCCGGGAAATAGACATTGCCATCGACAGACTCATAATGGTCACTCTCTGCAATGACGGTATCGTTCCAAATTGCTTTAGCCATGGATTGCGTTTCCTCTAGTTCATACCCATCCCTACTCCCGCAGGGATGAATCTTCAGCCTAGCGAAAATTCATCCCTGGAGCATTGACTTGCTCTCCAGGCCAACTCAGGCTAGAGACCTGATTGAGTTCTCTCAGAATGGGCTTTCCAGGTCAATGGGCATCCTTTAGCCTGCTTAGCAGTAAAGAACAATGCCCGAAAGCCTAATTTTATGACTAGATTCAGCAGGTCATTTCGATGAGCCGTGGCTATGCTACTGCTCCAATCTGAGCGAGTCATATCTCCCAGAGTTAGCAGTCCTCAGGGATAACTCAGTCAAAATGACATCAAGACCGCTATTGTTAAGCCTATATCGGTGAGGAAGACCTATGGATTTACGAAAGGACGCGCTAGCGACATTAGAAGCCACCAGCCGGACCTTTTTTATCCCCATTAGTCGCCTCCCAGAAGGTCTCCAAGAAGCTGTAGCTTCGGGCTATCTCTGCATGCGGGCGATCGATGAGGTGGAGGATCACCCTGACCTAGACAATGCTACAAAGGCTCGCATTCTACGCAACATGAGCCTTGCGCTCCAAGGTTTCCCCGCTACCACAGGTCCAGAAGATTGGCTCGGCAGTGATGCAGCCGTGATGAAAATATTACCCGAGGTCAGCCTGCGCCTCCACGACTGGGCAGCCCTCGCACCTACTCCCATTGCAGGCCGAATCTGCGATGCAACGGCCTCCATGGCCGATCGCATGGCCCACTGGGCCGAGGCGGACTGGCAAATCAATACCGAAGCGGACCTGGACCGCTACACCTTCAGTGTCGCTGGAGCTGTGGGCCTGCTGCTCTCTGACCTCTGGGCTTGGTACGACGGCACCCAAACGGATCGCACCGAAGCAGTGGGCTTTGGTCGCGGCCTCCAAGTCGTCAATATATTGCGTAACCACCAGGAAGACCTGGAGCGTGGGGCCGACTTTTACCCCAACGGTTGGACCGATGGGCAAATGCATGAATATGCCCAGCGCAACCTCGCCCTGGCAGAGGCCTATAGCAGTGCGCTTAAGCCTGGCCCTGTAAAAGAGTTTTGCCAGCTTCCTCTAGTACTCGCCCAGGGCACCTTGGATGCATTAATGAAGGGCAAGGAAAAGCTCAGCCGGGTTCAGGTGATGATGCTGGTACAGAAAGCGTTACAGCAAGCGGCTGTTTAGTCAGCGGCGTCTATCGCAACTTCTCCTAATCCGAATAGTGCCAAAAGCAACTTTAACTCAGGACAAACCTGCTTAATTGTTGGGTGAATTTTGGGCGGCGGTGGCTTATTGTCCTTTGCCATGGCCGTTAGCGTTACGGGCAAAAGTAATAGCGGTACAGCTTATTTGGAAATAAGGCGCGAGGGTGATCGCTGGCTACAGCACCAGCTTGTATTAAACGTGGATGATCAAACAGAACTCATTATTTTGGCAGCCCCCCGGATGGGGAAGCC
Organism: uncultured Pseudanabaenaceae cyanobacterium; assembly: GCA_938021205.1. Classification (GTDB taxonomy): domain Bacteria; phylum Cyanobacteriota; class Cyanobacteriia; order PCC-9006; family JAAUQQ01; genus JAAUQQ01. Next base: position 2,846 of record CALIGI010000237.1, read on the forward strand.
CTTTGCCCAGACTTTGACGAACCAGAGGAACCGGACTCAGCTAATAAGCTACCAGAGGCTTAGGCCAAAGTCCCGCCATTCGCAGGATGCGTGAATTTCCCCTAACAGAGAGAATTTAGCGAGGGAGACGAGCTCCCTCGCATCTACGCTCCGCCATAAGGCCTCGGCCAATCAATAGAGTCAGTTCGTTGCCCCCTGAAAGTTCGCTAGGGCATTGACACAGTTTTAGCCCCAACGCTCACGCCCTGAAGGTTCTTGAGGGCATGTCAGCAGAACCTCCTCCTATAAAAGGTCCTATGACGATGAAATCTTTTGCTTCCAGCTTTGCCCTCGGTTTCTTTGGTTGCTTAGCCATGGCAAGTCACACCTCAGCGGTCCAAGTCAATGCCTCTCCCCAGCCTGACGGAACAGCCTCTACTCCCTATCCTCTGATCAGCCAAAGTCTTCTTCCCGTGGCAGTCGAGGACGAATCTGAGAAAGCCAAAGCCGAGCTGACAGAAAACTACTATCTCCTCTACCGCGTCACCGATCGCCTTGCCCGCGCCAATGGACTAGACAATCATACCTGGCTCGTCACGATTGCCCCTGGTTATAAAGCCAATGCCTTTGCCCAAGCCCCCAACCAACTGTCTCTATACATTGGTCTGGTCGATCAATTACGGGGCGATCTGGATGCTCTGGCCTGCGTCGTCGGTCACGAGATGGCCCACCACAGTGAGCGCCATGAAAGCTTGAGCCCCGCTGAGCGAGAGGCGATAGACAAAGAGCTAAAGGAAGAAGCGATCGCCCAGGCCCAAGACGAAATCGCCAACAATCGTCCTAGGGGCACAGCAGCCAATGCAGCGCAGATAGTAGGCGGTCTATTCGGCGGCTGGGCTCGCATCGGTGGCGCTGTTGCAAGCACAGTGTTGAGACGTAGTCAGCAAAATAGCCAAGCCCAAGTGGAAGCCCGCACAGAAGAAATCTACTTGGCCAAAAGAGTGCTGCAGGATGAGCAATGGCGTGAACTGGACCACCAGCATGACTTTGCAGCGGATCAGCTAGGCTACAAATACGCAGTGCAGGCAGGCTTTAAACGAAATGGTTGTCTGCGAGCGATGAACGTTCTGGGCGAGCTAGACCTGGCAAAGAGTGAGAGCCATCCGGCAGCTTTGACGCGATCGCAAAAGCTCCTATCAGCACCGACTCAATATCCCACCGTGGAACTCATGCAAGCCGGTAAAGCTCAATTGTCTGAAAGCCCATCACCGCTGAGCTATCGTTTCAGCCTCGAGCCACAGCAGCTAGAGATCAGCTCTCGCTTCAGCGCAACAGACATCGACAGCCGTTTACCCCAGTAAAAGCCACCTATCCAATCTTCAACCAGCGAAAAACCTGCTCTGCGGTCAAAACCAGCGGCAAACTAGCCAGAACCGGCAAGGGTGCATCGCCCTGATAGAGCTGAGGAGCTTGGGTAGGCAGCAACACTAAAATGCTTTCATCGTCGGGTTCCAAGAACCAGCCGAGCTGGCTGCCGTGGTTCAGACAATGGAGAATATTGCCCAAGACCTTATTGGCATTTTGCTTGGGTGACAGGATTTCTATCGTCCAATCGGGGGCCACTTCAATGTCGTCTGGAATTTGCCCTTTCGCAGTCTTGGGGATTCTGTCCCACGTGAATACAGCGAGATCTGGAATGATGGAGCGATCGCCAAAGGTACAGCGCAGTTCTGGAAAGGCATAGGCAAGCTTCGTCTCTTCAGCCACAGTATTGATTGCGCCGCCCAGCTTGCCTTGCAAGCGGCTATGTCTTCCCTTGGGCATCGGCTTTTGAATGGCTTGACCGTTGATATACTCGCTCGGCGGTTCCGTCTCTGGCTGTTGCAGAAACGCATCTAAGGTCAGAGATTCTGCTGCGGTCAGCGTTGTCATTGTTTAGCTCTGGCAATGCCTGGTGGTTCTAGCTTAAACGATGAGGCAGCTAACCAATTTAATGTGGATCTCAGATTAACCTGAGGTCAGTGCAAAGTTTGCGTCGAGAAGTTGATATCACAATCACCTTGATGAACATTTACCCAGGCATCGGTCTCAACAACATTCGCTTTGGCATCACAGAAGCTGAACTCATTGCCTTCATTGGAGAACCAAATAAAAACTGCGATGACACAGAGACAGAGCGGCGGCAGCTGCAATATAACCAACTGCGCAGTACGTTCTGGTTTGATGACACCAATCTGCATTGGATCGAATGTTCGCATCCAAAGCTGAAGCTGAATGGCCAACAGCTATATGAGAAACCCATCGATGACGCGATCGCGTTCATCACTACAGCGTTAGGCGAATCCCCGGAGCTAGAGGATTACGACAGCTTTGAATGCCATTCGTTTGAGGAGAATTGGCTGACCGTGCGTGTTGAATACGGCATTGTGAGTGAGATTGAATTTGGATACCTGTTCAATGAGAACGATGAGCCGATTCTGCCAAAGTGACCAATAAAGAAAAGAAGCAGTTCCATGTAGAACTGCCCTAACGCGATTTCCTGGGCTGAGTGCAGATGCCGTGAATTCCGATGCTCGTCCAAATGCCACCCAGCAAAACACCGACTCCCTCAGCAAAGCAGTTGATGCGGTGACGGGTTTCGGCTTGCTGGGCGATCGAGATCGCTTCGATGGTTCGGTCTGGGGATTGAGCGACTTGCTCAACGCGAGCATGGGCTTGCGAGAGCGCAACCCAGTCCACCATGACAAAATAACCACTCACCACGATTGCAGCCAGACCGGGTAAAACTGTGGTGAGCAAAAGCAGAGTAAACCGCATTGATGTTGTCCTTAGAAACCCTGGTCTCTCTGGCTAATAGAAGTCTTCAACTTCTCCAGCACTTCACCCACAGGCAGGGCACCTAGCTCGCCGGACTTGCGGGTGCGGATGCTGAGGGACTTGGCTTCAACCTCCTTAGCTCCGACTACGGCCATAACAGGAATCTTGGACTTCTCGGAATTGCGGATCAGCTTACCGAGGCGATCGCCACTCTTATCCACAACCACTCGCACACCCATCTCACGCATCTGAGCCGCAACCTCCTCGCAATAGGGCAAGAAGTCCTCCGTCACCGCCAGCAAACGCACCTGCTCCGGTGCCAGCCAAAGCGGGAAATCCCCGGCATATTCCTCAATC
>CALIGI010000238.1 GCA_938021205.1 uncultured Pseudanabaenaceae cyanobacterium
CCCCGTCTCCGGGTCAATACCTTTGTCATAGGTCTTCAGCTCTACTCCCGCCGCTGTCGCAGCCACATCAAAACCCACAATCACCTGCCGCATCTGTCCCGCATACTCAAATGCACATTTGCCCCCTGGCACAAGCTGCGCCTTGAAGCCCTGAGCCCCGTCGTCTGTGATGCCCACACGACAGCCCGGCAGGTCATCTACGTCGTCTAGGCTCAGCGTGTCCAAACGCTCGGCCTGGGCTCCCGCGCCTTTCCAGGCTCCAAAGTCTTTGAACTGGTAATACTGGCCATAAAGCTGGCCGCCTTCCTCCAATAGGCGCAGCAGCCGCTGGCGATAGGGCTGGTCAAGCTTGAGGGCTGGTGCCTGCTCTAGAAACAAAGTGATGCTGTCTTCCCCAAAGAGCGGAGTCCGCTTCTGCCACAGTCGCAGATTCACGAACCAAGCTGGACTGTCTAAGGCCTGGGTCTGATTACTAAACTCACCGCATAGCAAATTTGCTAGCTGCTCCAATCGAGCCGATCGCGCCATTCCCTTAATCTCTCTTTCAAAACAACTTCCCAGGCTCCCCACAGCTTAATATTTTGGTAGTAGCAAAACTTCCAGGTCGCACCATCGCCCTAAAAAGTCCCCAAGCTTCCAATAAATTTTAGATTTCCCTGAGCTTCTCAGCGCCTTCCGGTGAACCCTAGAGCCAATAGCGCTACCGCCAGGACTCTCTAAATTTTCGCTTGAATTTGCTATGACTGTCTCTTTGCCCGCCTACATCCCATCTATGAAGTCTTACCTGGCCGCAGCTCTGCAAATGACAAGCCTTCCAGATGTCGAAAAGAATCTGGATCATGCTGAAGAACTCATCGATTTGGCGGTGCGCCGAGGGGCGGAGCTGATCGGCTTACCCGAAAATTTCGCCTATATGGGCGAGGAGCAGGACAAGATTGAGCGTGCTCAGGAAATTTCTGATCAAACAGAGAAGTTCCTCCGGACGATGGCCCAACGCTATCAGGTGACGCTCCTGGGTGGTGGCTTCCCCGTTCCCGTGGCATCCGGTCAAGTCCACAATACGGCGCTGCTCATCGGCCCTGATGGCCAGGAGCTAAGCCGCTATGAGAAGGTCCATCTCTTTGATGTGGATATCCCCGACGGCTACAAGTACCAGGAATCCACTACCGTGGTTCCCGGTCGTCGCCTGCCCAAGCTCTATGACTCCGAGCAGTTTGGCAAAATTGGCCTGTCCGTTTGCTATGACGTGCGTTTCCCTGAGCTGTACCGCCATCTCTCCAAGACGGGAGCTGAGGTGCTGTTTGTGCCTGCTGCCTTCACGGCCTACACCGGCAAGGACCACTGGCAGGTGCTGATCCAGGCCCGCGCCATTGAAAACACCTGCTATATGATTGCCCCGGCCCAAACCGGCATTCACTACGATCGCCGCCAAACCCATGGCCATGCCATGATCGTCGATCCCTGGGGCGTGATTCTTGCTGATGCTGGGAGTGAGCCCGGTGTAGCGATCGCCGAAATCGATCCCGGTCGCCTCAGCCAGGTGCGCCGCCAAATGCCCTCCCTCCAACACCGCGTCTTTGCTTAGGCTGTTTTACCTCTTCGTAGGAGCAACGACTTACCGTTCTCCAACGTTTAATTACTGAGCACAGTTACAAAAGCAACGTCCCAACGGACCCAAAGCCTGTCAAAATGGCCCCGAGCCTTTGCCAGCCTTGGGTCCGTTTTTATTGAGCTGCGATCGCTGTTCAGTTGGAACGGTCTCCCATGTCGGTAGCTGGGTAGTCTATGCCTAATGCCTGCAATGGTAGAAAATTAGTCAATGTGCACAGTAAGCCGCCCTCTCCATGCCCGATTTAATATTTACCCACCTGTTTCCGAGCTTTAGCTTGGCCGCATTGGGCTTTCCCCCCATCCCCCTCTTCCTCGCTGAAGCTGCTGCTGAAAGCGATGGAGAAACAGCCCCCCTTATTTTGGCTGGGGTGCTCCTTAGTCTGATTGTGGTCTTTCTCGCCAGTAAGGTCGGCGGCGAAATTTGTGCCCGCATTAACCTTCCTCCAGTCCTCGGAGAATTGGTCGGTGGTGTTGTTGTTGGCGTCTCCGCCCTGCACCTGCTGGTCTTCCCCGAATCCGGTGCCACTGCTGCCGATTCAGTCATCATTCAAATTCTGCAACAAACCGCAGGGCTCCAGGCCTCCCAAGCGGCTGAGGTCTTCTCGGCCCAGAGCGAGGTGATTTCGGTCTTGGCCGAAATGGGCGTGATCCTGCTGCTGTTTGAAATTGGCCTCGAATCGGATCTCAAAGAGTTAATCAAGGTGGGTCCCCAGGCAGCGATCGTTGCTGTCGTTGGTGTGGTGACGCCCTTCGCCCTCGGCACTCTGGGCCTGCTGGCGTTCTTTCAAATGGACCTGATTCCCGCCATTTTTGCCGGGGCAGCCCTGACCGCCACCAGCATCGGCATCACCGCTAAGGTCCTGTCCGAGCTACGACAGCTCAGCTCCAAGGAAGGCCAAATCATCATTGGTGCCGCCATCCTGGATGACATCCTGGGCATCGTGGTCTTGGCCGTGGTCGCCAGCCTCGCCAAAACCGGCGAAGTCAAGCTTGAGAATGTCGCGCTGTTGCTCTTTAGTGCCGCTGCCTTTTTGATTGGCACCATCGTCATTGGACGCCTCCTCGCGCCTTACTTCATCAGCGTTGTCAAAGAGCTCAAAACTCGCGGTCAGTTGATTATTGCAGCCATGATCGTGACCTTGCTCTTGGCCTACGTGGGAGCCATCATCCACCTGGAAGCCATTCTCGGTGCCTTCGCAGCAGGCTTAATCCTGGGTGAAACCGAGAAGCGTCACGAGCTGGAAGAACAGGTGGTGCCCATCGCTGATCTGCTGGTACCCATCTTCTTTATCAGTGTGGGTGCTAAAACCGCCCTATCTGTTCTTGACCCCACTGTGCCTTCTAACCGTGAAGGCTTGATTATCGCGGCGTTCCTAGTCACTGTCGCCATTGTGGGCAAGGTCGTCACTGGCTTCGCTCTCGTCGGCAAGTCCGATGTGAACAAGGTTGCGATCGGCGTGGGCATGATTCCTCGCGGCGAAGTCGGCTTGGTCTTTGCAGGTGTGGGTGCGGCTAGCGGAGCCTTGAGCGATTCCCTCAATGCAGCGGTGATCGTCATGGTCATTGCCACGACCTTTGTTGCTCCACCGTTGTTACGAGTCGCCTTCAATATGGGTGGCGGAGACGAAGAGCCTGCTGTCGCCATCGCTGCTGCTGAGGCTGATGAAGGTTAAATAACCTCATCTGAAGCGGAATTAACCTGAGTTCGACAGAGCTAAGCTGCCCTCACCCCTAGCCCCTCTCCCTAGGGAGAGGGGAAAATGAAAGGCTCTGAAAAGACTGTTTTGCGTTTGGTTCCCCTTCTCCCTTAGGAGAAGGGGTTAGAGGATGAGGTCGCTTTGTCGGCTGCCGAACTCAGGTGGAATTAAATTGCTGTAAAAAGAAGCCTGGGCGATCGCCCAGGCTTCTTTTTACTTTAAGCACTGTTGTACTAATGCCATTAGAATAGGAGCAACTGCCGAAGGAGCTATGCGATGACCACTGAAACGAGACTCGATTGCATTGAAACGCTCCTGACAGACTTTATTCAAGAAAATCGCGGTCAGTTTCAGCAGGTTCGCGACGACGTTCAGCGAGTCGAAGACAAAGTCCAACAGGTTGAAGATAAGGTCCAACGGGTTGAGAACAAAGTCCAGCAGATTGAGGATAAAGTTCAAAGAGTAGAGAACAAAGTCCAACAGGTTGAAGACAAGGTCCAGCAAGTCGAGGATCAAGTCCAAAAACTAGATCAGCGCATGGACGGCTTTGATCTCCGCCTAGGCCAAGTTCAGCAGCAGTTGGATGGTGAGGTCACGAGCATTACCCAGATGGTGCTGAATCTGGGTGAACAGATGCACAGCTATAAAGAAGATTTAGAGCAATTCAAAAAGGAAATGAGGATTTTCATCGCTGAGATGCAACACATGAAAGGCAGCTTTGAAGCTCATATGGACCGTACCAATCGCATTCTAGATTTCTTAATGCGACAGATTAGCCCTGACAACGCAGCCTAGTTAAAGACGTTGCCAAATACTCCTCCTCACATTGCCATCGTTGGCTGCGGCATCATCGGAGCCCTCACGGCCTATGAACTCAGTCAGGATTCTCGCTTCAAAATCACCGTCCTAGATCGCCAACAACCCGGCCAAGGCTCAACCGGCGCAGCCCTGGGTGTCCTCATGGGCGTCATCAGCCATAAGAAGAAAGGCCGCCGCTGGCATCGCTGCTGGGCCGGGCTGGAGCGTTATGAAACGCTAGTTCCTGAGCTAGAAGCCATCACGGGGCAGTCCATTCCTTTTAACCAAAACGGTCTACTGCGACTCTGCTTTGAAGGGGACGACATGGTGGGCTGGGAGCGACTGGCTGAAGTGCGAGCGAAGCAGGAGTTGCCGCTGGAGGTTTTAAGTCCAGCAGAACTGGTAGAGCGTTATCCCCAGGTGCAGCATCCAGGCGTCATTGGGGCAGTGTATTCGGCGCGCGATCGCCAGCTCCATCCCCAGACCCTAACCCAGGCCCTCGTCCAAGCGGCTCAAATTCACGGCGTCCAATTCCACTTCGATGCTGACATCAACCACTTCACCAGCAGCCCCACCACCAACGCCAAACACCACTGCCAGACCCTTCACTGGGCAAAGCAATCCCTCAAAGCCGACCAGATTATCCTCACCGCAGGTCTTGGCTCAACCCAACTAGTCCAAAAACTCCAATCGGTTGTTGAACCTGCACAAATCTTGGAGGCTGAGCATAGCCGAAGCCTCGACATTCGCCCTGTCCTTGGCCAAGCCCTCCACGTCCGCCTGCCCCAGCCCCTCAGCTCCACCCCCCAGCCCGTCATCAACGGTCAGGACCTCCACATCGCCCCCGTCAGCCCAGACCATCCCAACGAATACTGGATTGGAGCCACCGTCGAACTCCCCGACAATGCGGGCAACCCACCCGAACTGAAACAAGCCCGCCTCGACGAGCTTTGGCAAACCGCCCTCAGTTTTTGCCCCGCCCTAGCTGATGCCACAATCCTGCACAGTTGGTCCGGCCTGCGCCCCCGCCCCGAGGGCCGCCCGGCACCAATACTGGAGCCCCTCGAAAACTATGACAACGTTCTCCTCGCCACAGGCCACTATCGCAACGGCGTCCTCCTGGCCCCGGCCTCTGCCCAATGGGTACAAACCGAACTCGCAGCTCGGCTGTCCCAACCATCGTGACGTCCAAATTCTGAAACAATTATGAAAATCAATTCATAATCCTCGTGCTCCCTGTAATGGCCCATCCTTCTAGTCCCACCTCCCTGCCCTCCCTTCGTAAAATCGCAGCGGCCCTGGGAACTAGCGTTTGGCTTAGCTTGGGCCTAGTCCTAGCAGGCTGCACCCCCGTAGAAACCGAAGCCAGCACTGACCCTCGCCCCAGTGTCGTTGCCAGCAGCACCATCATCGCGGACCTGACCGAAGATATTGCTGGAGAAACCATTAACCTCACCAGCATCCTCCGCCCTGGCGATGATCCCCACATTTACGAGCCCGTCCCCAATGACATCAAGGCCTTAGAGAAGGCTGACCTTGTACTCTACAACGGCTTTAATCTAGAGCCTGCACTCATTCGTCTATTAGAAGCGGGGAGCCAAGATGCCCTCCATATTCCTGTGGGTGAGGTTGTTGATGCTTTGGAAATGAGCAAAGCAGGGCAGAAGCAGCTTGATCCCCATGTTTGGGGCGATGTGACCAACGCGATCGCTATGGTCAATGCCATCCGCGACGCCCTGATCGACCTCTCCCCTGCCGACCAAGCCATCTTCATCGCCAATGCCCAAACCCTCAACTCTCAACTGGCCGATTTAGACACCTGGATCTCCCGCCAAATCCAGACCATTCCTGAGGAAAAACGTCTCCTCGTCACCACCCACGACGCTTTTCAGTACTACACAACGGCTTATGAAATGGAGATGCTCGGCACTCTAATTGGCATCAGCACCGAGGAACAGCCCAGCGCCCAAACTGTGCAAAACCTCGTCCGTGAAATCAAAACTCGCCAAGTCCCCGCCATTTTTGCTGAGACTACGATCAATCCCCAGTTGATTCAAACCGTGGCCGATGAGGCCGGGGTGGAATTAGCCCAACCTGCGCTGTATTCCGACTCCATCGGAGCCCCTGGCAGCTCCGGCGACTCCTACCGCACCATGATGGAGTCGAATACCCAGACCATCGTGGAAGCCCTCGGTGGTCGCTATACCCCTTTCATTAGCCAAGCCCCTTCTCTTCAAGCGCCCACTCCACCCTCAGAAGCACCTCCTGTGCAAGTCACTCCCTGAACCGATGGGTACCCGAAAATGAGTACAGAGTTGCTATCAATCCATAGATATTTTTTGGGGCTATAAATGGGGCAAAAGCCCAAGAACCTACCGAAATGTGAAGATTCTCTAGCATGAGGGCTTGGTATGACGGAGCTCACAGATAAAGCTCTCAAAACATATGAAAATGGAGCTGCTTTATTATTCTCTACTCGTGAAATAAAAGCACTCAAAACTCAGGGAACATCCAGATTTCGATGATGGGAGTTCCTGCATGCCTACTAGTTCACTTACACCTCAGCAGTTACAAAAAATTTCTCACGCGATTGAACAAACAATGGCGCAGTTGCAACGCATGGAAACGGGCACAGACTTAAAAACAATGCAATCTAGCGCTCGTCTTTGTTTAAAACAGCTCTATGAAGCCAGAGAACTGTTGCAAGCTTATTTACCCTCTAATTCCAATGATGGTATTTATGCAGGTGGTTTTAAGACTTGAGATAGGCATAGGCCCTATCAATGAGTACTTGTTCCTGGGGGGTGGGCTTCGTCTCTCCCCCTCGTTGAGCCAAAATTTCTCCCACAATTGCGGCTAAATGCGGTGGACATCCCCGAGCAATCAAGGTGCGGCTGTACGAAGCGGCAGCGGTGGGCTGAGGGTCAATCATCATAATGGTGCATATTTGCTAATGTTCCGATGATAGATAGAACCAGAGGGGATTTTAGGTGTGAATGCAAACTTATACTGCTATTCCTTCGACTTTATGCGGTTTGGACGGAATATGGCTTCGGATATCTGACTGAATGGATCTAATCTCCTTTAAAAAGAGGTTAATTCATGTATCAATGCTCACAGAAAAACTGTCCTCCTTCTAATTGGGCTTTAGACAAAGCAAAGCCTTGAGCGCAGGAGAAATGGGGCCTGGTCTTGAAAACAGCTCTCATCAAACAATGTCCGTCTCGTTTCATGCTACAGCAGTGCAAAATTCATATTTGAGTCATTTCATTACACGATGCTTTGCTCCCGATAGGCTGCATAAACCCCTTGGACGTTGTACCAGTTGAGGAAAACCCGCGCCACTTCCAAAGCCAAACTCGGCTTACCTCGATCAATCAACCATTGCAGTAGCGGAGCCATCGTGCGTTCATTCAGCCGCCCACCCAAGGACAGCACGCCCCACAAAACACGATGAATCCAGGTCATCTGGATCATCATCTTCACTTCCCAAGTGGGATGCTTTTGATAAAACAACACCCCCATGCGCCCCCGCTGGATTTCCTGGTCAATTAGTTGCGGGATTTGTTCCAACGTGAAGGCAGGATGCCAGTGATAACCCACGGCTTCGGGACATTTTATTAACCTCAAGCCTTGGTTCTTGAGGCGGACACCTAGCTCCAGGTCTTCCCAGCCATAGAGCTGGAAGCCCGTGTCAAAGAGTCCTGCTTCGATCAGCCAGTGACGGGCGATCGCCACATTTCCGGTTGCAAAAAATGCCGCTGAAAAGTCCGTAATCTTGTAAGGCTCTGCTGTCGGCTCCTCAAAGTTCGCTGTATTAATTACTGCTCCATAGGTAAAAAACTGGTCACCTCCCGTCTCTGCCTGGGCCTCATACAGCGCCTGGGCATGGCTCTCCAAGAATAAGGGCGTCACCACCAGATCACTATCAATAAAGATGATCGTGTCGCCCTTGGCCTCGTTGACGCCGTAGTTTCGTGCTGCCGAGGGACCGCCATGGGCTTGCTCGAATAAACGCACATGGGGAAATTCGTTGCTGGACTTGAGCCAGTCCACGGTGCCATCGGTGGAGCCATCGTCTACGACCACCACCTCGTAGTTAGAGTAGCGATCGCTCCTATTTTGCTGCTCCAGCGCCCGCAGGCACTTCTCCAGAATGGGCTTGCGATTATAGGTGGGGATAACGACGGAGAAAAACACAGGCAGATTCAACCGCTCGAAACGGTAGCAGATGGCAGAGGATAGGCGATCGCCTAGAGCTGATCTTAGCGCTCTAACCCCGACCCGACCTAACCCGGCCACTCCTTTCTTGGGGGGGCAGCCTCCTGTTCTCCACTATTCCGCCTGGGAGCCTGTCAATTCTGACGAGAAATGATACACTTCAGCCCAATCTAGATGAGGCATCTTTTGAGGTGTCTTTGTCGTCACCTGAACCAGATACTCTACTGATTCTCCTATGCTTAGCGCTGCGCTGCTTTCAACGACTTTGCTTTCGGTGGCTCCTGCATTCTATTCGGTGGCATCAGGCCCTGCCAGCTTAGAAGTTTCGCCAGTCCAAGTTGATGCTCCCGCTGAAGTCGCCATTGCGGTGACCGAGATGGAACAACTCAGCGGTGCCCTCGCAGAAGGCAAGTGGGAGAAAGCCAATCGTCTCACCAGTAGCATTTTGCTCAAGTCAGCGAATCAATACGGGCGTGGTTACCTGATTACCGATGATATTCGCAAGCTCTCCTGCAAAACCCTACGCAGTGTCGATCACCTCTGGGTTCGTTCCAGTAATGGCGAATTTGGCCTCAGCACCCAGGCCAATATTTGGTTGAAGATGAATGGCAAGACCTTTGATGATGTGACGAAGTTTGAAGACCGCATTGGCTGGTTGGGTCCTGTAGACTTCATCTCCACTGTGACCGCTCCCGATGGCCATTTGCCTCTAAGACCAGTGAAGCCTGCGGGGATTCCCGATGCTTGGGGGGGCGGTTGGATTAAGTCCATGAGCCAGCGGTTGATTGTCTGCAACATCATTGAAGATCCCAATGCTAAGCCCGCTGAAGTGGTCAAGCCTGCTTCTCCCCTAAAAACCCCCGCACCGAAACCGGCTCCGGCTGGAACTCCAACGCCGGATGTGCGGTTGCGGGATATCTTGAATCGCTAGCATTTAGGCGATTTCTGCGAAAGAGAATCCCAATGATGAGTTCACTATCAAGGGTAGATTTGATCGGCCATGGGCGATCGCGAAACCGGATGCTAATCTGTGGGGGATTTAGGCGAATGCCTCCCCCCCACTGCTATGGCCCCTCGCCCTCTCAACTTATTGCTCGTGGACGGTGACCCCATTTTTCGATTGGGGTTAGAGGCGGCTTTGGCAGCAAAAGAATCGGTGCGGGCAGTCTCCCTGGTGGAGAACCTGAAAGAAGCAGCTGATTTCGTTGAGCAGCAGCGTTTGGCTGGACTACTGCCGCTCGATGTGGTGATTTTGAATTTGAATTTTGCAGTTGAGTCCCTGGGATTGGAGGGGGCTGCCCAGGCGATCGAGATTTTTCAACGGAATCTGCCAGATTTACCGCTGCTGGGCTTGGAGCATCAGCATCCGGCGACTCTGGGGTTGTGGTGTCGTCGTCAGTCCATGGCAGGCTATTGGTCCAGGGCACGTTCCCTGGATGAATTGGTGGAGGCGCTGTTCCAAGTGCAGCGGGGCTACGAAGTTTGGACCCTGCCGGAACGGCCCCAAGCTCCCTTGATACGTCAGCAAATTCCTCGCCTGGGCTTATGGAGCGGCCAGGTTGCATCGGGCATGGTCCAGGTGGATGAGCAACTCCACGCTTTGCAACGTCAGCGAGAAACAGCCTCTTGGGCAGAAAAGCTTTGGCTAGACGGTGCCCAACGGGAGCTTCGGGCCACGCGCTGGCTGCTGACGCGCTTCTCCAGCCGGGCCGATCGCGCCCTATGCCAAATTGCCGATTCCCAACCCTGGGAGCTGGAGGGCAGTTCGTCAGTGCCCCTAAAAAATCCCTGGGAAGATTCTGGAGGTCGCTTGGCCAGTTCCGATTCGGTCGCAGCCGTGGGTGGCTTTGTCGGCCCGAGCGGTGAAAGGACCATTGGCAGAGTGGGCAGTTCAATGGGGGGAGCAGTCATTGGGACGACCGGAGCGAATACGAATAGCGAAAGCCTAGCAGTCGGGCAAGCGGCCATGACGCCTCAGCCCAATCTCCGTTCAAAAACAGCGGGACGGGAGTTGCAGGCACTACTATTCAATCAAGTTAGTCTTCGCATGCCGCCGGGCTTAGTGAATCTGACGGGTGACCCTCAGGAAATTGACATTCTCAACCAGGGCAAGCGGCAGGAGCTGCTAAGCATTGTAATGCGCTGCTGGGGAGATTTGCTCACAGATCTGCGCTTGTCGAATTTGGAGCCGGAGCAGTTGCTGGATCGGCGATCGCCCCTCCTCACAGACTGGTGGACCACAGCCCTGGGAGACTTCCTCGGCAAATATTCAACCCTAGTCATCAGCGATGGCGTAACCAACGAATCAGTAGAGCTAATGCCGACTTTGTTGCAGGAGCAACCTGTAATAAAGTCGGCAATCTTTAACCATGTTCCCGGCGTAGAGATGCTGTTCTCAACGCTGCTGTTTGGCACCCCCGTTACCATTGATGGCGTGGACTATCGTCCGGAATCGCCGGAGGCCATGACGCGGCTGGTATTGCTCAGCGAGAACCTGCTCTTGCAAATGGCCAATGGCGTAGTCCAGCCCCTGCTGAATAACTTTGCCGACGTGGATGTGATTAAACAGAGCTTTTACGACAAGCGCCTGCTCTCCACCAGGGAGATCGAAAAGTTCCGCAATAACCTCTCTTGGAAATATCGGGTAGGGTTGCTGTTCCAAGAAGCACAAGACATTTACGAGAGCCGCTACGGGTTGTTGCATTTCAGCGAGTCCCTAGAAGAAGGCGACATGGGCGGCATTTCAAAATCTTCGGTCTATGCACCGCGCCGTATGGAAATGGCGAAGTTGAGTTCCTTCCAGCAAGTGGTGACGCTGGCCCTGGAAGTACGGGATGCTGTCGCTCCCAGGGTTGAAGTCGTTACTCGCTGGGCCGGAACAGCAGTGGTTTATGTTTTGACCCAAGTGGTGGGGCGCGGCATTGGCTTGATTGGCCGGGGCGTGGTGCAAGGCGTGGGCAGTTCCATGCAGGACCTTCGCAACATGCGCAAAGGCGGCGATCGCTAGAGAGATCTTGTAGAGGCTAAGGAACCAAGAACGAAATTAGACCTTCCCCCTTCCCAAGGGGGATTTGAGGGGGATCGGCTGTTGGGTTTGCCATAGCGAGATCCCCCCAACCCCCTTGGAAAGGGGGAGCGAGTCAAATCATGGGTGTCATAAATTCTGGTTCCTACGGCGTTGCCGGTGCCCCCCACCAGGCGATCGCGTAATCCTGGCTGGGCGTATTGACTTGCATCTCAAATTGCACACGCAACTTATATCGACCTGTCTTGGGAATACGATGGAAGATATGCTCGACGCTATCAACCTTGCTATTAGACGCCCAAATGCTCTTGCTAGTGCTGGTTTCGTCAGCGGGAATCAGGTAAAGATTGAGGTTGTTGAGGCCACGATCTTGGAAGCGATCGCCCACACTATATTTTCCATCATTATCTTGATCGAGTAGCTCAATTTTGCGATCCCAGGCTAGGGTCACGGCGAGGTAGCTCCCCCACTGGAGGATTTCACTGAGAGGATAGTCTCGGTAGGTGGAAAGGTTGTCCAAGTCCTGGCCCAGGCCCACACTGTTGTAGTCCCAACCCTGTAGGGGAATCTGGGCATCGTCAGGGCGATATTGCCCAGCGCTGAATTGTTGATAGGCGCGGCGGAGGTTGAGCTGACCTGCACCGAAGAGCGGATCCAGGGGCATGTCTTTGCTGTAGTGGGCGCGGGAAGCGAGCCAGTCCTGGTTATTTTGACCCAGGATCGTTTTGGTCATGCCGAGGCGGTTGCCCCTGGTGCCCAGAGCGGTTTGTGGATCTTTGATTTTGTCGCTGGCGTTGAGCAAGACCGCTTTCATGACTTCGTGGCGGCGGGAGCTAAGGCTCCAGGGGGCATTAGTTGGGATGGAGTCAGTTGCTCGAAGAGACTTAGCCTGGAGGAGGTTGTTGATACGGCGATCGCCATATTCCTGCAACAGTGCCACGGCTCCCGTCACTTGAGGCGCTGCAAAGCTAGTGCCACTTAGCTCTCGCTCACGGCCATTGAGCAATAGGGCCTTGAGCTTTCGCCCCGGTGCCACAATGCTGACGGAGCTGCGACGATCTAAATTGCGCTCTTTACCAATGAAGCGGTAGGCCACGCCGGGGAGTTCGTCTCCCAGGTTGGCAAAGTCTACTTTGTTGTAGATTCCCCCTTTTAATGGATCAGCATCGGCTTTGGTGTAGGCAACGGTGACGCCGTTGTAATGGTCCGTGGGGATGGGGATGCCGCCTTTGCCTTGGTTGCCCGCAACGGTGAAGAGGCTGTTGTATTCCTGGGCGAGCCAGTCGATGCATTGGGTGAGGTGGGCGTTGCCGTCGAGGATGGGGCGATCGCGTTTGTCCAGCCGCAGCGATTCGCCAAAGCTGAGGTTAATCGCTCGCACGTCTTCGCTATTTTGCCGCGCCACATTAGCCACGGTGAGGCATTCCTCGGGTTGGCCACCGCGAAACTGGCGGGAGCCCATGGCGGCGGAGTAGAGCCTGGCAGCGGGTGCCACGCCTCGGGTAATTTTGCCTCGGCCCACCATAAAGGAGGCGACGCCGTGGGCATGGGCATCAACGAAGGTGTTGGGTTCGACTAGGCGATCGCGAAAGAAAATCCCCGCAAGCTGGAGTCCCTGGACGCCCGTAGCAATATTTTTGTCATAACCAAACAGGCCGGGGCGACCGGGCTCCACCTGGCCAATGGCGATTTTGCGGCCCAGGAGGTTGTAGGGCGACTGGTGCAAAACCTGGGCGTCAATGCCTGCGGGACCCAGAAATGGTTGTCCCTTCGGCAGCTTCACATTGGCGACATCCCTTACAGGAGGCTCCGTTTGAGCCTGGACGGGACGAGAATGTTGGGCTAGAACCATAGGGAGGATCGAGGTGAGCCCAATGGTTAGCATAAAGAAACGGCGGGAGTCGTAAAGGAACCTACACATTTTGATAGACTTATTAGTATTCCAGGCTGCAGGAAATTAGAGAGGAACAACCGCCATGACCCAATCAGACAAGTCCATCGCCATCTCCCCTTCAATTCTATCGGCTGACTTCGGTCGGTTGGGTGAAGAAATTCGTGCGGTTGATAAAGCCGGTGCAGACTGGATTCACGTTGATGTGATGGATGGTCGCTTCGTGCCCAACATCACCATTGGCCCCATGATTGTCGAGGCGGTGCGCCCCCACACCAAGAAGCCTTTGGACGTTCACTTGATGATCGTCGAGCCTGAGAAGTATGTGGCTGACTTTGCTAAAGCCGGTGCGGACATCATTTCCGTCCATGCTGAGCACACGGCTTCTCCCCACTTGCACCGCACCTTGGGTCAAATCAAGGAGTTGGGCAAGCAGGCAGGTGTGGTGCTGAACCCCGGCACGCCCCTGAGCATTATTGAGCATGTGCTGGAGCTATGCGATTTGGTGCTGCTGATGAGTGTGAACCCTGGCTTTGGTGGTCAGAGCTTCATTCCTTCTGCGGTTCAGAAGACGGCTGCTCTGCGCAAGATGTGTGATGAGCGTGGTCTTGATCCTTGGATTGAGGTTGATGGTGGCCTCAAGCCTGGCAATACCTGGCAGGTGTTGGAAGCGGGTGCTAATGCAATTGTTGCTGGTTCTGCTGTGTTTAAGGCTCCTGATTATGCGGCGGCGATCGATGGCATTCGCAACAGTAAGCGCCCTGCGGGTGAGCGTGAGCTGGCTGCTGTGTAAGCGGTTGCTGGTGAGCTAATCGTTTGGTTGGCTGATAATTTGACTGATGGCCGGGCTTCCTTGGGGAGGTCCGGTTTTTTGTTGCGATATGATGGGCCTATGAAATAGACATCTTGTAAGAAGGCAAATCTGGCCCCCATCCCCCAACCCCTTGCCCCCAATGCTGGGGGAAGGGGAGTTTGAAAGTCCCTCTCCCAAACTTGGGAGAGGGATTTAGGGAGAGGGCCAGAGAGTTATGCAAGAGGTCTAATGGTCTCCTAGCCCTAGGGCTATTACGATGACAATCTCGTTGGAACGCTCTCGAAATACGTCACCTGCTCAAGCGCTGGATTTGCAACGCCATGGCGCGACTTGGCAGGACTATGTGGCGTTGCGAGATGACACAGATTTAGATTGCCAAAAAATTTCGTTTAATGATGGCTGGCTGTGGGCGAATATGGGGAAAGAAGGTCCGAATCACGCTGCTTTCAGTGATTTTATGACGGCTATTTTTTTCCTGTGGGCGATGCTGCATCCAGAGGAGGTGTTGCAATCCTATGGCCGTTGCCTAATTGAGAAGCCAGACGTTCAAGCCTGTGCGCCAGATCTGGTGCTGTATCGCGGTGATGATATTCCTCGGTGGCAGCCGGGTGAGCCTCGGCGGATTAGTACAACTCGCCATCGCCTGCCGGATTTGGTGGGGGAGATTGGGGATACGACGTTGAGTTTGGATTTGGATGAGCAGAAGCAGCTCTATGCCAGTTTGGGAATTTCTGAGTATTGGGTGATTGATGTTAAGGGGCGACGGTTGTTTGGGTTTGGTTTGGCGGAGCGAGGGAGCTATGAGGTGATTGAGGAATCGCGGGTTTTAGCTGGGTTGCCGCTGGGGTTGGTGGAGCAGGCGATCGAGCGGCTAGAGACTGAGACAAATACAGCGGCGGCGAATTGGTTGATGCAGCAGTTGCAAGAACAACCATAATGATATTGTCCATGTAGGGACATGGCATGCCATGTCCGCAATAGATTCAGTCAGCACAAAAGTCTAATTTCTGAGCGCAGTATGCAGTTTTTAGATTTCTTTTAGCTGCATTTACAGGCTATTTCTAGCTTTTGTGCCCATACTAGACAGTGCGTGTTTTCCGTGGGTCCCTGGGCTGGGGTTGAGTTTTGCCA
>CALIGI010000239.1 GCA_938021205.1 uncultured Pseudanabaenaceae cyanobacterium
ATTTTCTTCCGTGAGTTATCCAGCATTCCAGATGATTTCTCAGCTTTGAAAAAGAGCTTCTATGGTGAAATTTCACAGCAACTCGATGAGCAATGGCAAGTTTGGCTAGAAAGCTGGCGCGGCCTTGTGGTTAAGGGCTGCGATTTGGCTGAGATATCAACAAAGATGAAACAGACTAATCCCAAATATGCCTGGCGCGAGTGGTTGGTTGTTCCTGCCTATGAACAAGCCATGCAGGGTGACTATAGCTTAGTTAAAGAGCTGCAAGAAGTACTCAGCTATCCCTATGATGAACAATCACAAGATGTGGAAGATAAATACTATCGTCTAAAGCCTAAGGCGTTTTCTAACGTTGGCGGCGTGTCGCACTATAGCTGTTCATCTTGAGGATGACCTGGAGTTGGCTGTTGACCAGCTTCAGGTCATCCTTGGTGATTTAACGGTAAAGTTAAGCGGTATGAAACTATTCAATAACGAAGCCCGATGCTTGAGCCTTCACATCTGCTCCAAAACTAAAGTTAAGTACACCAAGATTTGTGATTATTAGTCTCCCTACGGTGAGCTGCACCACTCATACTAAGGATAGTCAAATATACCTTGACGTATAGGATTGTGCTTTAGCTTAATCTCACCAGCTTTTCTCTCGTCAATTATAGTCTCAATATAACTATGTTCTGAATCGTAAAACTTCAGAGTTGGTCGATATGCTCCCGTCTCATAACACTCTACAAGTGCTAATAACATTGCTGTGAGACTGTCATACACTTTGGAGCTATCATGATAAACCCTCCAAATTGGTGCTTTATTCTGCTTTTCAATATTGCATTCTACACAGTAATACTCACCTTCAAACTCGAATAATGGCAATAACTCTGGTTCATAAACTATGTAATCTCCGTTACACCTCATCCATTGCTCTCTTATAATTAATGCATCTTCTAATGGCAGAAATGAATAGCCTTTGAAAAATCCTATTTCAGGAGCTGTTCCATTATGCCATTCGTATAGTTCTTCAACCTCTACAGGTATATGAAATGGGAAAGACTTAAGCTTTGATACAATTTCATCTGTCGAGATTCCGTCTCGTAAACTGGGCTTTAATTCAGAGTTAATAGATGTATATTCAAGAAGTTTTGCAAGAATCTCGGCCAATGGAGAAGACTGACGAGCATAAATACTCAAGAATACGCCTCCTTATTTAAGCTGAATGTCAATGATCCTATCATCCTCAAGCAATAGAACTCCCAACTCTCTAAAGTTAAGGATAACCGGGTGCGAAGAGTTGAACATCCACGGCGCACGACTAATTTGAGCACTCCGATTCAGCCGTTTGTTCTGCGAGTATTGAAGCTAAATTGACGTTGCCTAGCCAAGTCCAATCTTCATGTTTTAGTAGTTGATTGTAGCGAGTCGAGAGCTGGTCATGGAATTCGCTGGTGGCGACTTCGGATAGATGAATACCGGTCATTCCAAAACCCAGTTTTGGATCGGTGATCCAACGATTCAACAACCTGTCGAACTGTGCTATCGCTTTAGGGTAGTCGCCAGATCGGAAGATGCAGTACGCCTTTTGCTCCAGTAGCAATTCGTATCGCCATGCCAGTCGTCCCACGAAGTACGCTGGGTCCACATTGTCGTATGCTACCGCTGCGTCCGGCCATCGCTCCAAATCTTGAAGGCAATGTGCACGGTAGAGTAGCGACCACTGGTGCTTTGGGCCGTTCGCAATAGCCGCATCGAAGAACTTCAAGGATTCGTCGAGCGTACGGTTCGGATCTATGTAGGCCAGTGAACCCAGTAAGTAGATCACGTCAGGTTCTGTCGAATCAATGAAATGGGCTTTGTTTCCCGCATCCCACGCCGCGTTCAAAATGCGACGTAAAGTCGTTGCCTCGTTCGGACGATATAGACCCTCGGCACAGAATTTCGCAGATAGCCCACGCGAATGGTGAAGCCACAAAGATTCAGGTGCAAGCGTTACGGCATGTGCATACACACGGTCGAGCGCCAGCCACGCACGCGGCTGCGGCGTGCTGAGACTCGGTTCGAGAAATATGGCAAGTTGTCGTAAACGCTCATCAGCGGTTAGATTAATTTGTCCTGTATTTCGCAGGAAGTTGTTTAGGTTGAGAACTTCAATATCGGATACATCATCGACATGAATCGACGTCTGCAACCATGTTATCAACTCGTCTTTTGCGGGGACTGGCGACTGTAACTTACGTCCATCAAGTCGGCCGCGCAGCTGAGCCCGATCGCGTTGTGTTTGTCGCCCGCTTAGGACTGCCGAACGTTGCATTGATGCTTCCTCGCAGAACTACTTATTAGACAGAATTTTTTGGTGTATCTTCCCAGAAAAAGGACGATAACCAGAATTTCTCATATATCCTCGGGAATATATCAGAATTGTTCTAAATATTATGCTGCTCCGACTGCTCGGCCGAGTTTTTCGGGCGATCACTTCACGGTACAAAATATCAACGAACCTTTTGGCAAGGTTCAAGAGACGAGTTGCCTTAGACACAAGGCAGCTCGTACCGAGAAAAAATACATTCAGAGGCTCCCTCGCGACATAAAATAAGCCCGAATAAGGGTGTAGCAGTGAGCAGAGACGCAGCACAGGATAGCTCAGCCCTTAGGTAAGCAGAGCGCCTCTAGCCAAAGCCTTGCCCAGAAGGAGCTGCCTTCCAGATCGTCCAATCTCCCCTTGCCCACCAGCAGCAAAGAACACTCCGAAGGGTGCCAAGCCAATGCTGAGAATCCCTCAGCTTTGATCTCAATCCCTTGAGCCAAAAGGCAGCCTTTCCGCTAAAGACCCAGACAGCCATCCGCATCCGCAGAGGCCAGAAGCAGCGTATTGGGCTGGAAGGTAGCCCCTAAAGCCCTTCACCTTGTCGAGCATTGCCTCCTTGGTAGAGAAGGCGAAACCACCATCCATTCCATCTATAAATAAGGCCAAAACGGCTAGCAGCGTCAACAACATTCGCTAATATTTGCTCATTGTTGTGATAGCTAGGCGACACATAAATCCATCACTTGCTGTTGCACCTGTTGAGCGGCAGCCTGGGCAATCTTGGCCCAATCCTCAGCCGTCAAAACTTCCTGAAGCACTGATCGAATCACCGCTGAGCGTTCCGGTGTCAGCTCTACCCGAGGCCCCAGCTTTTCGCCTTCTACTAGCTCTAGGAGCTTGGCTTTGACTGCATCACCCGGTTCAAACAACCGCTCAAACACCAGGTTTTTGCCGCAGCCTGAGGCCGCTTGGTAGCCCACGCCTAGGTCGCTTTCGCACAGGATCGCGTCGAAGCCTCGAAGGACAAGCGATCGCATCTGCATATAGTGCGAGTGGGTCTCTAGCTCCGGCCAGGTCTTCATCCATCCTCGTTTCTGGAAGCCATTCGCCAAAACACCGCCAGCTCCCAGTTCTGCATCTGCTGAGGCTTCTAGCCATGCCGTGTCTTTCAAGCTGCCCATATCGTTACCAGGCGCAGGCAAAGCATTCAAATTTGCTTCAGTCATCATCAACCTCCTGGCGCGATCGCTGCACTCTGTATTCAAAATAAGGCAACTTCTCGTCTGGATCCAAAATCTCATGGGGCTCCAACTCTAGTCGCGTCATTCCCAGACCCTCGTAGAACCGCACTGCTCCGGGCAGCGACTCTAATCCTACACGTCCCTGATATCCCAAGTCTCGGCTACGCTGACGCGCCCAATCAATCAGAACTGTTCCAACACCTTTTAGCTCTGGCGGACGTTGAATACGAATGCGGCGGTTCCAGGGTGCGGTGACTACGCATTCGACATAAATCAGCCGCTCTCCCCAATCAAACTGTGACCAGTGGTTTTTGGTTTCAAGCATCAGCAGCCCCTGGGTCAAGTTGTTGTACTCGATGGCATAGCACTCGTAGTTGTCATGCTCCGCCGCTCGACGCTGTTTGAATTCCCAGCTCAACCCTGCATCGGGTTCATCAAATTCTAGCAGTAGCGGCTGCCAGAACTGGTCAAAGTCTTCGATGTTTTTGTCTGAGAGGTGAACAAGTTCAGCGAAGACGATCTCTTGGGTTTCTCCACGAATCAGTGGAATAGTCTGCATTTGGCTCAATGGCTTACCCAAGCGTTACCGAATCCAGATTATCGTGCGCTGGTGCTGCTATTTGCATCAGCCGAGGCGAGGAGCAGCTGGGCTGGAAGGCGATCGCTTCCACCCGCCCTTGATAAAACTCCAACCTGAGTTCGATAAATTTGCGGCTGGCTTGGCTCTGCCGCCGTGAGCTAAACCTCACGGCTCAAAGCTCAAGTCCGTTAAAACGGACTGAACAGCCTACTAGCTAGGGTTGCAGCCCACTTTAGTGGGCTTTTGCTCTGAGTCTGGGAATTTATTCCCAGACCGCTGGACAAGCGCTTTTCCCAGCTGTCGAACTCAGGCAACTCCAACAATCAAGGCTTCCATCCCTCCGCCAAGGTAAATCGATTGGCGCATGTCTCTGATGCTCACTCGCCATCGCAGGGCCTCATCTGATCGAAAATCAAAACAAGAATGATAATCATTATCATTTTGTGTATATTGGAAGCGTCGAGTTTCCTCGCTGCCGTTTCAATTAGCTCAATTGCGGTGGTCTGCTTCGAGATAGCCCCAATGAATCCCTTGCCTGAATCGCTGGACCTCGCCATTATTGGAGCCGGTCCCCACGCCCTAACCCTGGTCACCCATCTGCTGCAAAAACGACAAAAGCTGTGGGGGAAGTTTCGAGTCTTTGACCCCAGTGGCCAATGGATGCAGCGCTGGCGCGAACAGTTCGCCGCCCAGGAAATTGAGCATTTGCGATCGCCAGCCGTTCACCACCCCGACCCCCTTCCCAGTGCGCTACGCAACTTTGCTCAAAAACATACTGTTCAGGGCCATTCCAACCAGCTCTATCCGCCCTATGCCCTACCCGGCACCCAGCTTTTTAATGCCCACTGCGATGACGTAATTCAGCGCTGGCAGCTCCAGGACTGCATTGTGCCGGAGCCGGTTGAGCATCTGAGCTTCTCCCCTGGCCGTTTTCCCTTTGGGCTGAAGACGCCAGCTGGTACAGTTCGAGCAAGGCGAGTTGTCTTGGCAACCGGTGCAGGAACCCCCAACTGGCCAGACTGGGCCATGCGAGCCCAGCTAGAGCAGATGATTACGGGGGCTGACTCGAAGATTGTCCATGCTAACCAGATCGATTTACGCCAGTATCCCAACCTGGAGGGCGAAGAGATTTTGATTGTTGGGGGCGGACTCAGCAGCGGTCACCTCGCCTTGGGCGCGATTCGGCGCGGGGCCAAGGTTCGCTTAATGACCCGACGCAACTGCCGCGAAAAGCTGTTCGATGCTGAGCCAGGCTGGCTCGGTCCCAAATACCTCAAAGGCTTTGCCCGAGAGCAGGACTGGCAGCGGCGCTGGCAAATGATTCGCGATGCTCGGGATGGGGGCTCGTTTACACCGGAAGTGCTGACCAAACTACGGCGATTGAGCCGCGATGGCAAAGTTCAGTTCTTGGAATATTGCCAAGTCAAGCAGGCGACGTTGAATGAGAATCGGTGGCAGATCGATTTCGATGAGCGAAGCCCTAACAGCGCTGAATGTACCGAA
>CALIGI010000240.1 GCA_938021205.1 uncultured Pseudanabaenaceae cyanobacterium
TATGGAGCCCTCGTGACGATCCGCTTTAGTCAGCTTCTTTTGGGATGCACCGTTGAGGCTATGGAGGGTTGCTCAATAGCGCTGTGGTTTGGAAGAGCTTGGCTGAGTACCCTCCCCCAACATAGCCTGTAGATTTACGGATTGCAGCTTTCTGTCTATTGCTTTGTCGTAGGAATATAGGCACGGTGAGCCTGGGGGCTTAGGTGCTTGCTGAGATTAGGCTAGTGAAGCTCCATATTTATCTGAATCTGAAGAAACCCTCGTTCCTTAGAGAGCTGTTGATTCACAGCTTTGTTGGATCGACTCCTAATTCTCGGAGTTTTGCGAAGGCGCGATCGCGCTCTTGCTGGGCGTGATTGCGTTCATCCAAAATGACTTCCGGATCCTTGAACAAATCCCCATTCGGGTGGAACACTGCCAAGCCATCGTCAAACAGCTCAAAGCGAATCCCCAACGTTGGAGAAACCCAGGGAAAATTTAGCGCAGCGACTGGTTTAAAATCCTGTTCTGGCATCGCCCGCACCAGCCCCCAGAATTCATAAGAATCTGGGTCATAGAAAAACATCTCTAAAACCCCATGCTCGCCATAAAATGCTTGCTTCGCCAACATCTCCCTGGCGCTATTGCTGGGTGAAATAATCTCAAACACCACCTGGGGAGCAATATTGTCCTCTTCCCACTGCTTATAGCTACCCCGCTCCAGCTCCGGACGCCCCAACACCACCATGGCATTAGGAGCCTGAGCCGGGGCTGGCGGATTTTTGACCTGCACCGGATACCAAAGCAAATCGCCTGCAACAAAAGCTAATTCTCCCTTTAGCAGCTGCCGCAGATTTGTCACCAGACGGACAATCCAACGATACTGAGCCGTATTGTCAGCCATGGGGTTGCCGTCTGATTCAGGGTAGGGATCTGTGAAAGGCGCGATCGCATCTAGGGCGGTTGGCGGTATGAAAGCATTCCAGGAGTGGACAATCTCAAAAGAGCATTAGCAAAAGACCTAGCTCTATTTTATGGATTCCTCTCGATCTAGCACAGTGACCAAGGCCCAAATCGCCATGGCCCGCAGGTAGTGGCTGGCGCGGAAGGTACCGACGGAGGTGATAGCTTCTGGGGTCCGGAATTGCAAGCCGTTGTCGTAGATCTGCTGGATGACGGTCTCCGTCAAGCGGAAGGCCTCATCCTTGAGATTCATCTGCACCAGGAAGGCGGCAATGCCGAAGTTGATGCCGGTCCAGACTTCTAGGGGATGGGTGTCGCCGGGATTCACGGGTGAACCATCCAGCAATAGGCCATTGGCAGCACCAAACTGAGCGTTTTTAAAGTTTAGAAAGCAGGATTCGTAGACTGTCTTCAGGGCAGACTTGGCGCAATCTTCAGGGACCACATCGGGCAAGCCCAGCATTCGTGCATAGAATTGTCCACACAACTGATCGGCCATCACCACTTTAGAGCCGCTGCCGCTATCGAGGTTGTAGTAGCGACCGTTCCAGAGGGTTTCTTGGTAGAGGGGCTTGGCTTGGGTGAGCCAGGTTTGGTGCTTGGCGATCGCCTCGTCTACAGAAATGTCTGTCTTCGTTTGAAGGATGTGAGCCATAGCGATCGCCGCCTCCAATGCCGCAATCCACAGCCCACCGCAATAGGCACTAATCCCCTGCAAGCGCCAATCATCAAAAGTCTGATCCGGCGCACCCGAGTTCTCAGGAATGCCATCGCCATCTAGGTCAAATTCCTTTAGGTAATCCAAGGCTGCTACGACTGCGGGCCAGCATTCTGCGAGAAACTCGATGTCATCTGCTCCGGTAAACAGATAGTCACGGTAGACCTGGAGCACGTAATCGCTGCCCAGGTCTTTCCAGAGGTTGCAGTCTTGATAGGCCGTGTAGTTTGTCTTTTCCCAGACATGTTCATTGGGCGCACCTAGATCATGCGGGGTTGCATTGGCAACCTTTCGCTGGGCAAGGGGCATGTCTGCGCCGATGGTCTTGTAGTAGCCGATGACGCGCTTGTCATTATCTTCAGCGGGGATGGCGCGGGCGAAGGCACGGATAACAGATTTCTCCAGCTCAGGCCACAGCTCTAGCAGCGCGAAGGATCCATAGAGGCGCACGTCGAGGCTTTCGTACCAGCGGTAGTCGATGCATTCCAGCACAGCAAATTGCCCCACGGGGTCGCCGTCGCTGCCTGCACTCCAGAGGGTACCGCCATCGGTGAGATCGTAGAGTTCGTTCATCAGGGCCATTTTGATCGGCTCTGATAGGTCCGCCCGATCCAAGATCGGTTGTTGCCAGTCAATAATTTGCTGTTGCCAGGTTTTGTAGTGGGTTAGGGCGGTGGTGGCGATCGCCTCTGCTTGCTTCCCATCGGTGCCAAAGAAATCCGTATAGCGGCGGTAGTAGTTGACGCCCTGGGCAAATTCCGTTACGGGGAAATCCCAAGCGAGGGCAAAGGGTATTTGCAAAGTCTCACCGGGCTGGAGCGTGAAGCGGACGGCGATCGCCCCTGCAATCTGCTCCCCCTCAGCGGCTGGATTGGTGTCATCCAGCTGAGGGATTTTGCCGGATTGGCTAAAGGACTGCCAAAGTTCCGCTCCATCCCCTGCTGGATTCCAACGCCCACAGCAAAATGCTTCTGCTTCAGCGGGGAGTTTGCCTAAAGCTAGACACCATTGACCATCGCCTTCCTGGGTCGTCTGACTTGTACGGCTACTATCCATCAGGATGGCTGGGCCTTGTTTGGTTTGGAGCAGAC
Source organism: uncultured Pseudanabaenaceae cyanobacterium (assembly GCA_938021205.1). Lineage (GTDB taxonomy): Bacteria > Cyanobacteriota > Cyanobacteriia > PCC-9006 > JAAUQQ01 > JAAUQQ01. The sequence goes on from CALIGI010000240.1 coordinate 2,752, forward strand.
GGTTGAAATTGCCTGCACTTTTGCCCCAAGCGGATTGGTAGTCATAGACTGGGCTGCCGTCGTCCCGAATGGTGATCTCTTCCGTTGGATTCATGTTGCGGAACCAACCGACGGTGTTTTGCCAGCTCACCATGATGCTGAGGGTAAGGGGCTGGTCCGTGGGGTTATGGGCGGTCCATTCGAAGACCGCGACGGGGTAGCTGGTCTCCTTGTAGTTGTGGGGCAGAATTGGCGTCAGTTGCTCACAGGTGAGCTGGGCCTGGTAAACGTTCTCGTAGGTGAACCAACTGCGGGGATAGAGCGCCTGGTAGCTGCCGGTGGATTGCTCCTTGCTGCGGGCTGGATAGGATGGCCAAGCGGCGAGGCTGTCGCCCTCAGTGGCTGTGGTGCTAAGGGCATAGGCTTGGCTGGTGCTGGCTTGGCCCGGTTCGAGGATCTGTTCGTCGGTCTGTTCGCCCGTTTGCTCGAAGATGCTGAACTGACAGGCGGGAAGTGTCTTGAAAATATGTTCGCCGCCATCTAAGTGCCAGAGGTTGAAATCGCCGCTATGGGAGCGCCCAATGCAGCCTGCGCCAAATCCACCCAAGGGCATGCCATGGTGCGGGCCATCGTCCAAATTACTGGCATAGCGAACGGTATAGGGGGTCTTCCAGTCCAAGCCCAAGTCGCGCTGCCAAGTGATTTCTGGGATGTGAGGCATGGCAGAATATGCGGATGTCGAAGAGGCGGCTGCGGTGGACATAAGCGAAGGGACGTACGGCAATGACCGTATTTATGGGGGCTTTTAAAGAATTGTCTGAAGTGAGAGCGGCGTCAACTCAGGGGAAAGACGTGACTTTGACTTTCCTCTGCTAAGTCGTCCTGAGTTTGGGAAGGAATACAGAAGATTAGATTGTTGCCTATATTGCATCGCTCCCATTTGGGGGAGGTGACGAGTGGCATGTTGAGCTAAAGGAGCTGGGAAAAGTCCGATGGTCTACTCCTAGGTTTCTGTGGTTCTAAACTCCTTCTTTGCTTTTGACTCTTTTCTCCTACATGCTGTTACTTACGGAATCTCAGGTTCAACCTTGTGCTGTTGTGCGGCAGAATATTTTTGAAGAACTTTTCTTGTCTGGCGTTGAATTTCAGGGAAAGCTTTTCTTTCGTGTTGCTCAATATGCAGTTGACCAGATTGTGACTGTCAGGCAGGATGCTCTGGAACGCTTTAGCAGTGGGCATGGACAATTTGCGATTCTCATTGTTGAGGCCAAGGATCGATTGACGCTGTGGCAAGAGGACCCGGAACTTAAACTCTGTAGTGCCCGTAGGGCAAAGGCTCAGCGCATTAAGCAAGTGGACCTGGCTAAGGTGACGAAGAAGATTCATGGGCCGGGTGGTATTGAGATTCGCGATCGCCGCCCGCGTTTCCGTCGCAAAAAGGACTGCTTCGTTGCCAAGGCGCTAGCGGAGTGGCTGGAAAAGACTTATAAGCTCACGGTTAATGACAGCCTTCGCTTAGCCCAGCGCATGGTGGATGAGAAAGTGATCTATCCCCTACATCACAAGGAGAAGTTTGCAGCCAATGGTGATTTCTATCGCTTTTACGATGATGAGGTTCAGTGAGCAGGGTCATGAGGGGGAGCTGGAATCGCAATTGTTAGATCGGTTGTGACGATCTGAGGGATGAACCAATTGCCCCACCGGGCATAGAGTGCTGGAATGACTAGGAGTGTTAGGGCTGTGGATGTGAATAATCCGCCCAACACGACAATGGCTAAGGGCTGAAGAATTTCGTTGCCTGCACCACTGGCGAGGGCTAGGGGCAGCATTCCTAATGCTGAGGTGAGGGCTGTCATCAGAATGGCGTTGACTCGCTCTAGAGACCCATCAACGATGACTTGTTTCAGCGGCAGTCCCTGGGCAAATTTGCGATTGTAGTTGTCCACCAGGAGTAGACCATTGCGAACGGCGATGCCAAAGAGGGTAATGAAGCCGATCAGGGAAGCAATGGAGATGACGCCTCCGGTTAGCAGAATAGAGATAATGCCACCGACTAGGGCGAGGGGCAGGTTGACCATGATGGCGAGGGTGGCGGCGAGGGATTTTACCGAGAAGAACATTAGGACTGAGATGGCGATCGCTGCTAAAAGGCTAAACAGCACCAAGCTATGGGTTGCCCGCTGCTCCGACTCAAACTGGCCGCCGTACTGGATAAAATAGCCCTGGGGTAATGTCACCTTGTCTCTAATTTGAGTTTGGATATCGCCGACGACACTGCCCAGATCTCGTTCGGCCACGTTGGCAGAGACCACAATCAGCCGGGAGACATCTTCTCGATTGACTAAGTTTGCCCCCAGGCCGTAATTCACTTTGGCAACCTCTCCCAGGGCGATGGTCTGGCCAGGGGCTGTGGAGATGGGGAGGTTGCGAATCGCATCTAAATTATTGCGGGCGGACTCGGGTAGGGAGACCACAATGTTGATTAGCTGCTGATTCTCGGGCACCTGGGACACAATCCGACCATTGAGGGCGGTTTCAACCAGCTCGGAGAGTTGGTCCATGCGTAGGCCATAGCTTGCGGCGGCGGCGCGGTCGTACTGGATTTGAACTTGGCGAACGGGGACTTGGGGCTCTAGCTGTAGATCGACAATGCCCGCGATTGGGTCGATGCTGTCGCGGACCTGTTCGCCAATGCTACGCAGTTCGGCGAGGTTTGGGCCGAAGATCTTGATGGCGATCGCGCTGCGCACTCCCGACAGCACCTCATCCATGCGGTGGGAAATAAACCCGCCAATATTAGGGGCTACACCAGGCAATTCTAAAAAGGCTTCTCGCAATTCTTGGATGCTGGCTTCCCGGTCTTTCAGAGCCAGCTCACTCAGTTCAATATCCACATGGGCGATGTTAACCCCGGCTCCATCGGCGTCGCCCGGTGCCCGGCCTGCTCGAACCTGAACCCATTCGTAGAGCGGATTGTCCTTGAGTGAATTAGCTAGGGCATTGCCAGCGCCATTGGTGATATCCAAGGACACACCGGGAAACAGCACCATGGAGTTGACCAGGGACTTCTCCTGGAACTCTGGCAAAAAGACTCTGCCCAGGGATGGTACAATTAATGCTGATGCAACTAGGGCCGCCAGGGCCAGGGCCAAAATGAGCTGGGGGGCTTTGAGGGCAAAATCTAACAGTGGTCGGTAAAGCCGCTCCGCAAAGCGCGAGACCATTGTCCCCTCTTGGGGCAATGTCTGATTGGCCAGCAATATTGCACAGAGGGCGGGAGAGAGGGTCATGGCCACGAGGGTAGAGGCCAGGATTGAAACCAAATAGGCCAGGCCCATGGGGGCAAAAATGCACCCCTCCACGCCGCTAAGACTGAAGATTGGTGCAAATACAACTGTGATAATGACCGTGGAAAAAATCACCGCCAGTCTCACCTGTAATGAGGTTTCATACACCACCTCCAGGGGATTCTTAGGGTTGCCCTGGGCTTGGTTACGGCGCAGACCGCGATAGCAGTTTTCCATGTCCACAATGGCGTCATCCACCACGGACCCAATGGCCACGACTAGGCCTCCCAGGGTCATGGTGTTGATACCTAGGCCTAGGGCTTTCATCAGCAGTAAGCCGCTCAGCAGCGAGAGGGGGATGGCACTGAGGGTAATGAACGCTGTGCGCCAGTTCATCAAGAACAGCAGCATGATGGCTGAGACGATAAGGATGCCTTGAATCAGGGAGCCGCTGACATTGCCGATGGCGGAGTCAATGAAGTTAGCCTGACGGAAAGTGCGAGTCAGTTGCACGTCCCCAGGGAAGCCGTCTTGCAAAGTGGCCATGACGGATTCCACGGCTTGGGTCACCGTAGGTGTATCTACGTCGGGTTGCTTGTTGACCATCAGCACTACAGCGGGCTTGCCATTGAAGCTGGCATCTCCCCGCTTGGAGGCTGCTCCGGTTTTAACCTCGGCAACATCGCTGAGCAGAATTGGAGCATCGTCCTGGAGCTTGACAACGGACTGCTGTAAGTCCTGGGTGGATTGGACTTGGCCAATGCCTCTAATCAATTGCTCCTGTCCACCTCCGCTGAGAAATCCGCCCGGTGCGTTGCTGTTTGACCCTTGGACTGCATCAGCAATTTCATTGAGGGAGAGGTTGAGCGATCGCAATTTTTCCGGGTCAACCGAAACCTGATGCTCTCGTTCATCCCCACCATAAATCGTGACTTGGGAGACGCCCGGTACTGCAAGAATCTGGTTTTTTAGAGTCACTTCCACTAGACTCCGCAAATCCATCAAGCTAGTCTGACCCTGAGCCTCCACCGTGAAGGCGTATTGTAAAATCGTGCCTAGAGGCGAGACCAGGGGGGAAATCTGCGGTGGATGGCCTCCTGCTGGGAGTTGTGGCACTACCTGCTGGAGCCGCTCATGGACCGATTGCCTCGCCCGATAAATATCCGCATCTGGGTCAAAGACGATGCTGACCATCGATAGTCCTACTTTGGAGGACGATCGCACCGTGGTGACGCCAGGCAAACCGTTGACCGCGCTTTCAATCGGCACCGTAATTTGGGTTTCTACTTCCTTCGGAGCCAGGCCCAGTGCCTCAGTTTGGACCTCGACTTGGGGCGGCGCAAAGTTGGGAAAAACATCCAGGGGCATCTGCGTTAGGCTGAAGATTCCCCACAGCGTCAGAACGATGGCACCGACGACAATTAGCCATCGCTGGGCGATGGAATTTCGGAGTATTTGATTCAGTAGGGACTGCAACATCTAGTTAGAGGTTTCGCCTTTACTGCGATTGCCCTTTGCTAGGAAGACAACACCCGCTAATAGCCCAATGCCACCGCCAATGGCGGCTAGCCATTGCTTGGAAATGCCACCTTGACGTTCAGACTCGTCAGGGTGGGTCTCATCACCATGGCTATGGGGAATCCCTTCGGCATCAGCCTTGATATGTTCTTCTTTGCTGAGCGTTTCAGCTGCTGGAATACTGCTATCAGGGCTCACGGCTTCAGCGGCTTGGGTTTTGCGCGACTCTGCATAGAGGGACAGGCTACCCTCGGTGACAAGCTGTTCTCCTAGGGAAAGGCCCTCGGTCACTTCAACCCAGTCGCCCTGAGTTTCCCCGATGGTGATCTCCACCGGCTCATAGAAGCCCTCGTACTGTACAAATACGACTTGACGCCCATCGTCTTCCACGGCTGCTGTCACTGGAATCAACACTGCTCCGCTACCTGCCGCTGCGGTTGCGATCGGAGCTACACGAATGCCTAGTAGGGAATCGGTCTCGGTCTTGACCTCCACTCGATTGATTCCGCCAGTGGCTTGAAACTCATCTCCATGACCCGCATGGGCCATCACTTCAGGCGTTGCGATCGCGAAGCAAGCTTCCTGCGGAATCGCCAAGCTAAGAGCCAATATAGAACTGAATATGAGAAAAAAACGGTTCATCGAATAACGTCCTCAAGAGATGGCAATATTGCATTCGTCGCGTTGCTTGGTTATAGTTCTCAACGGCTGAAAGTTAGAGATGGATGATAACAACGCAAACGCAGTCTGTCCCAATGAAATTTTTGACTGCGATAGCTGCACAAAATTTCTCACAGAATGGCACAAGACAGGTCAAAGTCGATGTAAATCACGAGTCGTTCATGTTTCGTCGGATCGAGTCTATATGTTTCTCTAATGTAAGGTATTAGGTCTATCTATTGTTGAAGCTGAACTCAGCGTCTGAAAGGATTGCGCCGTAGAAGAATTTGCACATCTATATGTCAGTTCTGCCATGCCCGCTCCAGTTATTGTTGCCATGTTCGTCAAAGTGTTTCAGGCTGTTCTCATGGGTCTTGATTTAAGCCGAGATAGATTGAACAGAATGCCTGATAGACCATAAGGATTGCAGGAATCCTAAGTAGAATTTTGTCCCGCCTTTAGTTGTGATTTGGAATGAGGAGAGACCCAGTATTTTCATCGATGAAAAAGCTCTAATCCTGTTGAGGTATAGCTTTGAACCTGCTAACGCACAGGTTTTTCTCTCTCGCCCAAGCTCTCCATTAGCATTTCTTTCTCTTATAAGTATCCCTCTTGAAAACCTTCGTGATCTCGCGCATGTAGGCCTTGAGAGCACGGAGATTCTTCTGGCTTCATCGTAGGTGCTAGTAGAATGCCTTGCCTATTCTGCTCTCTCTTGTTCTCGGCGGATGATGTGCCCCCCACTGCCATCGTCGATAAAGTGTGATGTTACTGGCAAAATAATGATATTTTTTACCTTGGACAGTGTTTGAAATCTGCAAGCTGGATATCCTTCGCTCAGATTTCACCGCGGTGTCGTTCTCGCATTGGTGCTCCGTTAATTTTAGTCAGTGCTCAGTAAGGAATAGCTAATGACGATGCGTAAGTTTTTTGTTTCTGTTAGTGTAAAAACGATTGCTGCTACCAGTATAATTTCAATTTCTGCCATACTGGGAACACCTGCATTAGCTCAACAAGAAGTTGTAGATGAAGCGACCTCCGAAATTGTCGAAACCCTAGTCGATAGTGAAGAGGTCGAAGATGCGGAACCCATAGAGGCTATCACCGCAGAAGATCCAGACATTCCAACCGATGAACTGGAGCTGTTACTGAAACCTTTGATGTTAGACAATATGACAGCAGAGGCAGATGCGTGGTTCTTGCTTCTCCAGGAAAAAACACAAGAAATTACCGATGCAGAAATTGAGATAATACGACAAGGCGGAACCAGTGGAGCCAGCGATGCTGGGAAAGAACAGAAGGTGGTTGAGGCCACCGAGTTAGAAGTTGAACAATCGACTTTGATTGCTCGTTTGAGTACAGTACTCGATGCTTTAGATGAGAAGGGGGGTGATACCGTTTCCTATCGGCAGTACATGGAAGCAATCAGTGGAATTCAATTTAACATAACTGATACGGAAGGTCTGAGTTTACGCTTCACCACCTGGCTTCAGTCAGAAGAAGGTGGCATTCGCTGGGGTCTTAATCTCTTGAAGTTTGGTGGCATTCTGCTTGCCACGGTTGTCATTGCCCCGCGCGCAGGCAAACTGGCCAATGCTGCCCTTTCTCGTGTGCCTACTATCTCCACGCTCTTTCGTGACTTTGCTGTGATGGTCGTGAAGCGAAGCGTGCTGGCTGCGGGTGGATTGCTTGCCCTTGCTGCTATTGGAGTAAATTTAGGGCCCATTGTGGCAGTACTCGGTGGCGCCAGTTTTGTTGTGGCGTTTGCGCTGCAAAGCAACCTTGGCAACTTTGCTAGTGGCTTGATGTTGCTGGTCAGCAAGCCCTTTGATGTGGGTGATGAAGTTGAAGTTGCGGGCTATTGGGCTTTTATCGACTCTATCTCTCTTGCTAATACTAAGCTCAAAGCCTTTAACGGTAGTATAATCACCTTACCTAATAACTCGGTCTGGGGTGGCGATATTATTAACTATACCCATGCAAAGATTCGAGCTATTTCCATAACCATAAATGTCAAGTTCTCTGCTGATCTCGATAAGATCAAAACAATATGGATGGAAATAGCGGCTGCACATCCTGATGTTTTGGCAGATCCTGGACCGAGTCTTTTCCCCTGGAATAAAAGCTACGATTACTGTCTCTCAGTTGGCTTAAAGGCTTGGACACCAACCGATAAATACTGGCCTGCTTATGTCGACTTGCTCAAAAGCTTGCAAATCCAGCTTCCTGAAGCGGGTATTGAGTTTGCTAGTCCTCAACAAGATCGTAATATTTATCAGCTTTCAGCTCAAAGGGATAACGATCCAACGGCTGAGTTAATCAGCGCTTCCGCAGGCTAATGGAACATGCTATCAGCTAGGTAAACCTGTAGAGATCTCAGACCTGATATTGCAATTAGGCTATGTTTAGGAAAGGATCTCCCATTTCATTAAGCGGCGAATCCACCCCACCTAGCCTCCCCTCAAAAGAGGGGAGGAACGATTAGAGAGATGCACCAAGTCTCTCTGCTTCTGACAAGCCAACGCTCCTCTCCTTTTCCAAGGTTTCTCCCTGAGCAGGCCAAATGGGTTGTTTGGGAGGGGGGATTCCGGGCAAGCAGAGCTCAATACCATCGTTGAGATTCTCTTTCGCTGAAATCGCCTTAGGGACTTCCTGGGAATCAAGCATCCGAAGCATAGCAACAGCCTCATTCGTTAGGACGCTTGCGAGCCACATCACCGACTGCCTTTTATAGCTTTGACAGGCTATGAATGTCTTAAGTGATGTGGCAACGGCTATAAAACCGTTCTACGCAGAGAGCTGCATTCAATCTTTGCCAGTTTGGCTTCGTCTGGCTGCTGTGAGCTAAAGTTCACAGCTCAAAGCTCAAGTCCATGAAAATGGACTGAACAGCCCTAAACTATTGGATTGCAGCCCACTTTAGTGGGCTTTGGCTCTTAGCCTGGGGATTGATCCCTAGACGATTCGTAGAGTTATTCCAAGCGCTATGAAACTGAGGTTGGGATGTTTTAGTTCTGGGAATTTCCTTCGCGAGATGGCACTGCAAAAACGATGGACCAAGGGGCCGTCAGTCGCTCGGCGGTGAAGACAAAGTTGCCATGGGTGATCCGGTTCAACCTGGGGGCAGCTCTGGTGCTGCGGTATAGAGGCTGTGCTCGTTGCACTTGAGCTTGAGTTGCCTCGATAGAGTCAGTCACCTCTGGTGTTGGTCGTTCTTCTTGGACCGGGAGGGGGAGCGTTGCAGGAGCGTTGACCAGTGCGGGAGAGACTGGAGTAGTATTTGGACCGTCCGGTGTGGCTCCTTCGAGGGTTGATGTCTCCGCTGCGCTGTCTGCTTCCACAGATGCTGGTGCGGTCTCAGAATCTGGGGCCTCAGCACCCACTTCAGCACCTACCCCTGTCGGCACCGTTGTCTCTGGAGATACCGGTAATGCCTCCGTGGGAGAGGATGTGAGGCTGGGCAGCAGCTGTACCACCGAGGTCAGCTTGCCATCGGCAAAGGCGACTTCCTTAAAACCAAACAGTTGTGCGCGTTTTAGTGCCCGCTTGACACTTGCGGGAAGCTTAATACCCAGCTCATCGCTCGTTTCACTAAAGCCTTCTACATCCAGCTTCAAGTCAAAATCGCCATCAACTTGGGTATTGCATTGCTGGATTTCGCAAAGGGCCAGGACGGCTGGGTCGATACCCGTAATGGCTAAGCGATCGGCATCGTCACCATATTCAAAAGTGAAAGCTGTACTCGCATTGTCAGACTCCAGTAAGCCCTCGCCAATGAAGCGATAATTGAGTACAGATTCCAAGGTCTCAATGCCCACATCTTCGGGCAGACTATAGCTCTGGGCAATCCTGCCCATGGCCTGTTGAATATAGGGCTCGATAAAGGCTTTAACAGGGCCGGAATCTAGGGTAATGCTGCCATTCGCCACTGTGGTTGTGGTTTCGGGAAGGGTGAAGACGCCAGCCAGCTCCGTGGCGGAGAAGGTAACGGCGGAGGGAATTTCTTTTTTAAGGACTCGCCCTAGGAGACGACCGGCTAGGGGATTAATTTCAGCTTCAGCGGTGAAGCTACCGTCTTCGTATTCGTAGGCCAGGTTGCTGGTTTGGGCCTGGACGGTGACGGCTAGGGGGAGTCCGAGGGTCAGACCTGCCAGGGCTATCCCAGGGCAAAGCCGAGCATGGAAGAAGAAGTGGCGCATCGAAACTTGTTCCCAAAAGTAAAAGGGCTGGGTTTCAGTCATCGTCTGCAGGGTACTCAGGCTTTAGACGCTAGTCCCAGGGGGTGAGGTTCCCTACTTCTTCTCTAGTTTGAACCATTAAGTCCCATTGAGCCCTATCTCTATGGGAAGACTTGTTCCTGCTTTGGGGCGATCGCAGCATCTCAAATCTAACCCAATGGCCATAAAACAGTCTTGGGCTGAAGCTTTTCAGGTCGCTGCCAGTTCTTTGCTGACGGTCATGTCGCTCAAATCTGAGACTTAAGGCTGGACCATATCGTACCAATAGCCTCGCTCACCGTACCAACGTTGCTGTTCTTCTGCGGATAGCCCGATTAGAATCTGCTGTTCCTCGGGCGTGGGGGCTTGATATTTAACCCATCCCATAAAGGTGGGATCATCGGGCTCAATCATCTCTCCACACATCACCACTAGGGACCAGCGGTAGCGCTGCCCGGCTTGGAGGCCCGGTTGGTCAGCGGGTAATTGAAACTGGGTGAGATGCTTGAGCGACGGCTCACCCCTGCCAGACTGTTGGGGAGAGGCTGGGGGAATGGGTAGCCAAGCACGATGGTCTAACTCACCGGATTCACTGTGAAACAGTAGCACCACCTGTTGGGCTGAAGTTGGGGGCAAATCCAAAGTGATGGCGGGGCGATCGCTGGCAGTCAGTCCATAGCCCTGGGATGGCCCGATGGCCCGAATTGAAGCTTCATTCTCATTGCATTTGTCAGTGTTTCGAGTTGCTGAGTTTGCTGTGGATTGGGGAGCTCTTCCTTGGGGAGGCACGAACAGATTTTCTAAGGTTTGGAGTGATTGGGAAGAGCGATGAGATTTTGTTCGTCTGTTTGAATTGGGTTTTTTACTGCGAGCGGGTTGATTGTTTTGGCCCGGTTGATTGCGATTGGCCAATTGATTGCTACGAGCAGCATTTTGCGAAAAAGCATGACTGGGAATCATGCATCCCAGCAGCGCTAATCCCGTGATACCGATGAATCTCGGGAAATGCTGGGGTGTCCATGGCTGTGGGTTGAAGGGAATGGGGAATTTCATACTTCAGAGCGATCGTAAGCTTTTATACTCCGTCGGAAGAGTCACGACTTCTACCGACAAACGGCTGAAATTGAACCCTCGTGAAGCAATGTGTAGCCCAATGTCGGATTAAGCTATTGCCAATTTCCGACTAAAACGAAGGGAGCCCAGTAGTAAGGGTGGGAATATTCCGAGCTGCTGATGAGGGCGAGTTGAGCTTGACGCAGGGCTTCTGCTCGGCCTGCTTCCTCTTGAATCAATTGGCCATAGAAGGTTTCGATTAACTGGGCTGTGGAGTCATCCTGTACAGACCATAGGGTTGCCAGGGTGCTGCGGGCCCCGGAGCCTACCGCTAGGCCTGCCAAACCTAGAGTCGCCCGGCGATCGCCTTTGGCGGTTTGGCAGGCGCTCAAAATCAGCATTTCGATCGGTGTTCTGGGCTCTCCATCGGCAATGGGATTGAGCGATTGATCCAGTTCGTTAATGCCGAGGCGATCGTTCCAGGTGAGTAAAAATGTATCTTTGGCCTTGGAGCTAAACTGGCCATGGGTGGCCAAATGGAGCACGTTGAAGGATTGAGCTTTGACCTGGCGAATTAGCTGGTTGGCAGTGAACGCTTGGTCTAGGAGGACTTTGGCCCGGAGCTTTGCCGGGGGGCGTTGGCTGATGCTTTGTAGCTCTTGCTCAACGCCAGGCAAGGCGGAAAAACCCTGGCGGGCTTGGCTGAGTCCTCCTGCTAAAACTTGTAAGCGCTCATCGGCTAAAGACTTGGCATCGAAGAGCTGGAGGCCGGGAGTGAGGGCGAGGCTGTACTTCTCGACTAAGTAGCGATCGCCATCATGGAGCACCGCCATGGGAACATCCCGTAGAAAGTCATCCAGGACAAAGACGAGGGTTTGAATCTTCTGCTGGCTCAGCCAGGTTTCTCCAGGACGAATCAGTTGGTCATAGAACTGCTGAGCGGCAGCTAGGCCATCGCTAGGCGGGAAGGCTGGATTGAGGGATTGACGCAGTTGGGTAAAGTGCTGCTGTTGCTCTGCGCTGCTGAGCTGAGATCCATAGTGCTGTAGCGGTAACCCTGGCAAGGCCAGGATGACTTCTAGGCGATCGCCCAGGACAATGGGGTAAAAGACTGCGGCTTGGGGATCAATTTGCTCGATGGGCTGCACGTCATAGGTCTCGCAGGCTTCCCGGAGGAAATTTTGCACCTGGGCCAGCTGGAGCGCTTCAAGGGTTTGGCGAGCCTGTTCTAGCTGTTGCTGCTTGAGGTTGGCAGGTAGCGCATCGACATTCTGGAGGAGCAGTTCCACCAGTTGTCGATACACAGGTTCAACTTCGTCACGGAAGGAGAACTGCGCCTCTGGATTAATGGCGACGAGGTCTTGGCGAAGGCTCTGGAGTAAGTTCACGGCTTCGCTGTAGGTCGAGATGGCAGCGGCATTGTCCCCTTGGCTTTTGAGGATGCGTCCCTCTTGCCAGAGCCAATGAATCGTGATTTCATCCGCTCCAATCTCGGCGGCTCGTTGGCGGGCTTGGCGAGTGACGGCCAAAGCTTCAGGCCAACGCTTCTGGGCTTCAAGAACATGCCCCTGCTGGCCCAGCACATAGGACTCACTCCGTCGATCTCCTAAGGTTTGAGCCTGTTCCAGTGCGGGAGCCAGGAGACCTAAGATTGGGTCTAGATCGGTCATCAATTGCAAGCTTTCAGCCAAATTCACTCTGGCTTCAATCTCCCAGCGATTAAGCGGTAGGGGAGTTAGCTGCCTTAGCAATTGCTGAGCGAAAGGGCGGGCCGCTGCAAAGTCTTTGGTTTGAACCAGCAATCGCAATTGTCGTAGTTGAGCTTCGGTCTTCGTAGACAAGTTTGGGGCGATTGCTTCGGCAGAGCGATAATGGGCGATCGCCTCGGGAAGCCGCTGTTGGTCTCGGGCAACATCGCCCTGGAGCAGCTGGGCAGCAGCAAGCTGATTTTGGGCACCCAGCTGTTTAAAGATGGCAGAACTTTGTTCCAGGGCTGTGTCTGCCTCGGACAAGTTGCCAATCCCCTCCCAGACCTGAGCAAGACTGAGGAGAATCTCGGCTTGAAGCTGTAAGTCACGGGGGGGCTTTGAGCTGTGTGGGTCAGAGCCCAAGACAGCCCGCTGATCCGTAGAAGCTTCAGCAGGCAGTCCCAGAAACTGTTGTAAGCTCAACAACTGTTGTTCGGCTCGCCGGTAAAAGCCCAATACTTGGAGGACTTGGATTTGATTGATTTGGCTCAGGGCAATCCCTCGGCGATCCTTCAAGTGCTGGTAGCGTTCCTCTGCCTGAATATAAGTCGCATAGGCAACTTCAGTTCTGCCTTGGTTTAGCTGAATGCTCCCTTGGGTATTGAGGATTTGAGCCTGAAGCAAAGGACTATCGAAGGGTTGCGCCAGGACAAGCGCTTGGGTAATAGTCGATTCCGCAGCCGCTAGCTGACCCAGGTCTTGCTGGGCGATCGCTAAGTAACGTAGGGCTGTTGCCTGGGCGGTAGGTTGATTCTGGCGAGCAAATTGCCCAGCAGCCTGTTGCCAGGTTTGGGCTGCTTCCCTGAGCCGACCAGCATCGTAGAGTTGCTTGCCCAGGGCTAACCCGTCTAAGGCTTGGCCTGACTGGGTCACGCTCGTTTCCCGAGGCTCAGACTGCTCTGGTAAGGGCTGTTTGGGTAAAGGCTGTTCTGACAACTGAGCCACTCGATGGGTCGCCCAGGGCCTGGAAGCAGATTCAATCCCTTCCGGCGGCAGACTGGCAAGCACTGGCGAGAAGTTCACCAAGACCAGGCAGCTCACTAAGGCGATCGCCCAGTAGCGAAGCGAAGTGCGAAACCCAGTGTGAAACCCAGAGCGAGACCCCGTGAAAGACCCCATGCGAGACAAAATTCTCCAGCGTTGCATGGGCCGTTTCATTGGGCTGCCTCCTGGGATAGCGAGCGCTGTAAGCCCTGACAAGTTGCCTGTGCCCGAGGACTGACTGGGCGGGATTGACTTACCAAGTGGACTTGGCCCTGGCGATCGCGGGAAAATTCTTGAGCTTCTACTTGATGGTAAACAGCGGCACTGGTTCCGCCTAGTGAGTCTCTGTAATCCATTCAAGGATAGACTTTTAGCACTTAAGGATGCAATAAAATGGAGGAAGCAACTTTACGGAGGAGCAATGTTGTTAGCCATCCTAGGCCTCTAATCGCGGCTTCAAAGTTGTAGGCAATATTGCTGTATCCCTTGAAGAGAGGGGCTTTGTGCATCTCATCAGGCGGAACCAGTGCCCTTGTACGCCCAATGTGCCATCAATTTTTGAAGGGCTGTTGCCAGTGATGCGGCTAAAAATTTGCTCAATGCCAATGGGGTTAGCGAAATAGAGCGATCGCCCTTCTCCCACATTGAATGTCTCAAAGCTATGAAACAAGCTACTGCCCCGCGAAGCTCCCCCCGTCACCAGATCCTGATGAGCACCTTGGGCGTTCACCACAGAAGCCTCAGCCCCCAGAGAGGTATCGGGCTGAGGTTGAGCTTTAACCCCAGGACTAGACATCACACCTCCTAGGCTGAGCATTCCGTAGGATAAGGTCGCAGCGATGATGCTAGAGGATCTCTGAGTCAAATCTATCTATCTGCCTGGAAAAGCGGAACAGTTTTTAAGACTGTCAGGAATTCTACTGTAATACTCAGTGTTTCCCGCAGTGATCCGGATAGTTCCATCGGAGGCCAGCTGCCATCCTTGGGCTTCAACGATGGGGCTAGCGGTGCTGGATAAAGTAGGGCTGGATGAATTGCTCAGGGACCGCCTTTGTTCCGACAAGACCGACGATGCCCCGGCGACTTCTCCATCTCGCCAATCCTGCCAAGCCGTTGGTCGAAATAGTTGCTGTCGAGGATCTACCGGAAGTCCACCTCGCCCTGTCATCACAAAATGAGAGCGAGCATTGCGCTTGCAATCGGTTGAGATCTGCTGGCCAGGATTGAGCACAATTCCTGGTAACTCAACGAGGCCTTGATTGGGATCAACGGCCAAAAGGTCAATATTGACAGTGCCATTCAAACCAATTTCTGAGCTGGCTGTAATATCACTCTGGGGTGTCAGTTGCTCCTGAACCTCAAGGCCAAGCAGTCTGCCTGTTCGCAAAGAGATGTTGCCACCTTGTCCCCCTAAGGCATTGGCGATGATGTCACTATTCTCTTCGGGAATTGCCACGATAGTGCCCGCAGTGATTGCCAAATTTCCCCCATTCCCCTGTGTTCCAAAAGCCTCTGTTGTAATCCGACTGTCCTGGCGCAGAGCCAAAATGTCTCTCACTTCCAGATCCATATTGCCACCCTGCCCCGATAAACTTGCAGCAGAAATCTGTCCGCCTTGGTTAAGCAGCAACTGATTGACATTGACCTGAAGCCCTCCCGCATTGCCAGTCCCTTCGTGAGCAGCACTGAGGATTCCGCCATCGCTGAGGGTGAGGCGATCGCTATTAACAATGATTTGCCCCGTATCTCCCTCGGGGGTTGCAGGTAAGAAGAAGGCCTGTTGCAAAAGTTCGCTCGGGGCTGCTGCAAATGCAGCAATGGTGGAGGGCTGACCATTGGCATTGACCCCATCAACAACAATCGACTCTTGGGCATCAATTGTTAATCTTCCACCGTTCCCGGAGGTAAAGGTTCCTGAGAGCACTGCACCACCATCGCGAATGTTAAGGTGGCGAGTGTTGATCTGTGTATCGCCTGCATTTCCCAAACTGCCTGCCTGGGTGCCCAATAAACTTGGCAACTCTGTTAGAGAATTCACCCCCGTGACCGTAATGATGTCAGCACTAACATCAAGCTCACCCCCATTCCCCAAGCCAGAATTTTCTACGGGCAAGCCCAAAGCAGAGAATGAGAATAAGCTGGATGAGCTCACCGCGCCGCCCTGACGCAAGGTTAATTCCCTAGCTTTGACACCAACATTTCCTGCATCACCGGCTCCGATGCTAATGCTGCTGACTTGGCTGGGCCGTGAAGCCGCGATCGGGTCAAAGCCATCGATTAAAATCGTATCAGCAGTAATATCAAGCTCCCCTGCATTCCCTAATCCGGCCTCTGGCGAACCCCGCAGGGGCAAGAAGATGGGGTCTACAGCGATGATGATCGCAAGAATTTCATCTCGATTGGCCAGAGCTGCTGTAGTGATATTTGCACTATTTCTAATTATTGTTTCCTGAGCTCTTATTTGGATATCTCCTCCCTTTCCAGAGCCATAGGCAATCGACTGAATTGATGACGAGAATTCGGGATAAAAGGGATTAATACCATCCAACAGGATTCGATTTGCAGTGACAATTACATCTCCGCCACCTCCTGTTAGCCAGGCAGCACTGGAAACGGTATGGTTATCCTTCAAGATCAGCGACAGAGTCGTAATTTTAATATCTCCACCGTCACCAGATCCAAGTATTTCAGACACAATTGTACCTCCGAATTCTGTGCGGGGAGACAAAAACTGTCCAATGATTTCATCTGATGCATTGAGCGTAATATTTCCAGTATCGCCTGTGGAGAAAGCATGAGACCGGTTAATAATAGAGCTGTCATATTCAAACTTAAGCTGCCGGGCAGAAAGGTCAATATTCCCGGCCGTACCTGGCCCCCATGTTTCAGCCAAAATATTACTGGACAGACCAATTTGGCTGTTCCGATCCATGCTGGTTAAAACAAGATCTTCTGACAGGCTAGCGGTTACATCTCCTCCTGGACCCAAACCATTAGTTGCTGAAGCAATATTACTGCCATTCATCAGCTTCAGCATTTCCCCCTCGATAGTGATATCAGCTCCTAGATTCATTGAGCTGTTATGAGATCGCACCATCGATTGCCCCTCTAGCATAATGGCGTCAGCCGTCAGCAAAATCTCAGCTTCCGGATTACCTAAAATGCCATTGGCCTCAACCCTGGCTTGATTGGTCAGCAAAATCTCCCCCGCACTGATTAGCTCAATACGGCCATCTGCCACCGTTATCAACCCACCATCCAATGTAATATCACCTCCACTGAGAGAAAGTGTCTGGAAGGGGTTGACCGTTAACCCAGTGCCATTGGCAGTGGAGCGATTCACAATGGAGCCAGGATTGCTCCCTAAGTTAATGCCGAAAGGTGTACTTACATTCAACAGTGGCACTGCTTTAGGGGCCGTTGCGCTGAATGCAAAGCCTTCAAATTGAAACCCCGCTGCTGTGCTCGCAGTGAAAGAACCTGATAAATCGAGCTGGGCATAGGGACCCAATAGGATGCCGTTGGGATTGAGCAAGAACAGATCGGCATTGCCTAAAACACCTAAAGTGCCGTCGATGTTAGATGGGCTGTTGCCCGTGATGCGGCTGAAGATATGGGTGATGTTGTCAGGGGTGCTGAAGTAGAGCGATTGTCCCTCCCCCACATTCAGTTCTTCAAAGCTATGAAATAGGCCACTGCCTCGCCTCGCTCCACCGGTGATGAGGTCTTGGCTGGATTGGGGAGTGACGATAGAGATTTCTTCGTCCAAAGACAAGTCAGGCGTGATTTGAGCTTGGGCCATGCTGCCGAAAGTCATCAGTGCTAGGTAGATGCCTGAGGCCAAGGTTATTACAGTTAATGCTCTGGTTAGGTCCTTGTGCGGAGATAAGCCCAATCTGAAATGTCCTAGGTGTAGAAAGTTCTATTTTACACTTGCTATGGGATGTCCTCAGTGCCATTGATTTCCCTGTCTGAATCCTAAGATTGGTTTGAATCTATGCCACTTACTTTATATTGATTCTCTACCGATCAGTTTAATCTGAGAATCTTTGCTCAAGCCCTTAAAATACGGATTTAAGCTCGTTAGAGTCTTTTAAGGTGTTTTTATAGCATTTATCTAGATTTAACTCAAGATTAGACAAATAATCTAGATTCAGTACGGTAATGCTCATTATTAAAACTCAAGTGTTTTTATGATCTTGATCAGATGTCTCGCTCCTATTTGCTTCTAAGATTGAATAGTTTGTTTCCTGTGTTACTCCCTCTCATCAGTGGTGGGTGGGGCCACAGTGGATTTGTTGAATGGCTGAGTCTGTAAATGTTGCATTGGGTACACCCACAGAAGCGGCGATTGCGCCAAGCCTTAGGTTCTGCTGCAGGGATGGCCGGGCTGGCGATCGCGTTGCAGTTGACGGGGGCCTTACAGTTTTTTGAGAAAGCTGCGCTGGATCAATTCTTTCGTCTGCGCGATGCATCCTCTGAGATTGAGCCTTCTGCGCCTGTAACGCTGGTCTCCATCTCAGAGGCGGACCTCAAGCGTTTGCCCCAATGGCCCCTTACCGATGCCCAACTCGCTGATGCCCTAGAGAAAATTCGTCAGACTCACCCCGCAGTTTTGGGGGTGAATTTGCATCGCAATTTCTCCGTTCAGCCCGGGCAAGCCCAACTAGAACAGTTCTTGAAAACGACGCCTAGCCTCATTGGCGTTGAAAAAGTTGTGGCGAATAGCCAAACTGCCGATATTCCTGCTCCTGTTGCCCTAGAAGCCATGGAGCAGGTTGCTGCCAGCGACCTCATTCCTGACCCAGATGGGAAATTACGGCGACATTTGATCTCCCTTGACAAACAAAATGGCGAAAGGCGCTTTAGCCTGGGGGCACGCCTAGCCATTGAATATTTGGCTCAACGAGGCATTGAGCCGGAATTATTTCAGGCGGATCAATCTAAAATTCAACTCGGTCAGGCCGTCTTTCATCCCCTTGCAGCTTCCGATGGAGGTTATGTGAGGGCCGATGTGGGGGGCTACCAAATGTTGGCTAATTTTTATCCTTCTCCAGAATATTTTGAACGGGTTTCCTTCACTGAACTCTTGGCAGGGGACGTTCCAGACAGTTTGTTTCGCGATCGCGTTGTTGTCCTGGGGGTTACAGCTCCCAGCCTCCAAAATCCCTTTTATATCCCCACGACTCGTCGCCCAGACCAAGCTTGGTATGGTGCGGAGCTACAGGTTGACTTAGCCAGTCAAATGATTGCGGCAGCCCAAGGCGATCGATTGCTACTACGTGGCGTTCCTAGGAGCTTAGGCTGGCTTTGGATTGCCCTTTGGGCAGGGGGAAGTGCGATGGGTACCGCCTGTTTATCCCAGCACCGCATGGCTTTCTTGGCCTTACCCCTGGGTCTCACCGTCCTCGTGGGAGCAGGGTATTACTGCTTCTTACAAGGGTGGTGGATTGTTGTGGCTGCACCGGGACTGGCCTTTGTCGGGGCAGGTCTTTTGAGTCGCAGACTGTTGTGGGGGGAGGCGATAGAAAAGTCGCGTCATCAACTCCGCTTCCTGGAAAACACATTGGATGGTGAAGTTGCCGCCAGAACTCAAAGCCTCAAAGCAGAAAATCTCTCCCTGGCGCAATCTCAGAGCCGCGCAGAGCAGGCTAACCAATCCAAAAGCGAATTCTTAGCCCGGATGAGCCATGAGTTGCGGATTCCCCTCAACTCCATGCTGGGCTTCAGTCGCATGATGCAAGATGATCCGAATATTGACGAAAACAATCAAGAAAACTTGAGCATCATTCACGCCAGTGGAGAGCATCTCCTAACGCTGGTTAACGATGTCCTAGATATTTCTCGAATTGAAGCGAATCAGCTTTGCCTTAACGAGCAGGTGATTAATCTCTCTAATTTGTTAGAGCGGCTGGAGTCGATGCTCAAGTTGCAGGCAAAGGAGAAGGGACTCTCATTTCGCTGCACGATGGATAGCCGACTTCCCCAATATATCTTTGGGGATGAGACTCGCCTACTCCAAGTCCTGATCAATCTTTTGGGTAATGCGATTAAGTTTACCCATGCGGGCCATGTCATCTTGAGAGCTTGGACTCTGGATGATGACTCTAAACAGCTCTATTTTGAAGTTGAAGATACGGGCATGGGCATTTCGATTGCGGATGTGGACCAGATTTTTGAGCCTTTTGCTCAATGCAGCGATAGTGGATCGAAGCTACCTGGAACGGGATTAGGACTCTTCATTAGCCAACAGCTTGTGCGACGGATGGGTGGCAATATTGCTGTGCGGAGTCAGCTAGGTAAGGGGTCTAAGTTTAAGGTTTCGCTCCCATTGCGTCAGGCTGAACCCACTGGCGTAGTTGCAGCCGCTCAAAGATCTCAAAGCCTTGTCGCGGAGCAGTTGGGCTATCAAGTCTTGGTTGTCGATGATGTGGCTTTTAATCGGAAGTTGCTGGCAAAACTTCTGACTGATATTGGGTTTGAGGTGCGTGAAGCCAAGGATGGAGAAGCCGCTATCTATCTGTGGGAAAGCTGGAAGCCCCAGCTGATCATGATGGATATCTATATGCCTGCTGTGGATGGTTATGAAGTGACCCAGCATATTCGGCTCCAGGAGATGAGTCGTGGACTCTCGCCAACGCCGATTCTGGCGGTGAGTGGTGCTGCGACGGCTGGGGAGCAAGCGAGGGCCTTAGCTGCTGGCTTTAATGGACTGTTGCATAAGCCCTTTGAGCGACAGCAGCTATTGGCTGCGATCGCCCAGGTCCTGGTCCCCAGCTTAGATTAAGCCTCGAAGTGGGGATAGATTTGAGTCTCAAACAGCTCCCGCACAATGGCAGGCTGGTTGACGAGGGATGGTTCAAAATCCTCCCGCACTGGCACGTTGTAAGTGGCCTTGCGGGGGCCAATCTCTGGAATCCAAGTGGTGTGAATCGTCATCCCCATTTGGAATTGACCGCTGGGGTCTCCCAATTTACAAATGGGGCCTTGGGCCAGGTTCTGACCGTCGAAGATCCAAATCTGGCTCTGGGGACAGCCCTGGTCATCGTCAAATAGCACCACCGTTGCTAAGTAACCATCTGTGCCGTCGCCACCGCTGAGGTTGCCATCGGCTCCAGGGCGGGGGATGAACTGGGGCGAATTGCCAAAGGTGCCGAGGGGAAAGCGGTAATGGTCGGCAATTTGCATGGTTTGGGTGTCCAAGCGGCAGAGGTTTGCGGGGACGCCTTCCTGGGCAAAGCGCTGCACGGTGGCGGGGTCCATTTCCCGATATTTGTGGTCTTTGTAGAGGTCACAAACAAAGTCCGTGAGCAGGTCGTCCCAGCAGCCCCAGGCATTCCAGTAGATGTGGTTGTAGCGTTCGGGGAGGTTGAGGGTGCCGTTGTCTGCGTAGAGGGCGGGAGACCAGGTGAGGTTGCGATCGCGCACAATCTCTTTTCCTATGACTTCTCCCTGGACTGGATCGATCACATAGCGAGCCAGGGAATTGAGGTCTGTGGTAGTGGTTGCCATACCAACATTTGTCGTAACGGCTTGCTCCGATGCCTCGGTCGAATCATTCACTAAGCCGTCATAGCGTTGAATGCTCTCTGCTGAATCCCAAGCATTGTTGTGGGCGGCGTGGAGGACAACCCCTTCGCTGTCGTTATAGTCCACCCGGAAGTGAGCAATTTCCCGAGGAATCGTCAGGCGTTTGGCGGTGACTGTGCCCGCTGCCAGGTCGAGGTCCGTTCGCTTGATCAGGTACACCGGGGTATCGGCCAGTTGGGCATAATCCAGCATCTCCCGCAAATGGACTTCGATGTCGCCATGGCCCGGTAGGGGATTGGGAAGCAGTTGTTCAGGACCCAGCTTGAAGGCGGTGTCCATCAGGACGATGTAGTTTTGGGTTGCCGCAACCTGGTGCATGCTCTGCTGGATGCGTAGGGGAGCACCGTTGGGTAAATGCACCTGCCAATGCTTGAGGCGATCGCCTCCGTCCCAGCGAATCAAGTTGACAAAGTCGTCGCTTTCTTGGGCGGGATGCAGCCGCTTAAACCAGCGCGTCAGGTTCGTTATGCCCTGAAGCGTGATCTTCGCTAAGCCCATGGCAAGGGGATGTTGCTTGCCCAACTGAGCCAAACCATGGAGGATTAAGGGGCCTGCCATGGTGGCATTGGACTTGCCCCAGTTAACGGTGAAGAGCTCCTGGGTGCGATCGTCAAACAGGTGGTGAGTGGCGGTGCAAACGATGGGGAATGGCCCCTGGGGAATTGGGAGCGACTGGGGACGCCATTCATCATTGCGACCCATGGGGGTAATCACCTCCAGGGTTTCGGGGTCGATTTCATAGGGACGACCGGCATCCCAGGCCGCTAGCAATCGCCAATGATCATCCCCGGCAAACTTAACCGGCACGCAGGCGGTATTGATCTCATCCCGAAAGCCCAGGGTGGTGGAGAAGCGACCCAAGCCACTGCTGGAGAAATGCAGATCGGCATAGGGACTGCCAGGCGCGGTGGCGGCATCGGCGTAGTAGCAAGGGGTCTTGAGTAGGCGGCTGGTTACATGGGCCTGGCCCTGGCCAAAGTCAAAGCGGTGGACCATGGCGTCGCCATTGAAGCGGGAAACACCACCGCTAGAGGGATGGAGGAGGGGCGCTCCGGAGAGGGGCAGCATGGTTTCATCACCGACTGGTCCCATGACGATGCAGTGACCCGTAACATCCTGGGGTAATTCTCCTTCCAGCACGATCAGGTCTGGATTGCTCCACTGGGTACGGCTCGCCACCATGGCTGCCTGGGGGAAGCGATGGACCGGGGTCGCTTTTTCCTCTTGAGCAGATGAATTCGGGGTTTCTAACCTTGGCAAAGGGGTCTGCGTAGTATTCCTCAGATCAGTCTCAGTATTTACACGAGTAAAATTCGGTTCAGTGGTGAGCGGCATCCGTATAATTCCTAGGTTGCTTCATTAAGAAGCTGTGACTTAGGGCTAGGATGCCCGAGCTGAGACGGATGTAGAACAAAGGGTTTGACGATAATCTAAGCCATATTGACGGATTGCCTATCCCTGCCAGGAATAGCTTTGCGCTATCTAGGACATGTCGCCAGAAGTCGAAGGGAAGTCATCTCGGCAGATTATACGGAGGTTGTCTATGTAGCATCGCGAGGTCGTTCCGGGCTAACTATTAACTATTGCCTCTGTCTAGGTTGATGGAAGCTACCTCTCTTTTCTCAAGTGGTTTTGCCAGGTAGGGCTGTCCTTTTGGCAATAACGTGGATTGTTGCGATCGCTCACGAGGCCGAGACCGGACAAACCCTTTGCCATATTGCGTCATATGCTGCTTGCCCTAGACGAGATTACGGTTACTCAGATAATCCACGAAGGGACCAATTCCTTGGTCTATCGGGGGCGGCAAACTAGCGATGGTCAGGCCATCATTCTCAAGTTTCTAAAGACGGCCTACCCCTCGCCAACCCAGCGAGCTTGCTATCGCCAAGAATATGCCTTGACCCAGCGACTGCATGCCCTGGATGAACTGGGCAGCATTATCCAAGTCCAGGATTTACGGGACTATGACAATCGCCTGGCCCTAGTGGTGGAAGACTTTGGGGGGCAAGCCCTGAATCTGTGGCAACAGCAACAGCCCTTCTCTCCGGAGGAGGTGTTGACCCTGGCTTTGGAACTGGTGGAAACTTTGGCCCAAGTCCATGGCCAAGGGGTTGTCCATCGAGATATCAATCCGTCTAATCTCGTTCTCAACAAAGAGACCCAGCAGCTCAAACTGATCGACTTTGGCATTGCCTTGGATCTTGCAGGCCTGGTGGAGCGAGGTGAGATTGCCCAGGTGAATATGGGCCAGCAGCCAGGGGCGACTGTTCCGTTCTCTGCTTCTCTGGGGTTCCAAAAGCAAGGCTTGTTTCCAGAGGTTGTAGCCCCGGAGCATCTCTTCTCAGAGCAGCTCGGTTCGGAACGCCTAGAAGGTACCCTGGCCTATCTCGCCCCGGAGCAAACGGGCCGCTTGAATAAAGCGGTGGACTACCGAGCGGATTACTATGCCTTGGGAGTTACGCTCTACGAATTGCTGACCCAGTCCCTGCCTTTTGAGGCTGATGATCCACTGGGGCTGGTCCATTGTCACTTGGCTAAACCTGCCCAGCCCCTAGACCAACGGAATCCTCTGATTTCCTCCTGTCTTAGTGATGTGGTGCTCAAGCTCATGGCCAAAACGCCCGAGGGCCGCTACCAAAGCTCCCATGGTATCCATGCGGATTTGGAGGCTTGCCTCGCTCGGCTTGGCCTTGGCCTGGGCAATACCTTGAGCCCCCCTAAGCAAACCCTCACTGCAGCGCCCAGCGAACGCTTTCGTCCCGGTGAGCAAGATCAGCCCCCAGAATTACAGTTGCCCCAGCGCCTCTATGGTCGCGATATTGAACTCAATCGCCTTCAGGCCGCGAGGGAACGGGCCTACTATGGTTGCCGAGAATGCTTCCTTTTAGTGGGAGATGCGGGCACTGGAAAGTCTGCGCTGGTCCATGCTTTGCGACGTACCCAGTGGGGAACTCCTGGCTATTTCATTAGTGGAAAATTTGATCAGCTCCAGCGAGATACCCCCTACAGTGCCATTGCCCAGGCCCTCGATAGTTTGGTGCAGCAATGGCTGAGTGAGCCCCTGGTTGATTTACGGCGTTGGCGCGATCGTCTCCTTTCGGCCCTAGGTAACAATGGCCAGGCGTTGCTGGACCTAATGCCATCCTTGGAAAAAGTGATTGGTCCCCAGCCAGCCCTGATTCCCCTAGCTCCCCAGGAAAGCGACAACCGTTTCAAAGGCACTTTTCAAGCTTTTCTCCAGGTCATTTGCCGAGAAGAGCATCCCCTCATTCTGTTCCTCGATGATTTGCAATGGGGGGATGCTGCAAGCTTCCATTTGATCCAGCTGATGCTCTGTCAGCCCGATCTCCATGGCTTTTTGCTCATTGGTGCTTTGCGTCCCAAAGAAGTGGGACCGGCCCATCCCTTTCGGCTGACCTTGGCGATGCTAGAACGCCAGCAAGCCCTCGTTCAAGAAACGACCCTAGAATCGCTGTCTCCCCTCACGGCGAATCAATTGATTGCTGATGCGCTCCAGGCTCCTCTGGGGGAGACGGAAGATTTGGCTGAGTTGGTCTTTGCAAAGACCCAAGGCAACCCCTTCTTTCTCAAGGAATTTCTTAAAACGCTCCATGGCGATCGCCAGCTCTGGTTTGATGCCGCATATCGTCGTTGGTGCTGGGATCTCGACCAGATTCGCCGCCAGTCCATGACGGATAACGTGGTGGAGCTGATGGCCACGCGCATTGGCCAGCTACTCCGGTCAACCCAGGATTGCCTCGCCGACCTCGCTTGCTTGGGCAATCAGGCTGACTTAGTCACCTTGGCCCTAGGTCGAGGAATAGATGCTAACGCAACCCGGATGCAGTTAGAAGACGCGATCGCCGCAGGCCTGGTGGTCCAAATTCAAGCGGGACTCCCCCCAGGAGCTGAGTCGAATTATTCTCTGGGTCAGTATCCCCAGGCGATCGCCTACGGTTTTGTCCATGATCGTATTCAAGAGGCAGCCTACGCCAGCATTCCCCCCCAGGAACGCTCCCTACGGCATTGGAATATTGGTCGACGGTTGCTAAGACAACCTTTGATGGATTCTGTTCCCCAGAGCTATGCTGGGGCGATCGCTGTTTCAGCCTATTCCAATCCGTCAACTCCCCAGAGCTTCGGAGAAGATGCAGCCCTCCGCAGCCGACGCTTTGAGGTCATTAACCAGCTCAACCTAGGACGAAGCCAGCTTTCGGTTGAATCCTTGGGATCTGTTCAATCTCTAACCCAAGCATCTTCATCTGTTCGTGCCTCTGCTACTTCTGAGCAGCTTCCAGAGCAGCGGCTTCAGCTCCAAGCCCTCAACCTCTGGGCGGGGCAGCAGGCTCAGCAAACGGTCGCTCGGCAATCCGCCTTGGACTACCTCAATGCCGGAATATCCCTGGGCCAACCGGCAGATTGGCAACATCACTATGACCTCACCTTGGCTCTCCACACCGCAGCGGCTGAAGCTGCGCTCCTCGCTGGATCCTTTGAGATGATGGAACAGTGGATTGCCGAGGCTTTGCCCCATTGTCGTACTGCTTTAGATCGTGCGCCGTTTTATCAGCTTCAGGTTATGGCTGCGATGATGCGGCAACAGCCGCGCCAGGCTTTGGAGATTGCCTTACCCGCCATGGCAAGTCTGGGCGTCCCATTACCGACTAAGCCCAATTTGCTGCACATCATCCTGGGCTCGATTCGGGTGAAGTGGCTTCTGCGCGGGAAAAGCGATGCTGACATCCTTGCCCTGGGCGATATGGCCGTCCCTACTAAATTTGCCGCCTTACAAATTGCGGGCCACATCGGCACTGCAACCTACATGACCGCACCCAAATTGCGGCCCATCCTCACCTTCGCAGTTATACAGGCGTCGCTTCGTCATGGGCCATCGCCCAATAGCGCCCAGGGGTATGCGTCCTATGGCATTGCCCAAGCAGCTGTCCTGGGCAATATTCCTGAGGGGGTTCGCTTCGGGAATTTGGCGCTTAAGCTGAATCAGCAACGTCAAGATAAAGCCCAAGAAGCTCGCACCGTGTTCTTGGTCTACTTCCTGATTCGCCATTGGCAAGAGCCGCTGCGCAGTACGATTGAGCCGCTGCGTAGGGCCTACCAAACTGGTCTTGAAGGAGGGGATTACGAATATGCTGCGACCTGTCTTTATAGTGCTGCCCAGCAGGCCTTTATTTGTGGCATACCTCTAGAAGAATCGTCAGAGCAGTTTCGTCAAGCAGTTCAAGCCAGCGATCAGCTTCAGCAGGAACGAGCTGTTCAGCGTAGCCAGTTGTACCAGCAGCTTGTGGCCTGTCTACAAAATGGAGCGCATCAGGCGAGCCAGCTTCAAGGAAGCTACTACGATGGCGAAGCCATGGAGAAGCTGCATCTACAACAGCAGGACTACACGACGCTGTTTTTGCTGTATCTCTATCGCCTCAAACTCGCTTATCTCTTAGGAGATGTCGCCGAAGCGGTGCAATGGTCCCAGGCGGCTACAGCCCATGAGGAATCTGCCTTGGGTGCTTCTGTGATCCCTACCTTTCATTTCTATAGCGCTCTGGCCAAACTTCGCTATCTGCCCCAAACGACAAGTCGCCGTCGTAAAGCGCTGGAGCAGCAAATCAAAGCACACCACAGGAAATTTAAGCTGTGGGCTAACCATGCACCGATGAATCAGAAACATCGACAGGTGCTGATACAGGCTGAGCGCGATCGCCTCAACCAGCGCAACAGCCAGGCCATGACTGCATATGATGAAGCCATCCAGCTCGCCCAGGCCAATGGCTACCGTCAGGACGAAGCCCTCGCTAACGAGTTAGCCGCTCGCTTCTATCTCGCCCAGGGCCAGCAAAAGGTGGCCCGTGCCTATCTTCAAGATGCCCACTACGGCTACCAATGCTGGGGTGCCCAGGCCAAAGTGGAAGCCCTGGAAAAACAATATGTCAACCTCTTGCCCCTGGGAAAAGGGCGGGAATCCTCAAGTCACTCGGCAATGCGGGACAGTATCAATCGGGAAGGGGCAGACCTCGACTTGATGAGCGTGACCAAGGCCTCCCAAACGCTGTCGGGGGAAATGCAGCGCGATCGCCTCCTCACCCGGCTGATGGAAGCCATCCTGGAAAATGCCGGTGCAGAAGCGGGATACCTAGCCCTAGTGCATCAACAACAGTGGCAAGTTGAAGCTGCTGCCACCGTGGGAAGCCACAGCATCGTCCCTGGGGAAGATACCTTGTTAGAGGCTGATGGATCTCGATCGATCGGTCAGCATATTGAAGTTCTTCAAGCGATTCCCCTAGATCATTGTTCTCAGTTGCCCCAGTCCATCCTGAATTACGTCATTCATAGCCACGATAGTGTGATCTTGGGGGATGCGATCGCGGATGGTCAATTTGGAGGAGACCCTGTGGTTTTGGGGCGGGAATTGCGATCGCTACTCTGCATTCCCCTCCTCCACCAGGGCAAGCTCATTGGCTTGGTCTACCTGGAAAACAACCTGATTACCGATGCCTTCACCCAAAAGCGGATTAAAGTCATTCGCCTGCTCTGCTCCCAAGCCGCCATCTCCCTGGACAACTCCCGCCTCTACGCCGAAGCGGCTGACTACGCTCGCACCTTGGAGCAAAAAGTCATGGAGCGTACTGCGGCGCTGGAACAGGCGAATCAAGAGCTACATCGTCTTGCCACTATTGACGGCCTGACCCACCTCGCCAACCGTCGCAGCTTTGACGATTACCTGGCCCAGCAGTGGCAGCAGCTCGGTGAGAAGCAGCAACCCTTGGTCGTTATCCTCTGCGACGTGGACTATTTCAAGCGCTACAACGACCACTATGGGCACCAGGCTGGTGACCACTGCCTCCAGGAAATTGCCCGCGCCATGGAGCGAGTCGTCAAGCGCCCCAATGATTTAGTCGCTCGCTATGGCGGAGAAGAATTTGTCATTGTGTTGCCCAATACCTCGCTGGAGGTTGCCATGGTGTTGGCAGAAGCTCTGGGCCGCGAACTCCAGCGCCTTGCCCTCCCCCATGAGAAATCTGACGTGGCCTGTCATGTCACCCTGAGCCAAGGCATTAGATGTATCACTCCCAGCTCAGCCATGGAGCCCAGCGAAATTGTTGCTCAGGCTGATGAGGCTCTGTATCAAGCCAAGTCCCAAGGGCGCAATGGTTATACCTGCTTCAGTGAGGTATAGATTTCGTGGGGGGGAATAGAGCCAGTGGGGGATCGCCTGGCTCAGTTCCCCATAAAGGCACGCAGCGATAGGAAAATCGATGAACCGAGGAAGACTCCCCACAGCACCCATTCTCCTTTTGAGATCCCTTTGATTTGCTTCAGGATGGGGTTCTCGGGGGGCACTTTGGGCTTCTGGCCAAAGCTTGGGTCCTGGTCCTGGCGGCGTTTGGATTCTCCCACGGGTTGAGCTCCCTAAAGTGGCTGAGGCGAAGATGGATTGAATCTCCATTAAAACAGTGGGGTTGGGGGATTGGGCGATCGCTTAAGGATCTGTTGCGGGAACGCATGCGAGCCCAGCCCCACGAAAGAGCCATTGCCCTGGCTCAGCCGCTATGATCTAGAGGAAGGTCTTTCCAGATATAAAGCACCGATGACATCTCAATGGGACAACATCCGCAAGAACCTAGGCACCTGGGAGGGGTCATTCACGAAGGTTTCTCCCCAGGGGCAACTGTTGTCAGATACTCCCAGTGTCTTGATTCTTGACGAGGAAGAGTCGGAGCGAATTAAGCTCACCCTAACCCGCACTGCCACCGGCGAAGCTCCTGATGAAATGGTGCGCAGTTTTAGCAAGCCCGGGCCAGGGCCTGTGGTGCCGTTCCTGGAGACCGGCGCTTTTTGCCAAGGTTCAACCTATTGGTCCACGGTGTCCCAAGCAGGAGCAGAGTTAGCCTTGACGAGTCCGGATCGGCGGCTGAGGTTGGTCTTGCTCTATGCGGGACTAGGCCAAGGGCAAAGCAACCTCAAGGACATTACGCTGATACGGGAAAGCCGGGCGGGCAGTGGGGCTGTGGAAAGCCCTAAGCTGACGGTTGAGCAACTGCTGGGCCATTGGAAGGGCAGCAGCATCACTCAGAATTCTAGGGGTGGCATTTCTGAGCCGATGACTTCTGAGTTGGTGATGCAACGGGAGGGGAATATTTTGAAGCAAGCGTTGCAGTTTGGCGATCGCTCTATTGAAACCACAGGTCGTATTGAGGGTGATGTGATTCACTTTGAGAACGGCCCCCAGCCCTTGCAGGTGTTGATGTTGCCAGGGGGCGCTTCGGCTAATTGTCCGCTTCAAGTGAAGCCGAATCGGCCGTTTTTCTTGGAGGCGGGGTGGATGTTGGATGCCACCCATCGCCAGCGCTTGATTCGTCGTTACGATGCCAAAGGTAACTGGGAAAGCGTGACGTTGGTGCAGGAGGAGAAAGTGGGCTAGTAGCTAGCTACCCCGCACAGGTCTAGAGTAATAATTCTGCTAAGCCTTGGTAGCGCAGTCCTTCTTCCGTCACATCAAAGCGACAGGGCAGTACCTCTAGCCCGGCTTTCACTGCTGTGCGTAACAGCTCGCCGTACTTGGCATCGCCTTCATCGCCGGGAGAGAAGCGATCGCAGTCCCCCCGATTAATGAAATACAGCATCACTGCCCGGCAATCTGGCAGTAGTGCTTGCAACTCCCTGATATGCTTTTGTCCTCGCGTTGTCACCGTATCGGGGAACAGTGCCAGGGAGCCATCCACCCAAGTGGTGTTCTTGACCTCAATATAAATGGGCTTATCCGGCCCCTGGATGACGAAGTCCACCCGGCTCTTGCCATCGGTGCCGTACTTGACCTCGCTCTGAATATCCTTGTACTCCCCCAGCTCCGGAATCAGCTTGTTCTCTAGTACCCAGCGAGTGACGCGGTTGGGTAGCGCTGTGTTGGCCCCCACCCAAACAGGAGCAACATTGTCATCACATTCCACCAGCTCCCAGGTGTATTTGAGCTTGCGCTTGGGGTCGTCGTTTTGGGAAACCATGACACGGCGACCGGGTTTGTAAAGGCCCGTCATGGGGCCGGTGTTGGGGCAGTGGGCGACGACGATGTCACCGTTTTCGAGTTCGATATCGGCAAAGAAGCGCTTGTAGCGGTTGCGAACAATGCCGGGCAGGAGGGGAGGGAATGGATAGAGCAGCTCGGCGGCGTTATCGGGTGTTTTTTCGAGGGGCTGGGTGGTCTTCTTCTTGGGGGGCATGGTCGATGCGAGCCTGGTGCTGGACCTTTACCGTACCATTTGCCCCGGTGGTGTCTGGTCGGTTGGACCAACCGGTCTCCACGGGGCAACTGAGTTTTGGATTGCCGAGCTTAGGATTGCGCGGTTCTCTGAGCTTATTTGAGCTTGAAGATCGCGGATTTTCGGTTCGATGGTGCTGGCTCTGGTGCTGTGACGGTTTTGCTGACGGTTTTGCTGACTGAGATATGGGCCAAAAGCGGATGGCTTGAAGTGGCGTTACATAGCTGGGTTAGGTCGAGGAGTGAGCCGTCGATGTTGCGCATGAAACAGTGGAGGCTGCTTTCGGGCGTGTCCGCCGGTAGGCTGGGGAGTTGAGCGGTTAAGCTGTTGCTTGCTCCGGTCTGGGAGCCAGTATTTGGATGATTCGACCAGGTTTCTGGCAATAGGCTGGTTGCGCAGGTGGAAGCGGAGAAATACTGTTGGCATAGGTCCTGCCAGTTGGCCGAGCTGGAGCGATCATTGGCCTGGGCTGGGAGGCCATAGCCCAAACAGGTGAAAATGATGGCGAGTTGCGCAATTTTCCAACGGGATGAAGGCATGATAGTCGCTCTGAGGGGTGTTGCTCAGGGCTAGTTGTGTCTCAGGTGCGATTCGAATGACTAGGAGGAGTGCTCCTTGCTAATAACGGGGGCGATCGCCCGCTTTCTCTGAACCCTTGATTCGGCGCTGTGAGGTGAGGCTTGTTGCCCTAGCCATCACGACTCCATCACTTGCTGGTGTCTTGACCTTCTGGGCGAGGAGATTGGGATCGACGTTTGGGTCGTCTCACTTTGCTTTTATAGGCCAAGTCTGGTCTAGAAGAATGCGAAATTAATTCGATAATTAGGCCTGAGATGATGAATGGAGGAGCGCCGAGGGAATGGGAGGCAGGGCCGGATCAGGCCTTTATGGCTGATGGGTGCTTGAGGGGCTAGTGGCACTGAAGTAATGTCGCCGTCTGTTTCTTATGGCAGGAGTTTCTTGGGTAGGCTGGGGTCGATTTGTTTGCGCCAAGCTTTGATGCCGCCTTTGAGATTGGTGGTGGCGATGCCTGCCTGGGCGAGGTGCTTTTGGGCACGGCGCGATCGCACGCCGGAGTAGCAATGGAGAATAATTTGGCGATCGCCCCGTTCTGACCGAATTTGTTTAATTGCAGAGCCGTCCGCAATTTGGGCGATGGGGATATGGGTACTGGTGGGAATGCGGGCGATCGCAACTTCTGCCTCTGTTCGCACATCGATCAACCAGTAGCTGTCGTCCCCGACCTCAATGCGCTGGGACAGGTCCTGGACTGTGATTTTTGGGGGATAGCCAGGCTGTGCTGGGGCGGTTTGTACCGGAGCCGTCGAATTTGAGACATTGGCCTGAATCCCAGGCTGATGACAACCGCACAATGCAACCAAGCTAAGACAAAGACAAATGCAATAAATGCGTTGGAGCAAGCGGCAAGAAAACATAGATCGCAATGGAGGAAGCGCAGGGTCTGTCTTCCTAAGCTAGCTTGCAGGGGAGACCTGGGACAGAGCGGGGGCAACATTCACCGCAATGACGGGGCTGAGGATGATGATGGGTCCGAGGATACAGTGGTCTTGGCGCTAGCCCGCTGGGAGAATTTCTGCGCCAACCTTATACTTGAGGCCGTTCTGTCCCCCTGTATGGCTGTGCCGAAAGAGTCTCGTCGTGCCTGAAGAGTCTTCATTTTCCCCTAAAGATTCCCAAGCTGAATCTTCCCCGTCAGAATCCGCTGCTGAATCATCGGGCGAATCCCTCTCCGAGGGGAAGCGCTCCTTGGCAGGCATTGCGGGCATCGTTGCCATTGCCACCCTGCTGAGTAAGTTCATGGGGTTGGCGAGGCAGATGGCGATCGCTGCTGCCTTCGGCGTTGGTGCTGCCGTGGGAGCCTACGAATTTGCCAGCATCATTCCTGGCTTCTTTCTGATTTTGTTGGGGGGAATCAATGGTCCCTTCCACAGCGCCCTGGTCAGTGCCCTGGCTAAGCGGGATAAGAAGGATGCGGCTCCCCTGGTGGAGACGGTTTCGACCCTGGTGGGCATTGTTCTCCTGGCTATCACCATCGGTATTATTATTGCAGCACCGCTGCTGATTGATCTGATCGCGCCGGGTCTGGGGGCGGAGTCTGAGGTGCGGGCGATCGCGATCCAACAACTCCGCATCATGGCCCCCATGGCTTGGTTTGCCGGAATGATTGGCATCGGCTTTGGTGCCTTGAACGCAGCGGATATGTATTGGCTGCCCTCCATTAGCCCGCTGCTATCCAGTCTTGCCATCATTGGCGGCATCGGTGTTTTGGCCGTCACCCTAGGCGGCAATATCGTTAAGCCGGAGTTTGCGCTCATCGGCGGTATTGTTTTGGCCGCAACGACTATGGGCGGCACGGTGCTGCAATGGCTGATTCAAATGCTGGCCCAGCGCAAGGAAGGTCTGGGCAAGCTGCGGCTGCGGTTCAACTGGCGTGACCCTGGGGTAGCTGATGTGACCAATGTGCTGGGGCCAGCGCTGTTTGCTTCGGGCATGTTGCAGATCAATGTCTATACGGACATGTTCTTCACTTCGTTTTTGCCGCAGCCGGGGGCTTCGGTGGCGGCGTTGAATTATGCCAACCTGCTGGTGCAGGCCCCTTTGGGGATTTTGTCCAACATGATTTTGGTGCCGTTTTTGCCGGTGTTTTCGCGGCTGCGGGACCCGGCGGATTGGCCGGAGCTGAAGGATCGGATTCGCCAGGGAATTGTACTGACGGCGATCGCTATGCTGCCCATCGGTGCCTTGATGATGGCCCTGGCTGGCCCCATTGTGCGGGTGGCCTACGAACGCGGTGCCTTTAGTGAAGATGCCTCAACCCTCGTTGCTTCTGTTCTGATGGCCTATGCCGTGGGCATGTTCGTCTACCTGAGTCGGGATGTATTGGTGCGGGTGTTTTATGGTCTGGGCGATGGCAATACGCCCTTCAAGATCAGCATGGCCAACATTGGCCTCAATGCCCTGCTGGATTTCCTGTTTATTCGTGTCTTCAACTGGGGAACGCCCGGTCTTGTTCTGGCAACGGTGGGCGTCAACGTTGCTTCTGTGGGGGCGTTGCTGTGGTTCTTGAATAAGCGCTTAGGTGGCTTGCCTCTGTGGCGTTGGGGTCGGCCCATTAGCGGTTTGCTGGGTGCCAGTCTGGTTTGTGGTGTGGTGGCGTTTTGGCTGCGCCAGGGCATTACGAGCCTGTTGCCTTTTACGAATTTCGTTTCCAACTTCATCGCCATGGCAGTGCCAGGTTTGATTGGCCTGGGCGTTTTTGCCCTGCTGGCTTCGCAGCTTCGCCTGGCGGAGTTTGATGATGTGGCAGGACGATTGAGCCGTAAGCTGCTGCGACGCTAATGAAAATTTAA
This sequence comes from uncultured Pseudanabaenaceae cyanobacterium, assembly GCA_938021205.1. Lineage (GTDB taxonomy): Bacteria > Cyanobacteriota > Cyanobacteriia > PCC-9006 > JAAUQQ01 > JAAUQQ01. Next base: position 36,425 of record CALIGI010000240.1, read on the forward strand.
TAGGACCGATAACTCCGTAGCGACATGGCAGTGCCATGTCGTACCCCAATCATCATCGTTTGGCCATAGGGGCGCACAGCCTTGCGCCCGCAGAGGATTTGGGATGAAGCAATTAGGATTTGGTATTCAGTCAAAAGATTGGATACCTAGCGGTTTAATTTAATCCTCGTTCCTCATTGGTTTGATGTTGGCGGGTACGAAAAAAGAGGCCCAGCAATCTATGGAATTGCTGGGCCTCTTTTCTTTGTTTGCTGTTGCCTGACGACCTCAATGGGTCGCAGGCAGAGGTTTTTAAGCTTCGTCTGCCGGGGCATCAGCGGCAGATGCGTCAGCAGCAGCGGCGGCTTCAGCTTCTTCATCGGGGTCAGGAGCAGTGCTCTTACCGGCAATGGAGAGAACCAAACGGCCGGGCTCACCCACAGACTCAGCGCCTTCGGGCAGGGTTAGCTCATTTACGTGGAGGCTATCGCCAATGTCTAGGTTGGTGATATCAATTTCCACGGTCTCAGGGATGTTGGTGGGGGAGCAGCTCAGCTCTAGCTCAGAGAGCATCATCTCTAGGATGCCACCATTGACATCCACGCCCTTGGCAATGCCGACGGTTTGAATGGGGACGGTGACTTGAATGCTCTTCTGGGAGGCCACGGAGAAGAAGCTGAGGTGGAGCGTTTTTTGGCTCACTGGGTCAGCTTGTACGGAGCGCAATAGGCTCTTGCAATCCAAGGACAGGGAAGGAACCTGAACGCTGACGATGCTGTTGTTCACAGCAACGGACTTGAGGAGAACTTCGACAGTCTTTGCAGGAACAGCAAGGGAGACTGCGTTGGTGCCGTCGTGTCCATAGAGTACGGCAGGAATCTGGCCGTCGCGCCGCATGGCTTTGGGCTTAGCGCCGGGCTTGCGCGATTCGCATTGAACGGTAAATTCCATAGCAGTTTAGGTCCCTTGAACAATCCTATAGACAGTTTACGAGTATACCTTGAGTGGGGCCTGATTTTGAGATGGGCCTCTCGTCTGGGTTTCTAGGGAATGTCGATTCGGTCTAACGTTCTCTTCTGGGATGCCTGATGCGTTGTGCTTCGCTATATTTGGCAATGCCTTCGGCACCGTGCATGAGTTCGGGTAGGCTTTTGATGATTTGGACGACGCCTAGGACTGCAATGCCGTGGTGGGAGGCGATGCCCTTGCCTTCGTGAAGGCTGAGTAAGATTTCGTGGCTGGCGGTGATGAGTAGGACGAGGCCGGAGAAGAGGTTGAGGTAGGGATGGTGGGCGATGCGGGTGATGAGCCGAATCATGGTGGATGCTCCTGAGGATGGGCAAGACCAATGTGGAGTATGGCCTTGCTGTTATTGTTCCCGGATGCTTTAAGGGGCTTTGGGTTCAGTTATTCTCTTGATGGGGATAAGGATGTCTTCAGATTTTCTTCTTCTGGTGTTGGGGCTACTAGATCTCTTGCATGAATCCAAATCCGCCCCCATCCCCCGACCCCTTGCCCCCAATTCGGGGGGAAGGGGAGTTTGAAAGTCCCTCTCCCAATTCTGGGAGAGGGATTTAGGGAGAGGGCCAGGCTTTGTGCAAGGGGTCTACTAGTCGCGGGCATCGGCGAAGCAGTCAATTTCTTCGATGTTGCTGCCTTCGGTTGCTACTTGGATTCGGAATTGACCGAGGGCTTGGGCGAACCTGAGTTCGACAGCCAAACAGCCCACCTCTTTCCCTAGCCCTTACTCCTAAAGGAGCAAGGGAACCGAACGCAAAAGTTAGGCTTTCAGGCTTTGCTTTTCCCCGCGACCTTAGGAGAGGGGTTAGGGGAGAGGATGT
>CALIGI010000241.1 GCA_938021205.1 uncultured Pseudanabaenaceae cyanobacterium
GACATGCAGGGCAATGCAACAAGGCGCTAAGATTAGAGACTGTTTTGCTCTATCCCATTTCTTCTGTCTGCCATGGCTGTTCGCGTTCGCATTGCGCCAAGTCCCACCGGAAATCTCCACATCGGCACGGCTCGCACGGCAGTGTTCAACTGGCTTTATGCCCGTGCCCAGGGCGGTCAGTTCATCTTGCGCATTGAAGATACGGACCTAGAGCGTTCTAAGCCTGAATTCACCGAAAATATTTTTGCAGGGCTCAAATGGCTGGGCATGGAATGGGACGAGGAGCCGGTCTACCAGTCCCAGCGGGCAGAGCTCTATCAGCCCAAGATTCAGGCACTGCTGGAGAAAGGCTTGGCTTACCGAGCCTATGAAACGCCGGGCGAGCTAGATGCCATGCGCGCTGCCCAAAAGGCGGCGAAGCAAGCCCCTCGCTATAACAATCAGCACCGTAATCTCTCTGCAGAACAGGAAGCGGCTTATAAAGCTGAGGGGCGCCAGGCGGTGATTCGCTTCAAAATTGATGATGACCGGGTGATTAGCTGGAAGGACTTGGTCCGGGGAAATGTCACCTGGAAGGGCAGCGATTTGGGGGGCGATGTGGTTATTGCCCGCGCTGCGGACCCCAGCGAAATTGGCCCACCGCTGTACAACTTTGTCGTCGTGGTCGATGACATTGATATGGGCATGACCCATGTCATTCGCGGTGAGGACCACATTGGCAATACGCCGAAGCAAATATTGCTGTACGAGGCTCTCGGTGCGGCAGTGCCTGAGTTTGGTCATACGCCCCTGATTCTCAATGCTGAGGGTCGCAAGCTGTCTAAGCGAGATGGGGTGACCTCTATCTCGGACTTCCAGTCCATGGGCTATGAAGCGGATGCCCTGGCCAACTACATGACCCTGCTGGGCTGGTCCCCACCAGAGCCCATGACCGAGCGCTTTAGCTTGGAAGATGCGGCTCAGGTCTTTAGCTTTGACCGGGTGAATAAGGCCGGTGCCAAGTTTGACTGGGACAAGCTCAACTGGCTCAATAGCCAGGTGATTCATGAGATGGATCAAGAAGATCTGCTGGCGAAGCTCGTTCCCATCTGGGAGGGCGCAGACCGCACGGTTGAACTCGCTGACCAAAAAGATTGGTTGATGGAGCTGGTGGCGCTGATTCAGCCCAGCCTGGTCAAACTGAATGACGCAGTGGAGGAGAGCAAGCTGTTCTTCTCGGAGACGGTGCCCTTTGATGAGAAGGCCACGGATCTGTTGCAACAGGAGCATGGTGCGGCGATCGCCCAAGGTTTCCTAACCGCAGTGAGTGAAGCAGACAGCCTCACCCCCGAATCTGCCAAAGCACTGATTGGCTCCATCACCAAGGAGCTAGGCATCAAAAAAGGTATCGTCATGCGTAGCCTACGAGCCTGCCTGACCGGCTCGCTCCAAGGACCTGACCTAATGCAGTCTTGGATGCTGTTCAACCAACGGGGCTGGGATGTGAAGCGCTTGGAGAAGGCGCTGGAGATTGCCCAGGCTGGATAACCTGGGTTGCTTCCTAGATGCTCTGCTGGGTTCAGGCTTTTACGCAGAGCATCTATAGGCTGAGAGAATATATTACAAACGCCTTCCATCCTCTCGAACAAGCGTAAAGGTATGGATTTAAGGATGAAATGCGGGGGCTTAGTTGGCCGTCCCAACGTCATCTTGCGCTGATTTGATTAGGATGTCCCTGTAGATTGTGATGCCTGTTCTATCTGGATGTCGGTGAGGAGCATTGAAGTCATGAAGCAAGTTCAAGTAATGAAGGCTGTTGCGGCAAGGGCTATTACAGCATCGGTGGGTCTGGGCGTTTGCACTGCGCTCTTGGCTCCCACAGCGGGTCTCGCCCAGGTGGTGAGCCGCCGTCCTATGTTTAGCAATGTGGCGCTGAGCCCACGCTTTGTGCCGGATCCGACGCTCCTACGGGGCATTAGCGGTGGCGAGCTTGCTATTCAAGAAGTTTCAGGCCGTTTTGAGACAGAAACCGGGCCTTGCATCGGTTTTGTCAGTGAGCGCCCGGACCACAAGATCAAGCTAGAAAGCTTTTTTGACTATCTCAATGTGGAAGTCTTGAGCGATCAAGACACGGTGATGCTCGTCAAGGGACCGGGAGGCACTTGGTGCAGTGACAATCGCACTCCCGCTGGCTCTAGCATTGCGGGACAGTGGCTGCCCGGTCGCTATGAGGTTTGGATTGGTACGATTCAGCCGGATAGCTATGTGCCTTATAGCTTGAAGTTTACTGAAGTGCAGTAGGGCGCTTGCTCCAGGAGTTTCCGAAGGAATCCTATTGGTCAAGCGATCGCGTTGCTCCAGTCGTGGGAACTAGCGCTGGCTCAAATAGGTCATTAAAGGGAAAGGCTGGATAGTGCCTTTCCCTTTAATGTATCTGCTCTATTGATATGGACTGAACCGGTAATCCGGATAACCGGAAGAGGCCTGGAGATTAAGCAGACGCAGACGATTATGCCAAGCTTGCTCTACAATTGCGGGCAGGTGAGGCTTACAGCGATTTGTAAAAGCCTCAAAGGCTAGAGTGGTGCGGTTTAGTAGGCCTCGTTTTGCATGGCCTGCGCGATCGCCCTTTGTGCTGAAGCCCTACAGGCTGAGTCCTTGGATTGGGCAGTTGCGACGCTAGAAGATACGTATCCCTGTAAAAAAATCAGCGGAAGAAAGTGGTTTATTGTGCTTAAATTAGCTCCTAAATAACCACTTTGTACGGCCAACCGCTAGGCTAAGCCCTGCCCTGCTCTCCCAGCTCCCTATGGAAGTCTCTGTTTGACTATGCGACTGCAAAGCAAAAGTCCTGCCGAATCGATGACGGCCACTGACGGTCCCATCATCACCATGCCCAGTGCGGGCAGTAACCCCTGTCGTGGATTGGGGGACTATTTGCAGCGCCGCTGGAGCGAAGAGGTGGGTGAATCATCTATCAAGCTACGCTGTGCCCCTCGTCGCCAACAACTCCTGGTTTTGCTGGAGCATGCCATTGCTGAGCAACCTCCCGTTTCTGAAACCTTTCATCGAATCCAAGCCCTCCTAGAAGAAGCGCCAGAGTGCCTTTGGTTGAGCTGGTTGGGTGAGGATAAGGACTTACCCGAAGTGGTGAAGTCCAGCATGTTCATGCGGGTCTCGAATGTTCGTAAATCCTATGCTGAGCGACAGTACGACATTAATCTTATGGCGGGTGTGGCTCCTGGCATGGCTCCCCTTGATATGGATGAGCTATCAAGCAGCAATGACCTGATGCTGGAAGATTTGCTTGTGCAAACGCCAGTGGGGGTTGCTGATGTTGAACTTGAGGAAGCGATAAATCCTGAATCTGCATCTGAGACCAAGAATGAGCAGAAAGAAGAGGAGCGGGGTTTCGCCCCCCTAGAGGCATCCGCTGCCACCGAAATTGAACCTGCGGACAAAAGCATTTCGACTCTCGCTTTGCGACCTAACAACGATCAAGAAGAAGAGAAATCCCAAGATAAAACTGTAGATAGTACGCTCAGTGATTCGCCTGAGCGAGAAGCGCCCCTAGCCAAAGAGCCCTTCCATATTCCCAAAGGTGTTTGGGCGGCTGGTCTAGGTCTTTGTCTGGCAACCTTTGTCGGCAGTTTTTACGTGGCCTCTCGCCCCTGCCTGGTTAGCAGCTGTCCAGCGTTAGCCCTAGCGACCCAGCAGGGGCAAGAAGCCACAAATCTACTCCAGGTTGCCAATACCGGAGATGACCTTGAGCAATCTCGTCAGCAGTTCGAGGTAGCCCTTAGAAGCCTGCGTCGAGTTCCCGGCTGGTCATCCTATGGTGCAGAGGCCAAGGGATTGCGCGGTGGCTATCGCAAACTGCTGGCTTCTTTAATGCCCGTCGAGGATGCCTTTAAGCAAGCCGATCTCGCTGAGCAAAAAATGAGCTTAGGTACTGCATCTCCCGAGCGTTGGCAAGAGATTCAGATTCATTGGGAAGCTGCGATCGCCCAGCTCCGCACCGTGACTCCCCAGAGCCCCCTCTATGCCCTAGCCCAGGACAAGATCAAGCAATTTGACGAATATCGTAGCCAAGCCCAGGTGAGCTTGGAGCGGGAACAGGAAGGCCAACGCCTGGTGACAGAAGCCCGAGGTTACGTCACCAATTTGGCCACTGACGATCGCGGCGATGAGGACCCACTCTTCTTCCTCCAACAGACTGAATCTCGGTTGGAAGATGCCATCTTTACCCTGAAGCAAGTTCCTAAGGGGACAGCTGCTTATAGTCAAGCCGTGCGGTTGCTGTCTAGCTATCAATCGGAACTTTCGATTAACCAGGGCCAGCAAAGCCAAGAAGCCTTCATCGTCGATAGTTACCGCGAAGCCTTGCTTTATGCGGAAGATGCCAAGCGAGCTGAAGCAGAAGACCGCTGGCGTGATGCCAAAGACCACTGGCAAACCGCCCTCAATCGCATTGACCAAATTCCAGCTAAATCTCCCTACTTCAACAAGGCACAATCGCTGGTGACGGAGTACACCTATGCCTTACAGACTGCTGAGCAACAGGCAGAACAACAAATTGCCCTCTACCAAGTGGAGTCAGAGCTGGATGTGCTCTGCGCAGGCTCACCTAAGGTTTGCACCTATGAGGTGACGCCTAACAAGATTTCTGTACAGCTCACGCTGGACTATGAACGGGCTGTGCTGACGGCAGGCTCCCTGGGTGACGAAGATAGCCGAACCGGAGCCCTGCGCCATGTGCAGGAGTTGGAGGCGGCTTTAGAAGCATCTAGTAACACCGCCCAGATTCCATTGGAGCTATATGACCCCGATGGTGTCCTTGTGGGGACCCACCAGCCTAGATTGTACGGTGAGGTTTAGGTCTCTGGTTCAGTTATGGTAGCTCTACGTTGGACTGATTTCCATGCTCGTTTGCACCAGCGCCTGAAGAGGCCGAAACCAGGTTCTAGACCCAGCGAGCGGCCCAGTTATCTATTGCCCCAAGGTCAATCTGTGCTGATTGCCGTTTCGGGGGGACAAGATTCTGTTGCCATGGCGGGGCTATTGGTCGGGTTGCAGTTGAAGTGGGACTGGCAGCTTGCGATCGCCCATTGCAATCATCGCTGGGCTCCTATTGAAGATGACGCGGCAATCCAAGTTGAGCAGCTCGCGCAATTATTGGGTCTACCTTTCTTTTTGCGCGTTGCTGAAGAACCGCCAAAAGGGGAAGCCGGGGCCAGAAATTGGCGCTATGGTCAGCTCAAGGAGATTGCTCAACAGTCAGGTTTTGGTGCTGTGGTGACCGGGCATACGGCTAGCGATCGCGCTGAAACCCTGCTCCATAATTTAGCGAGAGGCAGTGGTCTGGATGGCCTCACCTCCCTGGGTTGGCAACGCCCATTCGAATTTAAGTCACGTCAATCCGAGTCACAAACTTTTAGAGCAACTCAACCGTCAGAATCAGTCAAAGCTCTTCAACTTGTAAGGCCCTTACTCGACTTTACGCGAGCTGAAACGGTCGAAATTTGTGGGCTGCTGGAGCTACCGATCTGGGAAGATCCAGTCAATCAAGACCTAAGCTATGCGCGCAACCGAATGCGCCATCGAGTTCTGCCCGAATTGGTCACTCAAATCAACCCCCGTGCAGCGGAGCATTTGGCCCAAACCGCAGAGTTGCTAGCAGCAGATGTCCAGTATCTAGAACGTCAGGCTCAAACCTTGCGTCAGCGAGCAGAGACGAGCACCGGACTCAATCGGCGAATGATTAAAGATGCCCCATTGGCATTACAACGAAGAGCTGTGCGGCAATTCTTACAACAGCGCCTGCCCCAGCAGCCCAATGGGAATCAGGTTGAAAAATTTGTCGAATTGCTCCAAGCTCCCCAAGGCAGTCAAACAGACCCATTTCCAGGAGGTAGCATTGCCCGAGTGATTGGTGATTGGGTATGCCTAGGGGCATCAGCTCCTATTACCAATCCCTAGCGATATTTGATGGGCAGGGGCCGATCCGCTGCTTTCTGGAGCATCATGATGCTGAGGGGCTTGAGTTCGTCAGGCTTGAGCACACGACCCTTATAGTCTTTGGTAATACTGCAAGTGCTTTGGGTAGTACCGCAGGGGATTCGTACGGGGAAAAGAATGGTGAAGATGCTGAAGGCGATCGCGGTGTAGCGAGAAAGAAACATAGCTGTTCCTGCAATTGCTCCAACCAGGAGCGGGATAGCGGACTACTTTTCTCTACAGGAGCAAATGTGGCTGTTCCAGGAAGAGAAATTCATCAGATGCACAACTCTGTCCTCCTATATTTTAAGTTGCCATCTATTTGGGGTGAGCCTCACTTCAAGATTTTTACGACGACGCCTTAAAAGTTGACAGTCAAAGTGAATGGCGTATGGCTAAGCAAGTCTTAAAAAATAGGGCTTCAAACTGTAAGTTTGAAGCCCTAAATATAAGGAGAAATAAAAAATCTATCTATAACAAAATCCCATGGGTCAAAGCAGACTTTAGCTAAGCCGGGCCAATAAAGCTTGAATTAAACCCTCTCCAGCCATCAGATGGACTGCAAAAGCTTCATTGCATCGGTTCGTTCATCGCTCATCAAGGAGCAAACCAAACGCTAAGCAAGGGTGTTAACGCCACGTTCGCTGCCACGGTAGGAAATCACGTAGCGATCCAATCCACCGTTAAAGCGACCACTGGCTCGATAGGCAATCGTTTGCTCATCTAGCTCTAGGGTTTCAGACCGCAGCAAACTGCCGCCCCAAACGCCACCACTATCAAAACGTCCGCTAGCGCGATAGGCGAGGGTCTCAACACCGCGCTCGCTACCACGGTAGGAGATTATGTCACGATCAAAACCACTATGGAATCGACCACTGGCACGGTAGGACAGAAGGTCATTGTAACCAAAGCGACCACTAGCACGGGAAGCAACTACGCCTTCAGTCTCAGAAAGTTGTACCATTCCTGGCGATGTCCAGCCAGATTGAAAGACCGTAGCAGACACGGTGGAAATAGCTGCCGCGAAGAGACAAGAGGCTGCAAGGCTGCATTTGAAGTGGCGTAAAGGCATGGGATACTGCGCCAAAAATTATACTCAACTGTTTCTATTTACATAGTGCTTAGGTGGTGTCCGGAATAAAAGTATCTTTTATTTCTCTGAGGAATTACGTGGCTTTTTTGTTACGGCTCTCAGATCTCAGTGTCGTATTAATGACTGGCTGGCTGAGGCTTTGAGGGATTTTTGCCTTATTCTAAAAGGCTTCTATACATGTCAAAGCCGCCCGACCCCTTAGGGGGCCGAGCGGCTGGTCATTCTCAGTGGAATTGAGCTATAGTGTATGGCCTTTATTTAAGCCCAGGCTCTAGACATAGGCTCTAGGTCAACCGTTAGGCTTTGACTTCTTCTTTCACAAGCTTGTCCCAGCCCATGCCATCCAAAGCAGCGTTACGACGGAGGGGACGAGTCACTAGCTCCAGGATGTCGCGGGCATTGCCAAAGCCATGGAGCTGGGCAAAGGTGAATTCCACGGACCACTTGGTGCTGATGCCCCGAGCTTCCAGTGGGTTGGCATGGGCCATGCCGGTGATGACTAGATCTGGCTTGGATTCATAGATCCGCTGGATCTGGTTGTAGTTGTCGGGCTTTTCGACGATGCGGGGGATGGGCACACCCATCTCATTGCAGGTCTTCTCCAACAACTTGAGCTCAGCGCCCTGGTAGCGCTTATCCATATAAGGGATACCGATCTCTTGGCAGGTCATGCCGCAACGGATCAAGAAGCGAGCCAGGGAGACCTCTAGGAGGTTGTCGCCCATGAAGAAGACGGACTTACCGCGAACAATTTCCAGATAGTCTTCCAGGCCAGCCCAGATTTGGGCTTCCCGCTCGTCGAGGCCCTGGGGCTCAATGTTGAAGACGGAGCAGATTTTCTCGACCCAGGCGCGGGTGCCGTCGGGGCCGATGGGGAAGGGCGCACCGATGAGCTTGCACTTGCGGCGGCGCATCATGGCCGTGGCGGTGCGGGACAGGAAGGGGTTGATGCCTGCGGCGTAGTAGCCTTCCTGGACCACGGGGAGATCAGTGTAATGCTGGGACGGAAGCCAGCCGGAGACTTTGATGCCTTGGCGTTTGAGTTCCAGGTTGAGCTGGGTCACAACGGAGTCGGGCAGGGAGCCGAAGAGGATCAGGGGTGGGTGATCTTTGTATTCGCTGGAGCCTGTGCTGACGGCAATGGGGGCTTCCGTTTTGGCTTCTTCTTTACGGCCTAGACCAAAGAGCTTTTGGAAGGAACCGCGATCGACGCCTTGCTCGGGAGCCGCTGTGATTTTCTTGGGCTCTGTGGGGCAGCGCATGGCCATGGCCGCTAGCACGGTGTCTTCACCCTGGGTGAAGGCGTAGTCCAGGCCGTTGGCGCGGGCAACGACGATGGGGATGCCAATTTCAGCTTCTAGCTTGGGGGCGATGCCCTCCATGTCCATCTTGATGATTTCGGTGGTGCAGGTACCGATCCAGACAATCACTGATGGGTTGCGGCTGCGCTTGATGTCGAGGCAGAGGCGCTTGAGTTCTTCGTAGTCGTTGAGCTGGGCGGAAATGTCACCTTCTTCCAGCTCAGCCATGGCGTAGCGGGGTTCTGCAAAGATCATCACGCCCATGGCGTTTTGCAGGAAGTAGCCGCAGGTCTTGGTGCCGATGACCAAAAAGAAGCTGTCTTCAATTTTTTGGTAGAGCCAGGCGACGCAGCTAATGGGGCAAAAGGTATGGTAATTGCCGGTTTCGCATTCGAAGTTTAGGGCCGATGGCGCGGCACTGTCTGGCGCTGGCTGGCTGGCTGGTCTTTCCTTGGCGACGGTCATGGGCGATGGGCTCCTGTGGTAGGCGTTTGTTAAATAGGGTTATTGAGTAGAGACATGCCATCGCATGTCCCTACAGAGGTCTAGAGATTTGAGGTGAGGCGATCGCTTCGAAATCTTCCGAAGGAACTTCTTCGCCCTACACCATCATCAAATCCAGCTCTTCGTCGCGAACCGTGGTTTTAGCTTCGGGTGGATTGAGATAGAAGTCAGATAGCAAGCTGAAGAGCTCACGATCCGGTGCATCTTGGGGCACAACGCCTTCGGGATTAGCAAGGAGTTGATCCGCGATGCTGAGGTAGTAGTCAGCCACGGGCAGTAAGGAAGGATCTTCCTCGGCCATTTCAAAGACGGTCTTGCCTTTGACGCGGGAGACGCGGATGTCTTCGATCAGGGGCAGGATTTCCAGCACGGGCATGGGCACAGATTCGATGTATTTATCGATCAGGTCACGCTTGGAGGTGCGGTTGCCGATGAGACCAGCGAGGCGCAGGGGGTGGGTGCGAGCTTTCTCACGCACGGAGGCAGCAATGCGGTTAGCCGCAAAGAGCGCATCAAAACCGTTGTCGGTGACGATCATGCAGTAATCGGAGTAGTTTAGGGGAGCTGCGAAGCCGCCGCAAACCACGTCGCCGAGGACATCAAAGAGGATGATGTCGTACTCGTCAAAGGCATTCAGCTCTTTGAGAAGTTTGACGGTTTCGCCAACGACATAGCCGCCGCAACCTGCACCGGCAGGGGGACCGCCTGCCTCGACGCAATCTACGCCGCCGTAGCCCTTATAGATGACATCTTCAGGCCAGATGTCTTCGTAGTGGTAGTCCTTCTCTTGAAGGGTGTCGATGATGGTGGGAATCAGGAAGCCCGTGAGGGTGAAGGTGCTGTCATGCTTCGGGTCACAGCCAATTTGTAGAACCTTCTTGCCACGTTTGGCTAAGGCGACGGAGATATTGCAGCTGGTAGTGGACTTACCAATGCCACCTTTGCCATAGACCGATAGTTTCACGGGCGTCTCTCCCAATTCGAGTTAATAGCGGATGTTATGGGCGAGAGCCTTGGCGATCAATATCACTGGATATCGCCGCTTTACTCCGCCAGCAGTTTCTTATCTGCACAGCTCGCATTGTTCATCACTTTTGAGGGGCATGGGAAGCCGATCGCAAAACAACTTCATCTATCCAATTCATTGTTTCGATCCCAGTGACTAAGTGCGTAAAAGAACATCTCCAATCATGAAGAAATGACTTTCTAAACTACGAAACACATCAAGCCTCATCCCCTTTTTCTTAAGGAAGAAGGCTCAATTAAGTTGAAGTACTTAGTCTGGAACCCAAAAAACAGAGAACAGGCTCCCTGATATGTCAATTTGGCAAGTAATTGACGGATAAAATGAACAATGGTGAAGCTTCTTACTTAGTGATGTCATCGCTTCAATTTGATGAACTTTGTTTGCGCTTAATGTTCTTTGAGGGGAGAGTAGCCCTCATCGTCACTGGCTTGAATAGATAGGGCAAACCAACCGGTGAGCAGCGTCAAGGCTCCACCCACAAAGAATGGGACTCGGTAGCCGAAGCTGACGAGCAAGCCGCCAATGGCGGGACCGATCGCATTGGAGATGCTGAGGTAAGAGGCGTTAATCCCCAAAACCTCTCCCTGTTCTTTCTCATTGCTTTTGCTGGAAAGTAGCGAATCAATGATGGGCATGGGGAAGGAATTAATTGCGCCAAAAATCCCGATTAAAACGAAGAAAACCATCAGATTGGGGGCGGTGGGCATGAGCAAGAACAGCAAGCCCCGCGCCATGAGGGCAAAGGAAAGAATTTTGACGAGGGAAAAGCGTTTGCGCAGTGAGTCGAGGCCAAAGACCTGGGCAATGAATCCCAGGATGCCAACGAGGGCAAAAGCAACAGCTAGCATTTTGCTGTTTTGACCCAAGACTTCAATAAAGAAGGGCTGGAAGGCAAAGGCAAAGATGGTGAAGGTGGAGCCGCTGAGGAAGGTGAGGAGAAATAGACGGCCAAACTTGGGACTGCGAATGGAGCTGAAGACTTTGCCCAGTTTGAAATCTGCCCAGGTGAGCTTGAACTCGGTGCATTGATCGGGGGGATGGGACTCGGGCAGGGCAAAGAAGCAGAGCAGGGTGGCGATCGCAGCAATAACCGCCGAAACCACAAAGCACATGCCCAAATTGGTGACACCGGGCAGGGTGGGCAACTGCTGGGCCAGGTAACTCAAGGCTGGTCCGGCGATAAAGCCCAGGCGAAAGGTTGCGCCGAAGATGCCGAAGGCTTTTGCCCGCTGACTTGGATCGGTTACATCGCTAATGGTGGCTTGGGCGATGGAGGTGTTGCCGCCGGTAATGCCGTCGAGAATGCGGGCCAAAAACAGCAGCCAGGCCACGCTGGCGACACTGGCTAAAACGTTGGAAAAGACGGTGCCGAGGAGGCTAATGATGAGAATGGGGCGGCGGCCCAGGCGATCGCTTAATCTCCCTAGCACCGGCGTGGCAAAAAACTGAGACAGGGCATAGCCCGTAGTCAGGAGGCTGGCCTGGAAGTCGCTGAGGCCAAACTGTTTGGCGTAGGGATACAGCGTCGGGATGATGATCGTGAAGCTGACGGCGTTAATGAAGGCGATGGAGGTGATGATCCAGAACTGGAGGGGCAGTTTGGCTGGACCGGAGCTGGGGGGCATGGAAGCGATTCCTTGGGAAGCTGCTAGAGCGATCGCCTAGATGAAGAGGCTGAAAACCTCTGAACAAGCGTTTTAGAGGCCCGGCGCATTGGCCCTCAGACCATATCAGGCTTCGCCACGACTCAGTTCTGCCCCCTGGAAGATCTCAGCCCCAATGAGACCAGCGAGTGAGCTTTATCGTTAGTACATCTCCATACAAAGATTGAACCTGATCTGTGGCGATTACGGGATACGTAGGATGAGGAATGTTTTTACACTAGAGACTACGGAAGTGAATTGAAATCTATTTGATCATGAAAGTGAGTAAGTCCTCTTGGAGATTTGCTGTGGCCACTACGGGGGGAATGTTTCTGATCGCCACCGGGGTTCATGCCCTGAGCCGTCCTGGGGAGTTGGCGGACTATGTGGCGGATGGGGTGGGAGAAATAATTTCCCAGCTTGGGGATGAGTCTAAGGCTGTTAGTTCTGTGAACAAGTAAGGGACCTCCAAGGATTTAATCATCCTCTTTCAGCCGATGAACCTTGCACTGCTGAGCCATATCTGATGAGTTCGACAGAGCAAAGCTGCCCTCACCTCGGTTGGCCTGAATCAGGCCAACCCCTAGCCCCTCTCCCTAGGGAGAGGGGCTAGGGGTGAGGGAAACAGCTTGCTTGCGTTCGGTTCCCCTTCTCTTTTAGGAGAAGGGGTTAGGGGATGAGGTCGGTTTGTCGGCTGCCGAACTCAGGTTAGCAATGGCAAGATTTCAGGATGGTTTAAAAATAGGAAGTCCCTAACTGGCGAGCAAGTGAATAGGATGATGGGCTAGCAAGTCACCCATTTGATGACGGGGGGAGCGATCGCATCGATTACAGATGCGAAACCCATTAGAATCGTCTAATGGTCAAGCTTTTACGTTTATTCCCGCGTATTGGAGTTGCGCTGCTAAGCGTCATGCTCGTCACCACTGCTTGCACTCCATTGACGGATGTTGCACTAAAGCGTGGTCAGGAGACTGAGGCTGGGCAAAGCCAGCAAGATTCTGATTGGGAAGAAGTGGGTCAACTCCCCCTCTCCCTTGAGTCTCACCAAATGGTGAAGCTGGGCAACTTTGTCTATGTGTTGGGGGGATGGAATGACACGAAGGGACCCTATGCAGAGGTTTACTTTGCTCGACTAGAGCCAGAGCCCGCTTTCTCGGATTGGCAGAAAACAACGGCTGCAATGCCGCTGAGGTTGCAGCACCATGCCGTCATTGTTCATAACAACGCGCTCTATGTTTTGGGTGGGGATAATGGCTTCTTTGACAAAAGCAAGGTTTCGGATCGCATCTTTCGAGCGATTCCCAATGCCCAGGGCGATATTACGGACTGGGTAGAGGTGGGCAAGCTTCCGGCCCCTCTGACAATCCATGGCGTGACGACGATTGAGGATCAGGTTTATGTGATCGGCGGAAGTCAGACGTTTCGTCCCAGCAGCACGGTTTCTGATTCAATTTTCACGACCAAGATTTCGGCCAAAAGTGAGTTTGGCGAGTTTGAGAAGCTGGCTCCGTTTCCCACTCCGATTGGTTGGTTGACGGCAACGGCAATTGGTGACCGTATTTTTGCAATTTCGGGCAAGGAACAGTTCAATCCGACTCGATTAGCGGAGCATGTTTGGGGGGCTGAGGTGGGAGCTAATAGTCAGCTATCGCCCTTTGAAGCGATTAGCAAGGTGGTGCCTCGGCAGCGTCATGCGACTGTGCTGTTGGATCGAACGCTGGTGGTGATTGCGGGGGGTGGGGCTAAGCGGGTACTTTCATCGGTTGAAGCAGGTGAGGTAGATGTGGACGGGAATATTGCCAATTGGACGGAACTTTCCCCTTTGCCAGAGCCGCGCTACGCCCATGCGGCTTTTGCCCATGAGGGCGATATTTATGTGTCGGGAGGGTTCGTGCGCTATGGCAGCAATGAAACCAGCAGAAAAGTATTCAGATTATCTTTAGACTGAGGATATGATTTTGATTCATCCAGCGCTGCTCAGGCTGATGAGTTGGCTAAAGTGAAGGTTGCCTCCACTGCTGGGGTATTAAACGAGAACGTTCATGCAGTTTATTAACCCCAAAACTGATTTTGCCTTCAAGAAGATCTTCGGCTCGGAGCAGAGCCGGGAGGTGCTGATTAGCTTTTTGGATGGGCTTTTGTACGATGGGCAAGATGCTATAGAAGATCTAGAGTTGCTCAATCCTTACCAGGCTCCTCGGGTTCGGGGAATGAAGGACACTTATCTAGATGTGAAGGCGAAGCTGAATAGTGGCGATTTTGTCATTATTGAGATGCAGGTGCTCAATGTGGAGGGCTTTGAAAAGCGGATTCTCTACAACGCGGCGAAGACCTATTCCACTCAGCTTAAAACGGGCGAAGATTACAAGCTGTTGAATCCGGTGATTGCGTTAACGATTACTGATTTCACGATGTTTGAGGAGGTGGAGGGCTATCGGTCCCGTTTTGTTTTGAAGGAGAAGGACTTCTTGGTGGACTATCCTGTCCAGGACCTGGAGCTGGTGTTTGTGGAGTTGCCCAAGTTTGACAAGCCTTTGGATGAGCTGAAGAGCTTGATGGAGAAGTGGCTCTTTTTCCTGCAAAATGCCAGGTCTTTGGATGCGGTGCCGGATGCGATGGAGCAGGTGCCGGAGATTCGTCAGGCGTTTATGTTGGCGAATCAGGCAAATCTTGAGCCGGAGGAGCTGGAAGATTTGGAGAAGCGAGAAATCTTTATCCACGATCAGCGGAATGCTATTTTGAAGGCGAAGCGACAGGGGATGGAGAAAGGTCGCGAGGAGGGCGAGTTGGCCGCAAAGTTGGAGATTGCTCGGCGGTTGCTGGGGCAAATGGATGATGAGGCGATTGCGCAAGTGACGGGTCTAGCCGTAGAGCAGGTCCAACTGTTGCGTTAAGCTATTGTCACCTGAATAACAGATACATAATTTAGCGATGGATGAGCCTCAATTCCCTGACATTCTAAAGGAATCTGTCTTACACGCACTTGCCAGATTATTCGCAGCCGATTGGGCAGCAGTTGAAGTTGCTATTCTTACTTACAGTAATGCTTTTCTTGGTGAATCTTCCAGTAATAATTACTGGAATGAAATTGAGTATGTTCCAATAATCCTCCATGTGCCTCTTAAACTTTATACGCAAGTCGAATCAAGAATTAAGGAGATAGAGTGTCTTCTTTCTAAGCGTCTTGAATGTTTTGATGATACCGAATCAGGAATCCAATTTAGCTCTATTAAACTAGTTCCAGCTCTTGTTGACGAGCCTGAATGGCGCTCAAAAGCACAAGCATGGCTCTCTGGAGAAGGTGTCAACAATCAGGGGCGTGTACGCTCTGATAACGTAGCTCCACTCAGTGCTGATGGCTTACTCTTCCGCTCGCACCAGGAGATAAATCTTTATCGTGCATTCAAATCTAAAGGAGTATCTTTTGCGCCGCTGCCTGTTTTCGTACGTGGTGGTGACGACTATCAAAGACTAGAGCCCGATTTCTTGGTCGTTTATCAAGGAGTAGTTGCTGTTGTTGAAGTGGATGGTGATACTGTTCATACCGAGACGCCAGCCGAAGCACATGCTCGTACTTCAGCTCTACAGCATGAAGGCATTGTTATCGAACGAGTCCGTGCATCTGAATGTAGCACTCTGGATAAAGCTCAAGGAGTAGCAGATAAACTGCTTCAGAGTTTAGCAAAGCTAAAAATCACTCGATGATTGACATTGAACTCTGACGTTAAGTGTAGGGTCTATTTCTTGGCTGATGACAATCTGAAAGTGACAAAGAGACTTCTGGTTACCGGGAAATAAAATATGAATGTAGCTCACCTAGCAAAATGCTCTAGTAACAGGCGGTGAACAAAAATATAACCACCACCCACCTTCTGCAAAAAAATCCGCTCCACCCCCCAATCCAAAAACTGCGCATAATTCCAAGGTATCGACCCATTCCGCCACAGCATCACCCGCAGAATTAGATGCTTCAAGCAAGCCTCACCGCCGCCCAGGCTCCAGCCAAACAGCAGGCCAAATAGCCCCCAGGTGCTAACTCGGTGGTTGAGAATGAAGGCCGCAATGCTGAGGGAGAGGAAACCAAAAAAGCCAAAGAACAGACTATGTTTCGCCGATTGGCGAATGCCCTGATTAGGCAACGTGGCCTTGCGACGAATGCCGGGGCCGGTCCAGCTGCGGATAAAGCCAAACAACAGGCCGGTGCTAATCCCAAAGACCGTGCCTCGATAAATGGAGCGCCAGGGGAAATAGCCTTTGCTGAAATCCAGGATCTCGAAGTGGTAAGGATTGAGGATGATTTCGTAGGGGATCTTGAAGGCACAGCCCGCGATCGCCCCCACAATCGCCCCCGGCAAAATATTCTTCCGAGCCTTCGCCCAAGACCACTTCAAAGTCTCCACAGTCCTGATTTCCAGTCCGCCAAAGATAGGTCCAAAAACACAGATGGAAATCAGCATCGAAAGGAAGAGGCGATCGGCCTCCATCACCGTATATCCCGGAATCGTCAGCAGCAGGACAAAACTCACCAGTAGCCCCCAGCGATACATCCACTCCTGCTTCACCGAAGGCAACCAGTTGGGCTGGAGCTGCTCTAGCAAGAGAATTGTTTGCGATCGCTGATTCAGTTGTTTCGCCAACCACCTCAGCCAAATCATGGCCTGACCTGCCTGAAAGCTTGGACCAAGGGCTTGGCGACTGCCCCGTCGAGCCAACATGCGCTGAATGTAATTCTCAAACACATGCTCTCGCCGATCTTCCAGGCTCAGCTCTGGCAAGTCTTCCGGAGCCATGCCCTGATAAGCCAGGGTAATGATATTCAGCATCAGAGGCGACTGGGCCAGCTCTTGCAAAACAGGGTCAGTCTGCAAAGCCTGGTGGACAGCGGCTAAGTCTTCGCCAGCCCCATCGAGATAATGTTGGATTTTTGACTTGCTCAGGGGACGAATAAAGACAGCAGCCTGGAGCTGGAGCTGCTCAGTTAAAGCCTCGTAGTCCTTAATGCGACTGCAAACCACCGTTTCTATCGCGCCATAGTCTCGAATAAACTGGTTAATTGCCTGAACGCAGTTATCTCGCTGTTCCAAGTTCACTTCATCTAGGCCATCCAGCAACAGTTGGAGCTGCTGCTGCTCCAGCCAGGTTTGGGCCAGATCCTTGGAGACCTGATATTGAGCATTGAGTTCGTAGCGAATCCAACTGGCAATATTCATTTGGCCAGCCTTGCTCTTACGGGCCGGGTTCCAGGTGGAAAGGTTGAGGAAAACAGGGATGGGACGTAACTGATCAACCTCTGCACGGCTGAGGAGATCGCGGCAGAGTTCCAGCAAAGTCGTCGTTTTGCCCGAGCCCGGTTCACCCAGAATTAAGAGTGTTCCCCCCTCACCCAGTTGGTCAAATAGATCCGTGACGCGGGTTTGGCTAGGGAGAGTTTGGCGAGGCTGGGCGGTGGTTTCCCAGGCAAGAGACCAGGGATGACTCAGGGCATCCAGGCGTTGCTCAAAGCCCAGGGCGATGATGGCGCGATCGTGGAGGGAGGTTTCGAGGACGCCCTTGACCCAGTAGTTGCGGACTTTGTTGATCAGGATCTGGCGATCGCGAATGGCTGAAGTAGCCAACACCAGCTCCGCAGCAGACTAGCTAGCCACAGAGAGGGTTGTGGTGGGTTGATGAAAGGTGGAAGGTGGCGGCAGCGTTTGCTCGATGGTCGTCTCAGTTGGGCCAGTGGAGACTTTGCTGTAGAGGGAGATCGGTTGGGGTTGGCCTAGGTCTAGATCTGCCAGCATGGCTTGGAGGGCAGGGATGG
>CALIGI010000242.1 GCA_938021205.1 uncultured Pseudanabaenaceae cyanobacterium
CATGGCTGCTGGACTTGCCTCTTCCAGCAAGCGAACACCACCACCTGAAAACTTGCGATGCATCTGACTCCAAAGCCTAATTGCTAAGCCCTGAATTCTCTGCGGGCGCACAGCTGTGCGCCCCTACAATCACACGATCAACGAATGGGAAGCGAAGGTCACCAAATCGGGATTGGTATTACAGCGGCATCTCCAAATCAACCGCCCAATCCGATCGCACCCTAACCCGACAAACCAACCCCGCCAAAGCCTCACGAACAGAACCATGGCAATACTCCGCATCCGGATGAGCCTCCCCCCCAGGCACTTGAAAATAGGGCCTCTCCCCATACAACTCCCCCCAAACCACCGCCACCCGCCGCGCCAACTCATACAAAACCTCCGGCTCCGCCACAACCTCCCGCAAAATCCCCTCAAACGCCACCATCGGCACATCAAAACTGCGACTCACCCGCAAATCCTCCCGCACCACCTGCTTCAGCACTATTCGCAAAGCCCCCGGCCCATCCACCAAATGCGAATCCACAAAACCATCCAGCAACGCCCTTGCTCGTAACGGTCTCGGCACCGCCGCATCCCCCTTCAGCAACCCTGCCCCCGCCTTCCCGATCGCATCCGCCAGCGTAAACGGCCGTCCCCGCAACTCCCTCGGAGCCAGCAGTTCATCCTCAATCTCAGCCACACCCCTGCCCCCAACATCCAGACCCAGCAAACCGTAGCTTCTCCAGCAATATCCCACAACCCGGTCATAGGGACAGGGCAATAGGCAATAATGGAATGCTGCCAATTCCATCCCCGTAGATCGCCTTGTCTGCACCTGCCAACCCCACTCCCAACGCCTTTCCCAGCAAGCGCGATCGCCGCTGGTCCTTCTGGCCCGCCGTCCCCCTCTACCCCTACGGCACCCGCTGGACCCTGCGCCAAGAAATCATCAAAGACCAAATTTGGACCTTCGATCAGGTTCAGGGGATCCTCTACGTCATCGTCCCCGTGCGCATGACCGTCATCCGCCTCCAAGCCGGTGGCCTCCTCGTCTATGCCCCCATCGCCCCCACCCCAGAATGCCTGGGCCAATTGCAAGCGCTGATTGACCAGCATGGGCCGATCAAATACATCATCTTGCCGACGGTTTCAGCGATCGAGCACAAAGTCCCCGCCGGTCCCTTCGCCCGCAAATTTCCCAGCGCCCAGGTCTACGTCGCGCCTCACCAGTGGAGTTTCCCCCTCAATCTGCCCTTGAGCTGGCTGGGGCTGCCGGGCGATCGCACCCAGCTTCTGCCGCCCAATAGCGCTGATACTCCCTTCAGTGACGAATTCGACTACGAAATCCTTGGCCCAGTCGATCTAAATGTCGGCCCCTTTGAAGAAGTCGCCTTCTTCCATAAAGGCAGCCAAACGCTGTTGGTGACGGATGCGGTGATGTCTATTCCAGCTGAGCCTCCAGCGATAATGGATCTCGACCCCTACCCCCTGTTGTTTCATGCCCGCGATCGCGCCCTAGAGCCCATTGTGGATACGCCAGCTAATCGCATTAAGGGCTGGCAGCGCATCACTCTCTTTTCTTTCTATTTTCGTCCCAGTGCTCTCGAAGATGTTAATTGGGGCAAAGTATTGAAGGGGATTTCCAGTGCTAGCGATCGCTCCAAGCGAGGCTATTTCGGCCTTTTCCCTTTCCAATGGAAAGACCACTGGCTGCAATCCTTTGAAACCCTGCGGAATGGCGGCAAACTCTTCGTCGCCCCCGTTCTGCAAAAGCTCATTCTCAATCGCGATCCAAAGCAGGTTTTAGACTGGGCTGACTGCGTTGCCCAATGGAATTTCACCCGAATTATTCCAGCCCATTTTGATTCACCAGTTGCGACCACACCTCAGCAGTTTCGCCAGGCGTTTGAATTTTTAGAGCAACAGTCATCATTCCCCATGGAGGACCTGGAACTCATCAGTCAACTGGATGAGCTACTCCAAGTTGTTACTCCTCCACCCAAGGTCAAGAAATAGATATTCTGGATTAATTTGAAGCTTGAGGCACCGTTTCAGGCTCAGACTTGAGCTTTTGCAACGCCTGCTTGGCAAAGCTCTGCAACACCGGGCTTTGGCGACTAGCTTGAAACGCCTTTTGCACCATCTGCTTCAGCTGCTCCATGGATTGCGACTCCGGTAATTCACCCGTCACCTCAAGCACCTCAAAATATTCCATCAAACTACTGCCCACCGTTCGCGTCAGATACGCTGCACTGGCCCCTTGAATCAAGCCGCCAGCGACATAGGTTGCACCATTGGTTTTGAGGGCAATACCCAGCATTTTGCTAGAAACCTCGACTAAGCCCAGCTTAATCAGCATCTCCGCCAAGGTCGTGGCCATAGTCTTGGCATGCTCTGTCGATAGGGGCTGATGATAAATCTTCGACAGGTCCAAAATTAGCTGACTATTTACTGCACCCGTCGCCAACAAATCCAACGTCGGCACCGGATTAATAAAAGCCGCCCCCGCTGCCACCCACTGATATTGATCAATCACCTTATTGGCTCGCTGGCGGCGTAGCTGATTGAGCATCGCCTTCGCTTCTTCCGCCAGGGCATTGGCGCTGTGGCAGAGCGTAGCCCAAATCAGCTCCTGGGCTGGCTCCGCAATAATGAGTTGGTCCAGGCGATCCAGTAATAGGGAAAGGCTGGGCTCTGGTGTTTTAAGTAATTCCTTGGCCGATTCACCTGCCTCATCCTGGGTGAGTACGCGGATGGGGGAAGGCTGGGCCGCGATCGCCACCACATCCCCCGTGGGCAAAATATCCTTCAAATTTTTGCGCACCTGGGACAGCACCTCCGCCTGTTGCTGGGGCAAGAGCTGGTCCTGCTTATTCACCACCACAATCAGCCGCGCCACCCGCTCCTTCAGCCAGGCCAGACAACGCCGCTCCGTATCCGTCACATCCCCAGCCGTGACAAAGAATAGAAGGTCTGCGCCTAGAACCGATTGGGGCACGGCCCAGTCCGCCGCTGTTGTAATCGTTGTGGTGTCGCCGAGTGCCGTTAGCTCCGTCGCAAACAGCTGGGGCGTATCCATAAAGCTAATCTTGCTGATGCCCTTGGGCTGCCATCTTTGGGCCAGTACATTCGCCAGGGTGGTTTTGCCCACGGCTTGACCGCCCAACATCGCAAAGCGCAATTCCTGGCGATCTAGGTCTGTGGTGAGTTGGTTGAAGCGGGCTTGGAGGGTACCCAGGGCAGGTGTTTCGGTTGAGGACGTTTCGGCTTCCAATTGGGTTAAGGTTTCGCGGGTTTGAGCGATCGCCCCTTCCACCATGACACGGTCAATCTGGGGCACCCGAATCTCCGGCACCCGCTCGATTTCACTACTAGCTCGACGCTTCAGCCACCAGGCCCCTGCCGATAATGCCAACACCCCCGTCAAGCCAAATCCGCCATCCATGGGTGCGCTACTCATACTTTCTAGGAGCCAAAGACCCGTGGCAAGGCCTACACCACCCAGGAGAATTGGTCGCTTGAATTGGGGAGCCATGGCGCTTTTCCTGGATAGGGACTGTCGCAGGGGAGCATGTCCTGAATATCTGCTATGGCTGTGGCGTAACAAGTTAGGCCGTTGCGATACAAGTCAGACTAGGAGCAGCATACGATACAAAATTTGGAATGCAAACCCGCTGCCCATCAGAACAGCCTTTGCTTTTGGCAAGCCAGGGCTCCCATTCACAGCGTCAGATGCTTCACAGATTGAAGTACAACAGTCAATCGGCAAGTCAAATATCTACAGTGATCGGTCATTCCTTATTCATTCTAAATGGCTGATTCGCCTGACTCAAGGGGGATTCCAGCCCTAAAGCCTTCGGATTCTTCTCCATACTGTCCATTTGTCTTAAGGTTTGGAACCTGAGATCGGAACCATGGCTTTTTAAAATGAAAGGCATCGCTCCTAGGCCTACTGCCAGAAATCTCCCATGTCCCAACTCCGCTTGAA
This sequence comes from uncultured Pseudanabaenaceae cyanobacterium, assembly GCA_938021205.1. Classification (GTDB taxonomy): domain Bacteria; phylum Cyanobacteriota; class Cyanobacteriia; order PCC-9006; family JAAUQQ01; genus JAAUQQ01. Next base: position 3,971 of record CALIGI010000242.1, read on the forward strand.
CTTAGCCGAGGGCTCCGTTGCCTTCGAATGCACTGAATCCAATGCCCGCGCACTCCAAGCTGCACTCCATGAGTTGATGGGTCGACTCAAAACCTTGGCTGCCAATCCCGTGGGGGCCGGTGGAGCCAAGCGGACGCCTGTCCCTTCGCTGGACTACAAGCAACCCGGTGACCTACGCGTAGAGGTGTTTTGTAATCCCAATATTTGGCCCACGCCCTACGCTGCCAAGGTTTTACTCACCATCAAGAGTGAGTCTCTGCGGCTTAGCACCGAAACTGACTTGAGCCGCATGCTGGAAGATCTAGGCCAATATTTAGATCAGTATTAGACCTATCTAGATAGAGTTGTGCTGGGATTTGGCGATCGCTAACCTAACGATTGGTCTAAACGATTGGTCTGGGCAAAGGTAGGAGTAAGTCTGGTCTTGCTTTCCAGGAACACCGATGGCCAAATCCTTGCGCTAAAATCAAGCTGACGTTAATTCCATAGAGAGTCGAGCCCATGAGTTCAGATCCCATTACTCAAACGTTGCAAAAGGGCTTTCGCACGGTCATCGGTGCAGGGGCTTCTTTCGTAGAGAGTGTTCAAGATGCTCAGAAGTGGGACGCCAACATGCAGCGGCTTACCACTGATTTTGATTCCCTGGCCCAAGAATGGGAGCAAAAGGGCGAAGTCACCGAGCAAGAAGCTCGCAATGTCGTGGATTCCTGGGTTTCTCAGCAAGGATTTAATAAGGGCTCCAACAGCGGCCCCACAACGGTGAACACCACAGCTTCTGCTGCGGATCCTGATGTCGCGGCAGATCTCAAAGATTTGACTGAACAGGTCTCCTCCTTACGGGCTGAACTAGAAGCCTTGAAGAATCAGGGTTAATCGCTATTCAGAACCTGTTACCACTCACTAACCTTCGTCATTATTGGGTGGATGCATTGCTGGCCAGCATCGGTCAGATTAAGGCCTGTCATTGAGGAGGTAGAGGTTGAGCCTCTACCTCCTCAATGTCGTTTTGGCCCTGGCCAGCCATGATGGAATTGGGTCTATAAATCAGCAGATTCTGACAAAACTGAAGCGTTCTGACATAAAAATTGCCTGCTTGAGTTTGCTTCAAAAGGCAGATTTCCCAGTTTTGTTTTGGCTAAATGCGCTCTGAGGCTACATCCTGGGGGAGTATAAAGATAACTAAGAGTAGAGAAACCCGTCCGGATAACCGGGCAAACTGAACCTAAATGTTCCGGTAAATTAGCATTAGTCAGCGTCGAGCGACTGCTAATCTGCCCAGTTTCAACAGCCGGTTTCAACAGACTTAACCAGAGAGGATCAACGCGGTGTTACTAACAAAAGGCTTTGAAATCGAGCTGTACACCGGCACGCCAGAAGGCAAGATTGTAGGCCTCTCCGATCGCATTTCCGAAAACCTAAAAGGCTTTGTGCGGGAGCCCGATAGCCGCAATGTCGAGTACATCACCGATCCTCGCCGGGGCTATGAGCCCATGCTGTGCGACTTGCTTGAGCCGCGCCGCCGCCTGCGTAGCTACCTCGAAACCCTGGGTGACTATACGCTGCACCCCGGCAGTACCCTTTCCCTGGGCGATAGTAAAACGTTTCACCGCTCTGCACCGGAAAATCCCTACCACGACTACATTGAGCAGACCTACGGTACCAATGTTGTAACTGCTAGTGTTCACATCAATATTGGCATTACAGATCCTGAAAAACTAATGCAAGCCTGCCGCCTAATTCGGGTTGAGGCTCCCTTATTTCTCGCTTTGAGTGCTGCTTCTCCCTTCTTAGATGGCCAACCCACGGGCTACCATTCCAGTCGCTGGCAGGTATTCCCCCAAACACCCAAGCACGTTCCACTCTTCTCCAGCCACATTGACCATATTCGCTGGGTGGAGCGTCAGCTAGAGCTGGAAACCATGCAGAGCGTTCGCCACCTCTGGACTTCGGTGCGCCCCAATGGCGATCGCCGTCCCTACGATCTCAACCGTTTGGAACTCCGCATTTGCGACTTGGTGACCAATCCCGTCGAGCTTCTGGCCATTACTGCACTCCTGGAAGCCCGCATTCAGCAAATGCTGACCCAGCCTAACCTGGACCCCCTCACCGCAAGCTGCTTCACTCCAGAGGAGTTGCTGGCCCTCACGACTCAAAACGAAGTCGCCGTGGCTAAAGACAGCCTGGATGCTAAACTCACTCACTGGCAGGATGGCCGTACCTTAACCGCGAAAGAATGGGGCCAGGACCTCTACGATCGCCTCTGGCCCTTGGCAAGGGAACAAGGCTTTAGCTGCTTCCTGTCTCCCCTGCAAGAGACTTTAGAACAAGGCAATACAGCCCAACGCTGGTTAGCGCAATATGACCAGGGCATGAGCTGTGAAGCCATTATTCAAGGCGCGATCGCTGAAATGCACCAGCAAGAAGCCGAACTCGCAAATAAAATCTGTCAGCCTGTTGCAGCAGTGGGATAGAGCTGGGGGGAATGGAGGGGGACCGGCTGTTTAGTGGGTCCTAGCTAATGCCCCCTTACTGTTCGCGGCAAACAGCTAGATTATCTGTAAAAAAAGGTACTTCCCAAACCTCCTCTAACTCCAGTTGATCAAGTTCATTTTATAGCAACGGCCTAATTGGCTGAGGACGCTTGCTATCCACATCACCACCTGCGATATCTCGGTTTTTTGCCCGTAGTTCGGCCATGCCTTCTACCAGGCGATCAAAGAATGACTGCGACTTTCACCTAGGGCATTTCGTACCTCAATTTCAAAATCAAACAATGAAGTGGAATTGGGTAAGGGCAGGCTGACTTCAAATCTACCGTCGTTATCTAGTTGGACTTCTTTGCCAACCACCGTCACCGAGTTGAGTGGGTGAGCTTTACCGCTGACGTAGATCTGGCGATCGTTGATTTCTGTCCCATTGAGTTTTAGCCACAACTCGCGGTCCAGGCGTTGAGGTTTTGAAGGGGGTTCATTTGGACGAAGACGCGAGCCAAAATCAGGTTCTAAATAAACGGTTTTCCCCAAAGCGGCTGCGGTGACTAAGCCAGATTCTGTGGCCACAATCATGCGGCCATCGTCGCTGAGGGAAATGCCGTATTCTGTGCCCCTAACCGCAGCGACACCAGCAGGACTTTTGATTTCCAGGCGACTATAAGGGTTGTTGAACTTGCGAACGTTGAGGCGAACCTGCCCCTGGTCTAGGTCTAAGGTCGTTACCCTTGCTCCACTTCGTAGACGCCCCAGACGACGAATGCGTAAAGATGTATTTTCTGCGACGTTTATGGTGCCAATTTTTTGGTCCAATCTCAGGATCGCTGAAGAGTTCGGGCCCGTTTTTAGGGAGTCTCCGACCTTGGCCAGGCGATCGCCCACGCGGGCGACTTTGGGAGGGCTTGCTATGAGGATGACATTTCCTTGGGTTTGTCTAACTTCCAGCCAGCCAATGGCTTGGGGTTGGGCTAGTAACCCTGGGCCGAGAGGAGCCAACAGAGAAGTTACCAAAAACCCAAACACGAACGAACGTCGCCCCATGAGACGTTTTAGCTTGGGCATGGATGAACGGTTTGAGTTCTTAGATGCCAAGAATTTCACCAGTTTCTGATTCTCCGTAGACCTCATTGGGGGCTGTTATGGTTTTGTGGATGCAACTTTGGGGAGATTGACTAGGGTCACTAGATTTAAGACTGGATTTTAAAAGAAATGTTCAATCTTTCTTCCTCTCCAATGGGAGTTGAGTCTGAGGAGCACCTTAAATTCTATGCTGTATTACGCAGTGTGACTCATTACAGTGAGTCAGGAGAATCGTTACACTGCTGAGATTGAGCGGGGGCACACCCCCGCCATATTGCTTACAGTCGCAGTCACAGCACTTAGAACATTCAGGGTCTGCAAAAGCGACGCATGGCAGGCGGTGACTTGAATTGCAACATTTTAGTCCGTGAGTCCGTTGCGATTAGACCACTGTGGACCTTGCGGAGTATCTACGCATTATCGCCCACTCGCGGGAGAATCCAAGCATTATTCCACAAGATGCAACGCAAGATTTAGATCTGCTCCACGCTTCAACTTATGTGGATAGCTGGATCAATACCATTCGTTCAGAAATTCTCTTGCAATGCAACTTTGTTAGTTTGCCTTGTACGGGAATTGCATGGATCTTGCATATGTGTCACTGGGTCTGCCTTGATGCGACCCATGGGAGGTTATTGACCTGCTAATGCATTGAGTTGAATGGGATTACGCTGGAGATGTAGCTCTAGCCCCTCTCTAAGCCATTCAGGGCATAAGGATAACTTTGACCCCTTGAGCAGGAATCTCCAGGGCGCTGTGGCAGCACGCTTGAGGGGCAGTTGACGATTGGCAATGGTCCAGCGGTAGACGTCACCCAGGCCGGAGCGGTGGGGGCAGAGGTTCCATTTGCGCTCGAGGTACCGCATGGTCTCTTTGAGGCTGCGATCGCTCCAGCGGAACTGATAAAGCGCTAGGTCGGTGGGTGTGAAGCTGGGGTCGAGCTGAGGATTCAGGAAGGTGACCTGAGCTGCTGGTTCTAGCAAAACCCGACGCTCCTGCTCCTTAAGCTGCAGGCTTAAGTCAATGTAGCTAAAGGGCTCATCCACCAATGGATCAAAATTGATGGCCTTGAGAATAGCGGTACGAATCATGAAGCAGTGGGCGTCGACGCCGTCAACACTTTTGCGATGAAGCGGATGCTTAGGGACAGGTTGGCGGTGGAGTAGCTGCCCCTGGCAGAGTTGCTGGCGACCATTGGCTTTTTTCTTGAGGCTCATCTTAAGCCCTGCAATGTGGATCTGTTTAGCGGGACCCTGGCCATCGCCTTCTAGGACGAGGGGGGTAACGACATCAGCTTGCTTTTTCTCTGCGCAGGAAATGAGCTGTTCTAACCAGCCTGGCTCTACCAAAATGTCATTGTCTAGAAAGACCACATAATCCACCTCGGGCAGCATAGCCAAGGCCAAGTTGCGTGCCTCGTTGACGCGGAGGTGGCGCTCCAAACGAATCAGCTTGAGATTGAGATGGCGCTTGGCCATGCGCTGCAAATACTGATGTGTGGGTTTGGGGCTATTGCCATCTACATAGATGAGATGAAACGGATAGCGAGTGGTGGAGATGAGGCGTGATAGGCAAGACATAGTGGGACTATAGCGTTCACGCTGAATAACCACGATGGCAACGCTGGGAAGGCTCATACTAAGGAAACCAAGTGAAGACGATTACAGTGGCTTCACCCTGACTCGGTCCATGACAAGGGCAACAAGCGTGGGAGAGGTTTCCAGTCCCAAGCATGCCGCATATCTACGGAAGAATATGGGAGCTAGTTGCTTTGATACTGTGATTATCACATAGACCTCTGGGGGCACGTCGACTCATTAGCGACCTTCTTCGTCAAAAGCTCAGAAAATACCCGTAGATGTCAGCGAGGTGTGAATTTTTTTCCATAGAAACACGTAGGTGACGAGATGCTAGTGATTGGGTCGGCTCATTGGAAACAATGGGCTTGATTTTCAGCTTCAGTCTGACCTGAAGCGGTTAGGAACTGCGTGAGTTGTTCGACAGAATGAGCTTGAGCTCAAGCTAAGCGAATGACGACGAGATGAGAGCTCCAGGGTGATGACATAGCGTGCTGAGGCCGTTTGGCTGTGATGCTGTTAAAGCCTGGGTTGACTCTAGCCATTAAGTCGCTGCTGGAGAAGGCGCGATTGCAGGAGCAAGTTTGGATGACGCAATCTTTTGCTAGGGAAGTCCTTGCCCTGGCTTTTGACCTAGGCTAAGCTCTGTGGGCGATGATGGGTGGCGGAAGCTACAGAGCTGTTTTCATTGATGTCTGTTGGCTGAAACTTTGGCGGATGGCTACAGGTCGCTGTTAAATCGCGAATAAATCGCGAATTGGACTGCTTTCGCATTTCACTGATTGGGATTATTTTTCCTTTGGCGCTTCCCCTTTACTTAATTTGGGCGGTTGTGGGCTTGCTGTTGACCATTGGCGGCACACTATTGGAGGTTGCGATCGCCAGTCCTGCAAGCCTCTGGGGGAGCGGTAGCCTACAGGTGCATAGCCTAGGGGTGACCTTTCAGGTGGGAGCAGTGCTGTTTACGGCCTGTCTAGGGGGGCCTACGGCTGGTGCTTTGGCCCAGGTGTCCTATGTTGCCCTAGGGATTCTGGGGGTGATGGGGCAGGCAATTTTTGGTCAAGGGGGAGGTTTGGGCTATGTGCACCAGCCCACCTTTGGCTATTTGTTGGGATTTATTCCGGGAGCTTGGCTTTGCGGGCTGTTGGCTTTTCGGCTGCGTCCCCAGGTGGAAATGTTGGCGGCGAGTTGTCTGGCAGGGCTGACGGTCATTCATGCCTGTGGGGCTTTGTATTTGACGGTGTTTGGCCTTTTGGGGCTCTTGGATTTGGGCACGTTTAGTCTGGGCCAGGCGCTGATTCGCTATTCTCTGGGGGCTTTACCAGCCCATGGGGCGATCGTCTGTGCAACGGCGGTCCTCGCTTTTTGTCTGCGTCGCGTTTTACTTTATTAAGGGTCTATGCGCTGAATGAGCTCCCCCTTCCTGGGCGGTTTGCAGAATTTCAGCCGATTGGATTGTTGGATTAGGCCCATCGTTGCGACAGGATAGCCCGTTGAAATACCCGAGAAATCTATTGTTTTGGCTGGCCGCGATCGTTGGCTTGCAGCTTGATCGCTGGAGCAAGGATTGGGTTATGGCCAGTTTTGAGCTAGGTGAGTCTTGGCCCCTCTGGCCTGACGTGTTCCATTTCACCTATGTAGAGAATCCTGGGGCTGCTTTTAGCTGGTTTTCCGGTTATGGCTTGCAGCTACGCTGGTTGTCCCTGATTGTCAGCGTTGTCTTGATGCTGGTGGCCTGCTTTGGTTCCCGTATGGTGCGTTTGGATCAGGTGGGATTGGGTTTTTTGTTTGCGGGGGCATTTGGCAATGGGATTGATCGTTTTGCTGCGGGGCGAGTGGTAGATTTCCTCGATTTCCGCTTGATTAATTTTGCGGTGTTTAATCTGGCGGATGTGTTTATTAATTTGGGAGTGCTCTGCTTCCTCGTTGGCCTATTTTGGCCGGAGCCATCCCAGCGAGAGGAAGCTGAACCGGGGGGAGAGGAGACCGTTGAGCCACCTCCATCAGAATCGTGATTGACTCAATCTATCCAGTAGAATCCGCTAAAATTGAGATTAAGCATTAAATGGGACCGAATGTTTGAGTTCTCTGGGTAATGCTGTTCTTTCCTTGGGATCACCTTCAATGCCACAGGGGTATGACACCCAAGACTTAATTGAAATTCTGGAACTCGAGCGCCAGGCTTGTTTAGAGGGCAAGCGGCTCTATGTGAGTGAATTGGCTTCTTCGGGTCATCCCATTTTGGATCACTTTGCCAAGACGGAAGGAATGCAGAAGTACAATGCTTTCCAGGGGTTTAAGGCCGCTGTCCATGTCTACCAGCAGCAGCAAAAGGTCTCTGGGTTAGTTTGGCAGCAGGTGACGGTCCGTGGGGAAAGTATGGGCTTTCCGGTGGTGCATTCCCAGTTGATGGCATTACCCGATGATTTGGAGCAGCTTAGGGGCTATGTTGCACCGCTGCTGGGGTTGTGGGGACGTATGACAGCAGGTTTAGATCTTTACCTGGCGGTGGAGCAGGGGAAAAACTTTTTGCCTGCGACAGAGGCGGATGTGGCGGCGATCGCGGCTCGAACCCATTGGGCAACGCTTCAGGCTTGGGAGCGAGAAGATTTCTTTGAGATTTTGTTGCAGCTGGGCTGGGGGCAGCCTGAAGAGGCCGCCCAATGGCGAGCTTGGCCAGACTCAGGGAGTGAGTATTTCCATGGGGTTTTGCCGGGACGGAGGCCGATTTGCTGATGGGGCTGGGCTGGGGCCGCACAAGCATTCCGCAGTGGCTTTGGGTCGTTACAACGGGATGGGCGATCGCCACCTCCCTAAGCTTCATGCACTGGGCCAGCCCATTGAGCCGTTAGCACCGACCAGCCTTGCATAAAAGCAAGTTCCAACTCAACAGGTTTCCACTTCAGCTCAACAAGTCCAAGGCATAGGCTGCTACAACCCCAAAAGTTCTTGATGCCTTCTCGAACTGAGAGTGTATCAACGTCGACTGACCTATGCCAACTTGTAAATTGGCCCAATAAACCCGGTTCTCAAACGAAGGCGAGAATTCCTCCAAGTCCAGTCATTGCAAGGCTTTAACGAGAATTCACGCAACAGAACTTAACGACCAGATTTAGAACTGCCCCTAGCGAAATAGTCAGCTAGATATGGTTTGCTACCTTTTGTCACATGACGCAGCAACAACACGCAACCACGTTTAGCGGTAGTCAATCTGAAATTTACGACAATCGCTCTGCATACCCGATTCATTTCAACTGTAAATAACGCTAATCGGCGGACCTCTTCGCCCACCTACGTAACGGTTCCTCTTTGCCATTCATCCAAATATCCAAGGAATATTTTCAATGACTGATCGCCGCCAGGATTCCTACGCCGTTCGCCTCGAAGCAGCAGAACTTGCTCGCAGCAGAGACCACGAAACCCACAAAGCCAATGGGGATGAGCAGCGCTATGCAGGCGCGAAGTATTTCATGTCCTTCACTAAAGGATTGCCTCACAATCCTGAGACTGGATTGTTGGGAGACCCTCAAGATTTTGTTGAGTTTCGCCGGGCGATCGATGATGGTTTCATTGATCCCTTCACAGACCGCGTCCGCCACGGTGCAAAATTTACAGTCACCACAAACAGCAATGGTCAGGAAACAGTCACTCCCGTTCCTTGCCCACCCAACAATTTTCGCCAATGGGAAGCTCCTACAGCAGGCTTAGCCTTCGATTTAGAAGGGCCAGATGCTGAGGCTGTAACGATGCCGCCTGCTCCTCCCCTGATGAAAGCTCCAGGAATCGTCAACCCCGAACTCGCCTTGGAGATGGCAGAGGTCTATGAATTAGCAATTCTCAGAGATACACCCTTCACAGCTTTTGAAAATGCTCCTAACCCCGTCGGCCCACCAAATGCAGATGCAGTTCGTCTCACAAAGTCCATCGGCAATCTGAATAAGCTGGACTACATTAAGGCATCTCAAGGGGACTGCTGCGAACAAATCGGGCGTCCTCGAAAGGTCAAGAACGGCATTCTGGATGAGCAAACGGTATTCCGAGGCTCTTCTCCTGGCGTAGAAGTGGGTCCCTATCTCTCTCAGTTCCTGCTGCTCGGTAATCTGGATCGAAACAAAGGGGGAACAATCGCTGAAGGTCTTATCAGCTATGGCGTTCTCCAAATCGATCAAAAGGTTCCTATTGCAGAACCTGGCAGAAATTACATGGTCAATAAAGACGACTATGTAAGCGTCCAGCGAGGCCTAAAACCTGCTGCGGGCGAGACCTATGTTTCCCATAACGGCAAAGTGGCCATAGCCCCGGCTCGTCCTGGACGTCGGTTTATGTCGACTCCCCGTGATTTAGCGACCTACGTTCATTACGATGCCTTATACGAGGCTTATTTGAATGCCTGCTTGATTTTGTTAGACATGGAGACTCCATTTGACTCAGCCTTTGACCAACTCTCTGGCAGTGGGGCCGCAGCTGGAAACGGTAAAACCAGACGTAATGCGAGTGGCTTTGCACTCTACGGTGGCCCCCATGTTTTAACGCTGGTCACGGAGGTGGCAACTCGGGCGCTTAAAGCGGTACGTTTCCAAAAATACAACAATCACATCCGTCTAAGGCCTGAAGCGTTGGCAGCACGATTGGAACTGGTTCGCGCAGGCTCAGAGTTCAAAGGAACTGCCCCGACTTCACTCACAGAAGATGTGAGTCAATTGGCAACAGCTCTGAAAGATACGCTAGCAGATGTCCAAAAGATCTCCGGCAATCAAACTTACTTCCTGCCCATGGCCTTTCCCGAAGGGTCTCCCATGCACCCTGCCTATGGCGCAGGCCACGCAACGGTAGCAGGAGCCTGTGTCACGATGCTCAAAGCCTTCTTTGATACGAGTGCTGTCCTAGCAACAAATGACAAACAAGAAGTTGCTTTTAGAACCCTCACATCTAAAGACAAACCCATTGCCTATCGTCCTCCCGCCCAGGCGAATGCGACATGCCTAGATGAAGGCACACCCATCCCTGGAGAAGATAACCAGTTCCTCACACTCGAAGGAGAACTTAATAAGCTGGCGGCCAATATTTCCATCGGTCGCAACATGGCTGGCGTTCACTTCTTCAGTGACTACTACGACAGCCTGCGCATGGGGGAAAAGATTGCCATTGGCATGCTTGAGGAACAGGCCCTCACCTATCCCACCGATACCTTTGTGCTGTCTATCCCCACCTTCGATGGTGATGTTATTCGGATTGGCCGCCGATGAGTCGCTTACCTCGCAAACCCGCTCGATTCCAGCCGCCCCTTCGGGGGCGGGCAGCGACCCAGACTCTCAAGCACCTTGAACCAGAGCGACCCTCCGTTGCAGCTTATCGCTCTCCCATAGGGTCACCCAGCAAGCCAAAAGTTAGGCCCGTTTCACCACCGAGAAGAAAATGCTTAGGTGGATTAATGCCACTCTGGCGATGGATCGGAGTCCTCACGACAATGCTGAGCCTATTTATCCTCAGCAACTCTCTCTTGGGGCGCTAAACTCGCTCATTCATCGGTGAGTTCTGGTCGCTGCCAGGACTCACCGCCCAGCTAATACACCTTGGCCTGCTCCAAGTCTTTCATCAAAACCCAGTCTCTATCGCCGCCGCACCTTGCTCACCATCTTGCGAGACAACCGCAGCTTTAACCCTTCCTCTTCAGACCAATCCTGGAGCAAACGATAGAAAGCATTGCGATCGCCTGTCCTCAACACCGCCACCTGATCCGCCGTCTCAATGGCATAGGGATAGCCCCCACCAATTACAACCTCTCCCCGCACCCAGTTCAACACCTGCTCCAGCCGCCCAGCTTCTCGAATCCAAGCGGGCAATTCTAAGCGAGCCGGAAACCCATCATTGGTTTTGAGATAGGTATAGTCAATGCGATCCTTGTGAGGGCCATAGAGCTTGCCGAGGATATCGCGCTTGCAGCGGAAGAGAGGCGTGCGATCGCCCCATTCCATCATTGGATTCACCACCTGAGCATCATGGCTAGAAACAATGGGCGGTAGCTGAAAGCTTAGTTGCAGCAGCGTCACGAGGTCCAATGCATAAGAGGTATCGATATAAGCCACGAGAGGCACTCGACAACAATCACTGGCATCAAGCAACTGCATCAGACAGTTCACATAAAATTCCTGAGCTTCTGGGTCAAAAGCCTCTGAGAAGGTTGCGACAAGGGAACCGTCCAGCAACACAAGGCAGTTCTCATCCCGCTCATGCTCCTCGATGTATTCCACCAGGCGCTGGGTTTCCATCTCAAAGCGACGCATATTGACCTGGCGATCTACCGCTTCTCCCTTAAACGGTCTCAGCTCCAGCGGTGTCATCAGATCTAAGCGAATGTCTTTTTCATAGCTACCATCACTGTGGTGAGGATTTTCAAACCAGCCAATCTGGACCAAAGCGACTGGAATGGAAATATCCTTGCTGGGGTAAATTTGGGAGCCATCCACCGCAAAGGTCCGAACTCCCGTCAGAATCTCCCGCACCCAGGTAAAACTTTCCTCACGGTTATTCCAACGCAAGGGAAATTGAAAAACACCTTCCTGCGTTTCTAGCAGCGGCTCAATCAGGCTATTGACCTGGGCTGCGTCTAACTGGGGCAGTTGCTTAAACGCAGTTCGATATTGCTGGAGCAGACCGAGGGTATCGAGATCAAAATTTTTGAAGTCTTCCCGCTTGCTCTTCAGCAGGGAGCGAATTTCAGCAGGGCGGGTCGGCATGGACCAACAGGTTCATATGTTCTACAAAAACCATTGAACCACGCAAATTAGAGATTAAGGCGTAATGATTTGAGATTTTGCAAAGTTCTAGGGATGGCGATCGCATCACTCTGTGACATCCCATAGGACTCCTCGGTCACTATGGCAGAATGGGGATTGGTGCAGTTTCAAGCTCTCTATCAACAATAGAGGTGGACACTTGGTCCAACAGCACTGCCATAGCAAATCTTTGTTAAGCCGTTATTCCCCCTTTATCTTCTGTGACAACTGCCTCTCCTGCTCGCCGCGCTGTTTTCCCCTTTACCGCTGTTATCGGTCAAGAGGAAATGAAACTGGCCCTGATGCTCAATGTCATTGACCCCAAGATTGGTGGAGTCATGATCATGGGCGATCGCGGCACAGGCAAATCCACCACCATCCGCGCCCTCGCTGACCTCCTGCCCGAAATCGACGTCGTGGCTGACGACCCTTTCAACAGTCACCCCAGCGATATCGAAATCATGAGCGATGAGGTGCGTCAGCGTAAGGCAGATGGCGAAACCATCCCCACCGCCAAGGCCAAGGTCACCATGGTGGACCTACCCCTCGGCGCAACGGAAGATCGGGTTTGCGGCACCATCGACATCGAAAAAGCCCTTGCAGACGGCGTTAAAGCATTTGAACCCGGCCTCTTGGCAAAAGCCAACCGTGGCATCCTCTACGTAGATGAGGTCAACCTCCTCGACGACCACCTCGTTGACGTCCTGCTGGACTCTGCGGCTTCCGGTTGGAACACCGTCGAGCGAGAAGGCATTTCCATTCGTCACCCCGCTCGCTTCGTGCTTGTGGGCTCCGGTAACCCCGAGGAAGGCGAACTGCGTCCCCAGCTCCTCGACCGCTTTGGCATGAGCGTAGAAGTTCGCACCGTCCGCGACCCCGAGCAACGCGTGCAAGTGGTAGAGCAGCGCTCCGAATTTGATGCTGACCCCCAAGGCTTCTTGGCCCAAAACCAAGCGGAGCAAGATGCCCTCCAGGCCAAACTAGTCGCGGCCCAGGAGCTTCTGCCCCAGGTCACCCTGGACTATGACACCCGTGTCCAAATCTCCCAGGTCTGCTCCGAGCTAGACATTGACGGCCTGCGCGGTGACCTCGTTGCTAACCGCGCTGTTAAAGCCCTCGCAGCCCTAGAAGGCCGCACCGAAGCTACCGTGGAAGACCTCCAGCGCATCATCACCACCTGCCTGCGTCATCGTCTGCGCAAGGATCCTCTGGAGTCCGTTGACTCCGGCGTCAAAGTGATGAAGACCTTCTGCAACATCTTTGGCATGGCCGAGCCTGACTCTGCTCCGGAATTAGTGGCCAGCAACGGTCGCCGCTAAGCAACGAGGATTTATGACCCCAGCTAAATTCCCCCCGTCCCCCTTTTTTCAGGGGACCAGGGGGAATCTAGCTGGGGTAAATCAAGCAGCCGATCCCCCTCAAATCCCCCTTCCTAAGGGGGAATTTCTAATGTTTGGGCGATTTCTAGAAATATTTATCCCAGACAGAGCTCCCTCCTCCTCGTTCGGTTAATCCAATGAACGGACCAATGCAAAAAGAGAGGGGCAAATGCCCCTCTCTTTTTGCTAGCTATTAACGCAACCCATGCCTTACTCCCTAAGCGACAGACTCTTGGGGAGATTCATTCGCGACATTACCCGCCGCCGTTAAAGCCAAATTCACCGCTCCATTCAAACCACTAGTTTCAATGAAACTGGGATCGGTCATGGTCGAAGCCAAATTCACTTGGTAGCCACCCTTCTTCAATACGTTGACTGCATCACTAGCAGAGAGCGGCCCCGAGAAGAAGTAGCCTTGGATATATTCGCAGCCTGTCTTTTGGACTTGGAATAGCTGTTCTGCGGTTTCTACCCCTTCGGCGATCGCCTTGATATCCAAGTCGTCCGTCAAGTTCACAATGGTATTGATAATTTCCCAATTACCTTCCTGGGCACGGGAAGAGATCACAAAGGAACGGTCAATCTTCAAAGCATCTACTGGAAAACGATGAAGGCGACTAAAGGAGGAATACCCCGTACCAAAGTCATCAATGCAAAGGTCAATGCCCAGGGAGCGAATTTCGCCGAGGCGACGCTCCACGGCTCCCTTCTCATCCTCGATCAAAACCCCTTCAGTGATTTCAACCCTTAGGCATTTGGATTCCAAGCCGGTCTCCTTCAGCACCGCTTGGATCTCGCCCACAATGCCAGACTGGGTGAACTGACGACCCGAGACATTCACCGCCATCTTTAGGTCAGGTTTGGCCACACCGCTGAGTTGCCATTCCCGTAGCTGACGACAGGCTTCTTTCAGGACCCAGGCTCCTAAAGAAATGATCAAACCACTTTCCTCAGCCGCCGGGATGAACTGCGTCGGCGAAATCATACCCAGCTTGGGGTGATTCCAACGGACTAAAGCCTCGAAGCTGGCGATCGCCCCATCCGGAACCGAGACAATAGGCTGATACATCAACCGCAGCTCACCACGCTCAATCGCCCGACGCAAATCCGTCTCTAGCTGAAGCTGACTCAGAGGATTCGTCTGGGAACTCCGGTCAAACACCTCCGAATGCGTACGACAGCGCTTCGCCTGATACATCGCAATATCTGCATCCCGCAACAAGTCCTCAATACTGGTATAGAGGGCCTGGCTGGCATCATCACGGCAGGGCACCAGGCCAATACTGGCACTGACAAAAAACTCCTGATCATTGAAACGAAACGGCTGGTGCAGACTGTTATGAATGCGCTGGGCAACCTCCAGCGCTTCCTCAGGAGAAGCCGTGTTATCCAGCAGTACTGCAAACTCATCCCCCCCCAAACGAGCCAAGGTATCGCTGGGCGACAGACAAGTTCGCAATCGCTCGCTGAACTGAACCAAGAGCTGGTCACCCACCAAAGGTCCCAAACTGTCATTGATATTCTTGAAACGGTCTAAGTCCAGCAGTAACAGCGTAAAGTCACGGCCTGCCTCCTCTGCCTGGCCCAAAGCATATTGCAACTGCGTCGTGAATTGAGTGCGATTGGGCAGGCTCGTGAGGGAATCGTAGAGTGCGCTATAAAGTAGCTTTTCCTCAGCCTGACGGTGCTCAGTAATATCCTTGACAGTACCTTCGAGGTAAACACAGTTACCGACATCATCCAGAATCGGTCGCACGCTAAAGGAGACCCAAATGGGCTCCTCATCTCGGCGATAGACCTGGGTCTTGTATTCAACCAGCTCACCCGCCTCATCCATCTCTTCCAAGAAATCCTCCCAATGCTCGGGAGAGAGGAAAAGCTGCTTGCTCACATCGGTCAAAGTCGTAATCAGATTCTCCGAAGACTCGTAGCCCAACATCATCGCTAAAGCTGGGTTAACACTGATGTAGTAGCCCTGGCGCGTCATCTGGAAGATGCCTTCATTGGCAGTCTCAAACAAGGTCTGATAGCGCTCTTCTGCTCGCTGAAGCGCCTGCTCAGTTAGCTTATGGCGAGTCAGATCAACAACCTGGACAAGAAAACTAAGGGGCTGGTGCTTAGAGTCGTACATCAAGGCAATCTTGAGTAGCACATGAACCGTGCGGCCCTGCTTGGAAACATAGCGCTTCTTCACCTGGGCGTAAGGCTGACCCTCCTGAAGCAGTTTGTTGACCAAAGCAGAACTCACAGCTTGGTCGCCTTGATAGGTGATTTCTTGCTGGGATAGATTCAGCAGCTCTGAATTGCTGTAACCCAAAGTTTTACTGAGGGCCTTATTAACCCTGAGATAATGACCTTCCAAATCCATCACTGCCATCCCAATAGAGGCAAGGTCAAAAATGAGGTGATACATGGCCTCAGAAGACTCCATTAAGCGCTCACGCTGGTGGAGTTGACTGAGTGTATTTTGGAAATGGTTGCTCAGTTGAGTAAATTCATCAGGAAAGGGCGTTTGCGAAAAAGGGCGCAAGGCCTGATGGTCTTGATCAATTTCAAATCGTTTAACGGCTTGGGTGAAGCGATGAAGCCGCTCAATCCAATTTCCAGCGAGCCAATAGACTCCAAACCAAGACAGTACAAAAATAATGACGCTGCCACTCACTAACTCCTGTTTCAGACGTCGAGCAGTCGCTAGCACATCTGGCTGAGCTGGGCAATACACGCTGGCGCAATCGCTCATCTGGAGCAAATGGGCAACCATCGTGTGATACAACACCATGCTAAACAGGCTTAAACTCCCGCCCAGCAACAGTGCTAAGCCCAGCATGAGCTTCAGACGCTGACTAATCAGAGGATTGGATGAAGATGGATTCGCAGGATGCGTCATCGATAAGCCTTAGCTGAGAGCGGGTCTATTTCCGGTTTCGGAGTCCCTGTATTAGCCCAGAGAGGGAGAGTTATACAGGGAAATATCGAAGAGCTAGCAATGAGCCAAGCCCAATTTCGATGAGGTAGAAGGAATGACAGGCTTTCAAGGAAGGTAATGGGTCGCCAAAGATGGGCATAAAACCAAATGAAAAGACCTAATCCGCTGATCTATCGCTATGTAAAACAGCAGACCCCAGTAAAATCTAGCCCACTGACATGACACCCAGATGCAAGGAAGCGGAATTCCAGAGAATTGCTTCACGCAAGAAAAAGCAACGTGAAAGGGATAAAAAATCACCGAAGCTACCCATAAAATACACAGTCACCCCCTAGAAGTAACAGGGTTACTGCCCTATAAATGCAGAATATATAGGACTGAAGCAATCGCCTAGAGGGCGCAAGGGCCTATGCTGTGGGAGTTCCTCTCCCCCTAGGGCACAATGCCTTGTTTTCACGCAGTATCGAATCTTAATCTTTTTTAAACTATTGGGAGGGGACTGGCCAAGAAAGAGGTCGCTTCGGAACGAGCTCAACCTCATAAATATGTAGATATACATAAATTTAATTGAAAGAGGCTGTAATTTCTGCAAAAGCTTACGCCATCAAAGATTTGTTGTCTTCATATACATACATATCTATCAGCAATCCATGCTGGAAGTTGTGATCGACCACAGCGAAGCTACAGTAAGAGCTGGAAAACGAGAAGCTCCGGGCAATGACAGTTGGAAGATGAGTGTTGGGTGATCAACTATGGTGAACCCAGGCCACCATCGTCGGCACTGTCTTGTTGAGGAGGGATAGACTCTTAAAAAGCTTATATACAAGACATTCTACAGACTCCGGAGGAAATTCCTTAAAACCTTCTGAATACAAGGATTACAAGCGTTTATCGCTCTCAAATAGGACAGTACCCGGAAGCCTGGCATGAGGCCCAGTCCTATTCGTCCAGTAACGAACGGTCTATAAACAAATAGAAGCCCCAGGAGATGATTATCTCCTGGGGCTTCTATATTCACTGGGGCAGATGCAGAGCTAGTCTTTGCGATCGCCTGCCTCCATGTCATCCGCCCCAAAACCCATGCCGGTAATTTGGGTTTCCAACTCCATCCGTTGTTCCATCTGACGCAGGAAATAGCCCGTCATCATCGCCGATGCCAACAGCCCCGAAAGATTATCTCGATTCGTCGTAACCTGCACATTGAAATGCTCATTGGGCAGCATCCCCAATAGTCCCTGCACGTTCTGGCTAACAATTTGGCGAACCTCCGGCGTGACGGACTTTGCCACCCTAGACAGCACCTCCGGCGGCTGATGCTGTAAGTAATTCAGCAGCTCATTTGCAGAAAGAGCGTCACCATCGGGGCCAAACAAATCGGAGCTAAACGCCATAGCACTAAGTATGAATACCTCGTTGCGGAAGGCAATGCGACAGGAAATCAACCTATCGATCTTGCATATAAATTGGAAGAATCCACTCAATCTAAGTTTATGAGTGGGGACCACCGTACTACGAACACTGTAACGCAGCGCTAAGGAACGAACTCACATAATGTTTCTTAACTAAAAACGCTAGTGTTTACTTCAACTCAAAGTCTATGCGCATTAAAATCCCTGTGAATGTTCAATATGAACTTTACCCTCCCCCAAGGAGCCTGCCATAAATGGCTCCATCCCCCCGAGAGAGAGGCTTCCCATCTCTGACTCCGGTCTAGCCCTGGAAGCCGTTTTAGTCTCCCCCCGCGTTCTCGGCCTCATCATTTGGCAGCGCATTGGTAGCATCATCAGCATCTGGGATTTGCGCATTAACAGCCCTCTTCTCAACCTCCGGGTCGCTACCTTGCTCGTCAGATACATCCTGGTTTTCCGCTCCACTCTCTTCTGTCGGAAGAGCTTCTAAAGCCTCAATTTCGGCTTCGTATTCTTCCTCTTCGATCGCTTCTTCGAGCTTAAGTTGAACAGCCTCAGGGGCAAGCTTGGGGGGCTTAATTTCGGGCAGTTGGTCAATCTGGAAGTACTGGTGAAACTTATCGGTGATGCGCAGCTTGGCCGAGCGGCTGTCCTTGTGCTGACGCTTTTGCACAAAGCCTTCCGCAACCAGCTTTTGTACATGCTGGTAAGCTCCGGAGCCTCGCAGATCCACGAGTTCGCTGAGGGTGAGGCCATTTTTGAGGGCGATCGCTGCCAAGCTCCGCAACACTCCCACACCCAAATCCACTGGCACTAAGGTATGGACCAACTCCTTCAAAGCAGGCTTGAGCTGGAGCAGATAACCTTCCTTCGACTCAGAAATCTCCAGGGCGCTGTCGCGTTCTCCATAGACCTCCATGAGATCAATCAAGGCATCCCCAACCTCCTGCTTCGTGGACTGGGCATAAACTGCCAGCTCATTGAGCCGTAAGGGCTTGCCCTTGAGATACAAAATTGCTTCTAGCTTGGCCGCTAGGGAGACTGCCATGGTAGAGGGCCACAGTGAGTGAATGAGTGAGAGGGTAGATGCTGCTATGGGCCTCAATGGACAGAATGAACCATCAAAGGGTTGTAGCAGCACCCATAAAACCACAGATTCTCGAAGCTTGGAAAATTATTACGTCATTTGTTGAGGCAATCCCAGCTTCTCGGCAAGCCGAATTTGCACCCTTTAGTCCAGGTTTCGCCCGGTCAATTCCACAAAAATATCCTCCAGATTTGAGGCCCTCACCATCATCCCAGTCTTATCCGGCTGGGCCTCTAAGAACTGCGCTGCATCTTGCTCTGTCGGGAAAAACTGATAGTCCCAGCTTCCGCCAGATTCACTGCTCTTTTGGGTCATGACAAGGCCCCGACCATGGCGATCGCGCAGTTCCTCCAAGGTGCCCATCTCAATCAGCTTGCCGTTATCCATAATGCCGATGCGATCGCAGAGATACTCTACCTCATCCATGTAGTGGGTGGTCATTAGCATGGTCATCCCCTGCTCCTTATTCAGCTCACGAATAATCTCCCATAGCCTTCGCTTTGTCTGAGGATCCAGCCCCACCGTTGGCTCATCCAAGAAGAGAATCTTGGGCTGGTGCAGCAGGGAGCGGGCGATTTGGAGACGACGTTTCATGCCGCCAGAAAGGGTTTTAACGAGATCGTCGCGGCGATCGCTCAGCTCGACATAGGCTAGCCAATGATTGATGCGCTGCTGACGGTCAGCCTTGGCGATATGGTGCATGCGGCCATGAAATTCCATGTTCTCCCACACCGTTAGGTCGGCATCAACGCTCACCTGCTGAAGCACCACGCCAATACTGCTTAGGACTGAGGCTCGGTCCTCAATGCTGTGACCCATGACCGAAATATCGCCCTCGCTGGGCTCAGTCAGGGTCGTAATCATACGAATGGTCGTAGACTTACCCGCCCCGTTTGGCCCCAGCAAGCCAAACATTTCTCCAGGCCGAATCTCAAAGGACAGATCATCGACAACCGGCTTGTCACTAAAGCGTTTAACGACGTTTTGAAGCGCGACGGCGGCAGTCATAGGAATCGGAAGGAAAGGCGCTCTAATGATATAGCAACGGCCTATTCCCAGTACTCATTTCTAGTCCATACAGCAAAATTAGCGCAAAGACATGGTTCTTCTCTAAGCATAGGCACAATGAAATTTGCCCAAGCTCTCGCAGCTCAGCAACAGCAAAAATGAGGTTCGCAAGCCGAAACACTCAATATTACGAAAGGATTACAGGCAAATAGCCTAGTTGAGGCCTTGAGACCCTGCCAGCTCTAAAACAAAAGAAGTAGAGAGATGTTCCTATTCTTTTATCCATGGCTACAAAGGTAGGGGTAACCGAATATTCCAGCCGGAGAGGCCCCAACAAGTTTGAAACATTCTTCAACTCAGCAACGTCTTATAACAACAGGAATACATCGCCCAGAGCAAATTTGTGGCTTCTATTAACAGGTCAAATCCGGGGCAAAAAAGCCTTGCTAATGGCTTCGGCCAACCACACCTGCCACAACTTGTTAGGCACCTTACGATCTAAGAGCAGGGAAAATGATCCGTCTCATAACAATCGCCAGAAATATTAGCTTGAAGGGATTTCAGCCGTTTCCCAACTTTCCATCTCTATTGACAGAGCCCTCTTTTATAGGGCGAGGGGTGAGAACCAGCTTGAATCTGCTTGTGCATCCGTAGAGGTCATGTTATTTTCCTTTCCTTAGTTGGGCTGCTCACCAAATTGAGGCCAGTTTGAGGGTTTGAAAGAACTGGTCACTGCCAACGAGCAGACCTTGTCTAAGGCTCCGGCTCGAGCTTGATTTGTTCAACTCAGGACTGCACTCGCACCTACTGTTACCTGCGCAATTTGTGAGCATCGCGGCTCACCGTCAACGAACTTAACGGAGTCCGGCGAATTATGGCCACATCTAACAAAACGGTGCTTCACACGGACACTGTGCGCACCTATCTCCATGAGATTGGTCGCGTTCCCCTCTTGACCCATGAAGAAGAAATCATCTTTGGTAAGCAGGTCCAAAAGCTGATGGCCCTGTTGCAGGTCAAGACTGACCTAGTAGCTTCCCTGGACCGGGAGCCCACCCAAAAAGAATGGGCGGCTGCGGCTGAGCTCTCGATCAAGGCTTTGAAGCAGCAATTGCGCGAAGGCGAGCGGTCCAAGCGCAAGATGATCGAGGCTAATCTGCGCCTCGTGGTTTCCATTGCCAAGAAATACCAGAAGCGTAATTTGGAGTTCTTGGACTTGATCCAGGAAGGCTCTATTGGCTTGGAGCGCGGCGTCGAGAAGTTTGACCCCACGAAGGGCTACAAGTTCTCTACCTATGCCTACTGGTGGATTCGTCAGGCCATTACGCGGGCGATCGCCCAGCATGCCCGCACCATCCGCCTGCCCATACACATCACCGAAAAGCTCAACAAGATTAAGAAGGCCCAGCGCGAGCTCTCCCAAACCCTAGGCCGCTCCGCCAACCCCACTGAAATTGCGGAGCACATGGATATCGAGCCCGCCCAGGTGCGCGAGTACTTGCTCATGGCTCGTCAGCCTATCTCCCTGGACATCCGCGTCGGCGATAACCAGGACACCGAGCTTCGTGACCTGCTCCAGGATGACGGTGCTTCCCCCGAGGAATACACCCTCACCGAGGCTCTCAAGCAGGATCTCCAAGATCTAATGTCGGAGTTGACCGAGCAGCAGCAAAACGTTCTCGTTCTGCGCTACGGCCTTAACGACGGCAAGGGGCTTTCCTTGGCAAAAGTGGGCGTTCGCATGAACCTCAGCCGGGAGCGGGTGCGTCAGCTAGAGCGCCAGGCGCTAGATCAGCTGCGTCGCCGCCGTGCCATGATGCGCGAGTATCTGGCGGTTTAGACCAACCAGAGTCATCCGACTGATCTTGATTAGGACCGGTAGGGACATTGCATCGCGATGTCCGGCTGTTTCGCCAGACCGATCGCGATTGACCAGACAGATCGCCCCATTGAATTAAACCGTTAAGATTAAAAGGAGTGCATATGCACTCCTTTTTTATTGCTGCCTCGGACCAACAAACCAACAGCCCATGGCTCGATTTCTCCACATCGCCGACATCCATTTGGGCTTTGACCGCTACGGCAGCAAAACCCGCACGCTCGATTTCTACTACGCCCTTACAGATGTCTTTCAGCGCTATGCCATTGATGTCAAAGCCGATTTTGTTCTGATTGCGGGGGATTTATTTGAGCACAAGACCGTCGCAGCCAACGTTCTCAGCCAAGCCAAGAGTGCAATTGGCATGTTGGAAGAAGCAAACATTCCTGTCATTGTCATCGAAGGCAACCACGACAACCTGCCCTACGGCACCAAGACGAGCTGGTTGCGCCATCTAGTGGACTGGGACAACATCCTCTTGCTAGAGCCAGACGACGGAGCCGAGGACGCCTCCGATATTTTCCAGCCCTGGGAGCCTGAAGCACGGCGCGGTGGCTACATCGACTTAGACTGTGGCGTTCGTGTCTTCGGCTCCCGCTGGTACGGAGCCGCCGCGCCCCAAGCCATCAAGCGATTAGCAGAAGGCATCGCAGCACTGGAGCCTGGCCCCAAGCATCAGGTAATGATGTTTCACCATGGCTTAGAGGGACAAATTGCTCGCTACAGCGGAGCCCTGCGCTACAAGGATCTAACTCCTTTGAAAGACGCTGGCGTGGATTATCTCGCCCTGGGTCACATCCATAAAAATTATGAGTTGGAAGGTTGGATTTTCAACCCTGGTTCCCTGGAAGCCAATAGCGTTGCTGAATCCCGTAGCCAGATAGATCGCGGGGCTTATTTGGTGGAAATCGATGATCAGGGCATTCGAGCAGAGCTACAGCAGGAGTACGAGCAGCGGGAGGTGCTGCGCTTGGCTGTGGATGCAGAAAAAGCTTGGAGTATGGATGAGTTGGCTGAAGCGGCGATCGCCCTAGTCCAAAAATCAGCAGACCAGCAGAAAACCCAAGCGGCGATCGTCGAGCTGCGCCTGCGGGGCCAAGTGGGATTCAACCGCCTCGACCTCAAGGTACGGGAACTGCGGGAGCAATTGGCGGAGTTGAGCGGTGCGCTGATTTTTCTACTGAAATACGAGGTTACGGGGACGGAATACGCAACACCCATTGCCGATGGCGAGCAGCGATCGCGTCAAGACATCGAAACCGTCGTCTTCCAAGACTTCCTAGCAGCGAATACGGCCTACAGCGAAGCTGCCCTAGAACCCCTCACCCAAGGCTTAATCGACTTAAAAGACAGAATCCTGGCAGGCCAGCCCGAAGCAGAGCTATATGAATCAGCAGCCCAGCTTTTACAAAATGCTGAGGAACCCGATTTTTAGATTAGACGCAGACTATTCAAGCCGCGAGATGGTGACCGTCACAAAAAGCACGGCTCCTGCATCTTCAATCTTTTCAACACCTCCCTCATTAATCACTCGCTGAGCCGGTTCAAAGGGCCATTCCTCGGCAATGCAAGCGATCGCCTGCCCCACCGTTGTCTGAGCTTGAGCTCCCACCCCCTCCACGCCAAAAACTTCACCGCTCACATCTACCGCTAGCCTCAACTGCACCGGTTGGCCATAGCTCACCGGAGTTAGCGCAGCTAATTGGCTTTGGCATCGACCTGCATTAGCGGGCTGGCTCCCACTGGACAACGGATCCCCGATAGGTCTAGGCAATCGGGTGAAAACATCCTGGGTATTAAGGGCACGGCTTTGGACCTCGTCTACGACCAAGTTTGCTCCCAGACGAGTCACCGCCTCGCTGCTTTCGCTACCTTCATTGGCCGTGCCACCGGTTCCTGCAGATTCACTAGTGCCGCCTGGGGTTATCGCGCTACTGTCAGATTCCCCGGAAGAGTTACTCGAACCATCGCCAACAGGCTCTCCATCGCCGTTGCCATTCACTCCCTCAGGATTATTAGCTTCGGTTCCGTCACCATTAGGCAGATTATCTGGTGCGTTATCGCCTTGTTCCAGTTCTGGCTGCGATGTTTCATCGGGTTGAATCGTTTGATTTGATGAAACGGGCTGTTCACTCTGGTTGGGAGGCAACGCATTGGGACGGCCTGGGTTATTGCTGGAATTTCCCCCCCCAGTACTGTCGCTGTCAGTTGATTCTGCACCACTAGACTGCGGGGAAGCTGGCTCGTCTGGGGAATCAGAGCCAGGGGTTACGGGATTAATGCTATCCGTCGCTGGATTATCGTTATTACTAATCTCGTCATTACTGCTATTCGTTGTATCCGCTGTATCCGCTGCTACATCGTTGGCCGGGGCTGAATTGTTTGATGGGGGGGCTGCTGGGTTTTCCTCTGATGGGTCGTTTGAGGCTCCTTCAGCATTCGGTGTTGCGGTGCCTGGGTCCGACGTCGCATCAGAATCGTTGTTATTGGGCTGTGGTGTGGCTGGGTTTGGGTTAAGTGGCTTAGGCGGTAGCAACGGGGGGCGATAAGCCTGGGGAGCTACTGCGGGCTCTGCTGAACTGACTTCAGTGGACGTTACTTGCTCTGCCAATAAATCATTTTTCTCCAGCGCTGAACGCTCTGAATTCCCATTGTTCGAGGGAGCCAGATTGCCCTGGGCAATTAGCTCATTAAGCTGAGCTGCACTGAGCTTGCCTCCCGGAACCGAGGACTCTAGCGAATCATCAGGAATCTGTCCCTCAAACGAGCCATCCCGCAGATCAACCTCGACAAAATCAATGCCAATGGGCGAGCCCACCGGCTGGGTGGCCAACTGCACCTGCCAAGCCCAGCGAAACAAACCCAGCAACAGTAAATGGCTACCCAAAGACACCAGACCATAGACTCCCAAACGTAGAGGAGACAATCGGCTATGGCGCTGACGTAGGGATTGAGCGCTAGCGAGAGGAGAAGGATTAGCAGTCAGAGCAGTGGCAGTCACGGCGGCAGGCCAAAGTAATCAGAGGCCAAGATCAATGGTCTTTGCTCCCAGTATTATCAATCACAACTTCCCAACCTGGCCATGCTGGCGGACGCTTAGGAAATTGGAGGACGACCCAGTCACATCCCCACATATCGCTTAGGCTGCCTGCCGACTCACCGATGCCAAGCCATACAGGGCAATACGATTCCGGCCGGTTCCCTTGGCTTTGTAAAGGGCCTGATCCGCCTGGTTAATCAGCTCTTGAAAACTCTGCTCTGGCGAAGTTGGCACGATACTGGCAACCCCCAGGCTCAAAGTCACCACATCGGCAGTATCAGAGCTGCGGTGGGGTTCCTGCAATGCATAGACCTGCTGGCGAATCGCTTCCGCAATGTGGGCGGCTCCAGTCAAGTCCGTGCGAGGCAAAATCATGGCAAATTCTTCGCCCCCGTAGCGAGCCGCCAGATCGTCCGGGCGCTTAATCATGTCCGTTAGGGCATTGGCAACGGCCTTGAGGCAGTCATCCCCGGCCAAATGGCCATAGGTGTCGTTGTACTTCTTGAAGTGGTCCACGTCGCAGAGAATGATAGACAGAGAGGTCTGCTCTCGATGGGCCTCCCGCCATTGCAATTCTAGGTATTGGTTGAAATGACGGCGGTTGGGAACCTGGGTCAAGCCATCTAGGGTCGCGAGGCGACCCAGTTCAAAGTTGGCGGCTTGGAGCTGCTTGTAGAGTTCGGCCTGTTGGATGGCGATCGCCAATTGTTGGGCCAATGCCTCAGCGGACTCAATCTCACTCTCCTGCCAAGGCGAAGGTTGCTGACGCAGCAGACAGAGCCCCCCCCAAATCTCATGACCCACCTTCAAGGGCATGATCAACCAAGCCCCCGTGGAACGTTTCGCCAGGGTTTGGTGCAGGTGATCTGTTAGCTGACCGGCACTGTCCAAACAAATCATCTCCCCCCCTTTGAGCTTGGCGGTCACAGGGTTTCCTTCATCGGCCAGGGAGTTGTAAAGCAAACCACCGCTGTTTTCAGACTGGCGATACTCCGCCACCGATAGCCAAATCTTTTCCTGGGGCGAGTAGTTCATGATGTTGGCAAAGTCCAACTTCAAGAGCCGTCCAATTTCTGAAATTGCGGTGAAAAACACCGTCTCCAGCTCCATGGACTTATGGATTTCTTGGATAACCCGATTTAGCGCTTGATCTTTTTGGGCCTGGTTGAGGAGCGATCGCTCCGACTTTTGGCGACGCTGGACCTCTTCAATCAGGGTTTCATTCTTCTGTTGAAGCTGCTTTTGTAAGGAGCAAATCTGGATCTGGTTTTCTACCCGCGCCAGCACCTCAGCAAATTCAAATGGCTTGGTGACGTAATCCGCTCCACCAATATTGAATGCCTTCACCTTATCCAGGGTGTCATTCAAGGCACTCAAGAAAATGATGGGAATCCCCTTGGTCGCTTCAGCTGCTTTAAGCCGCTGGCAAACTTCATAGCCATCAATCCCGGGCATCCGGATATCCAGCAAAATCAAATCGGGGCATGACTCCGCCACAGCCTTAAGCGCCAAAGCACCGCTGGACACCCGCTTGACCACATACCCCTGACTGTTGAGCATGATCGATAACAACCGCAGCGTGTCTGGCTGATCATCGACTAGCAGGATTTCTGCTTTAACCTGAGACAGTTGGGGAAATTTCATGGGCAAAGGATGTAACCCAATTGGAAAGCCTCGCTGCAACGGACTCACCTGGGAAAGCTTACAAAGAAGACTGAGTTTTAATCTTGGTGGGATGAAGACCGAACTTCCCTGACTACCCTTTAGCGTTCCCTAAAATTCCGGCAAGATGCGATTCACCGGCTTTTTAAGACTTGCTTAATCACTGGAGTTGAGACAAATTAGTGGCCACAGTGTGAGCTTATGAGCTCAAGCGAGGAATGCACGGGCCTGTTTGCTGAGAGCTCTCACCCCATCCTCATCCATCTCCAAAAACTCGCCTGTCTGTCCCAACCACAGCAAAAATTCAATATTTCCCGCAGGTCCCGTAATCGGCGAGAATGTCAGCCCTTTCACCCCCCAGCCCTTCGCGTTGGCTGCCACAATGACCTGCCAAATTGCGCCGGCTTGGGCCTGACCATCTCGCACGACGCCTTTTCTTCCAACCTTCTCTTTGCCAACTTCAAACTGCGGCTTGACGAGCAACACCATTTCCCTCGGCTCCGAGGTTAGCCGCCAGAGGGCATCCAGCACCTTCACGACTGAGATAAACGAGACATCTACCACCGCCAAATCCGGTAGCACTGCCCCTGGCTCATAAAGCTCTTCGGGCTGCAAATGGCGAAGATTGGTCCGCTCCTTAATCGTCACCCGTTCGTCGGTTTGCAACTGCCAGGCCACTTGGCCATAGCCCACATCTACGCCATAGACCTGTTTTGCGCCATGTTTGAGTAGGCAATCGGTGAAGCCGCCCGTGGAAATGCCGCCGTCTAGGCAAATGCGCCCTTCTACCGCCACGCCAAATTCTGCCAAGGCCTTGGCCAGCTTCTCGCCACCGCGAGACACATAGGGCGGACGCTTCTTGACTAGAATCTCGGCTGTGATCCTGACCTCGGTCCCTGGTTTGTCAATGACGGCATGGTCTACCTGGACTTCTCCAGCGCGGATTAGCTTTTGGGCCATGGCCCGGGATTCGCAGTGCTCCAGCTCCACCAGAAGCTTGTCGAGGCGCTGCTTGGATTTAGTCTTTTTGGCGATCGCTTTCTCAACAATCTTCGGTTCCTGGGGGGCTTGAGGCTCTCCGGGCTGCGTCGATTCGGGCTGAGGCTGGGGGCTGGAGGTAGACAAAACTTAAATAATTCGAAAAAGTCGAACAACAAACTTAAGGAGACCGTCTAAATTCAACGGCATCCGATAAGATCATATCCCTTGCAGACCTTTCATTAGCGATCGCTCCCATGACCCCCATTTCCCCCAGCCAAGTTATTGAACGCTTGCAATGGCGCTACGCCACGAAGCAATTTGACTCGAGTAAGAAGATTGATGCTGAGACTTGGAGTGCGATCGAAGACAGCCTAGTGCTGACGCCATCTTCTTTTGGTATGCAGCCCTGGAAGTTTTTTGTGGTGACGGATGATGGCGTGCGTCAGCAGTTGCTGGAGCATTCCTGGAAGCAGACCCAAGTGGTTGATGCTTCCCATGTGGTGGTTCTGGCGATTAAGAAGGGTGTGGATGCAGCCGAAGTGGATCGCTATATGGCAAGCACTGCTGAAATTCGGGGTGTTGACTCCGAAAGCCTCGAAGGTTTTAGCAAAGTCATTAAAGGCTTTATGGCCAACCCTAATTTAGACAAGGCTGAATGGGCCGCGAAGCAGGTCTATATTGCCCTGGGGCAGCTAATGACGGCGGCGGCGATGATGGGGGTGGATGCCTGCCCAATGGAGGGTTTTGTGCCGCCGAAGTATGACGAGATTTTGGGCTTAGATAAGCTGGGTTATGCGTCGGTGTTGGTTTGCCCGATGGGGTATCGTCATGCTGATGATAAGTATGCGAGCCAGGCGAAGGTGCGTTATCCCAAGGCTGAGATTGTGCAGCATTTGCCGTAGCTGCCCTCACCCCTGGCCCCTCTCCCCAGGGAGAGGGGAAAATCCAAAGCAGCAAAACGCACCAAATTCCCAAAAACTATCCCAATCGTGATTTAGGCATTACCGCGATCACGATTGATTTGATGCGTTACCCGTTGGGATAACGCATCCTACGCATAACCGTTCTGTTGAAACCATTCCACGGCATCGGCAACGGCATAGCGAATGGGGGATTGGGCTAGGCCCAGCTCCTGCACGGCTTTGCTGGGGTCGTAGTACATCTGCTGGGCGGACATGCGGACGCCGTCGATGGGCACGGTGGGCTGGTAGCCGACTTTGGCGAGGACTTTCTCTTCCATCCAGGCGACGCCCAGGGGTAGCCAGAGGGGGACGGTTGTTTTTGGGGCGGGTAGGCCGGTGATGCCGCTGAGTAGCTCCAGCAACTGTTTGAGGGAGGTGTTCTGGTGGCCGAGGATGTAGCGCTGTCCGGCTTGGCCTTTTTCGAGGGCGAGGAGGTGGCCCTGGGCGACGTCGCGCACGTCGATTAGGTTGAGGCCGGTTTCGACGTAGGCGGGCATTTTTCGTCGCAGGAAGCGCAGGATGATGTCGCCGGTGGGGGTGGGTTTGATGTCGTGGGGGCCGATGGGGGTGGAGGGGTTCACGATGACGATGTTTTGCCCGGCTTGGGCGGCTTTGATGGCTTCTTGTTCGGCCCAGTATTTGGATTTTTTGTAGTCGCCGATGAGGCGTTCGGGGGGGGATTGGTATTGCTCGGTGCCGAGGCTTCCGTCGCTGGGGACGCCGATCGCGGCAACTGAGCTGGTATATACGGTGCGTTCAATGCCTGCTTTTTGGGCGGCGGCGAGGATGTTGCGGGTGCCGAGGACGTTGGAGGCGTGGAGTTGGGGGCGATCGCTCTGCCACAGGGAGTAGTGGGCAGCGACGTGGAAGCAGTAGCGGTAGCCCTGCATTTTGTCGGCTAGGTCGAGGTCGGTGAGGTCGCCTCGGACGATTTCGATGTCTTGGCCCTGGTCGATCAATTCACGCAGGTTGGCGAGGTCGCTGCTGGGCCGGGCTAGGGCGCGGATGGGGTGGCCGCGATCGAGGAGGAGGCGGGTGAGGTTTGCACCGACGAAGCCGGTGGAGCCGGTGATGAAGATGCGGTCAGCCATGGGGTCGATAATCGCTGGTTCAGCAGGAGGGGCTTAGTACTTTGTGGCAATTGCACGAAGCTGCGCGACTTCAATCACCAGTTGCTGCAAAACGGTCATGATTTCAGTCAGGCTGGGTTGAGTCGGGCGATTGAGCCTAGCTGTTTCCCGTTCTTCACGATATTCGCGAATCTCGCGTAGTTGTTGTAGCAAAGATGCCGTGTTTGGACCAACATAGTCCGGCTGCTCTGGATTAGCCATCTCGTAAGTCCTCAATATTCCGATTAATTTGCTTGATCTCATCCACTAAATTTTGCTGGACAAGATCTACTTCTGCGAAGCGGCGCTCTATTCGATCAAATCCACGCTGGATTGTCTCATCTAGTTCTTCTTTGTCTGCCTCATGCATGGCCCATAAAATGCCAAGACCGTTTTTGACTGCCTCGACGGCTTCTTTGAGGCTTTGGATATCCTCGCGATCGCTCATTCGCTATCAATCTCATCAAGTTTTTGCTGGGCGGTGTCTAGTTGCTTTTTCAGCAAATATCGCAGCTTTTGGGGATAGGTCATTTCAGTCCATAGGTCAGGGTCTATCCCGGAAGATACCGGATAGTTGTCGATCTCTTCGATCATCCCTGCAATATCAACTTGAACCCGTTCTCTGGATTTAGATTTGTCGGCCATGGGTGTGCAAGAGCTCTGACAACAGTTCTCAGCTTACTGTGAGCCTGGCAATCTTGGCAAACTATTTGCCAGGGTTGTTTGACATAATAGGTCTAATCCCTGAAGGTCGCTGCTGGGGCGGGCTAGGGCTCGGATGGGGTGGCCGCGATCGAGGAGGAGGCGGGTGAGGTTTGCACCAACGAAGCCGGTGGAGCCGGTGATGAAGATGCGATCGGGCATGATGAGTTCGAAGTACTTTAAGTTTTCGACTATTTACTATTTTCAGCCTAAGTGGTTGAGATCAATGGCTAATGAGCTAATAGTCGACTCTGTCAACCATTCGTTGCAGCATTATTTCCATAATGATGAATATTGATAGTTTGAGCTTGGTTTGCACTACCTCCGTTTATATCACTTTGAAAATTAGTGCCACTATAGTTATCTTGCCTGGTTACTGCTCAGGCTTAAAAAAAGTGGAATAAATTCTAGTGCAGAGCGAGATACAGGTTAGGGTGCGACCAGTCGTGCCGCTGTAAGAAATGTTTTGAGCCAGCCTTCTTCCCCTCCCCGAATGAGCCGAGAAGAGATCCGTGCGGTGTATCAGCAAGGTGAAGATGCGGTGATGGGTTTGGTGGAGGGGTTGTTAGAGCGTTTGGAGCAATTGGAAGCGCGGGTGGAGGTGCTGGAAACTCAGGCCAGCCAGACCAGCCGAAACAGCAGCAAACCTCCGTCAAGTGACGGATTTGTGAAACGAACGAAGAGCTTACGAGTCAAAAGCGATAACCCGAGTGGAGGGCAACCGGAGCATCCCGGCAGCACCTTGGAATGGAGTGAAGAGGTGGACCATGTCATCGACCACCGGGTGAGTGAATGCCAGGAGTGCGGAGCCCATTTAGAAGCTGAGCCAATTACCCAACAGTTGTTGCGCCAAGTGTATGACATTCCACCGTTGAAGCTTGAAGTGACTGAGCATTGCGTGGAGGTCAAATGCTGCCCCCATTGTGGCGAGCAGAACGAGGGAGAATTTCCCTCCGAAGCCACCACCGTGGTGCAGTACGGGCCAAGACTCAAAGGGGTGATGGTGTATCTGATGGAGGGGCAATTGTTACCGTCCCAGCGGACCTGCGAGCTGTTGGATGAGGTCCTGGGTGCGAAGGTGTCAGAGGGGACGCTGTACAACGTGCGAGAGCAATGTTTTGAGCAACTTGAGCCGATAACGCATCAGATTCAGAGCGCGATTTTGGAGGCCGAGGTGGTGCACTTTGACGAAACGGGGATGCGGGTGAATGGCAAGCTGTGGTGGTTACACGTAGCCTGCACCAGCGGCTTGACCTATTACTTTGTCCATCACAAACGGGGCCAGCAGGCCATGGATGAGATGGGGATTTTGCCCGAGTTTGAAGGGAAGGCCATCCATGATGGCTGGAAAAGTTATCCCGGCTATGACCACTGTGAGCATTACCTGTGCAATGCCCACCACTTGAGGGAATTGCAGTTGATGGTTGAGCGCTATGAGCAGCCCTGGGCCTTTCAGATGAGTCTGTTGCTGGTGACGATTCTGCGTCAGGTTCAAACCGCTAAAGCCGATGGAGACACTTCCCTCACTGACGAACAACTCCAAGCTTTTGAGGCTCGTTATCAAATGCTCCTTGAACAAGGCTTGGCTGCTAATCCTCCCTTGGCTCCGCCCCCTGACGCCCCCAAAAAGAGGGGGCGTCCCAAGCAATCCCCACCCCGCAATTTATTACTGCGTCTTCAATCCCAGCAAGCATCGGTTCTGGGCTTTATGCATGAGTTTGCGATTCCCTTTGATAACAATCAAGCGGAGCGCGATATTCGCATGATGAAACTCAAACAAAAAGTCTCGGGCTGCTTCCGCTCTGAAGCTGGGGCTCATCGGTTCAGCCGCATTCGCGGCTATCTCTCTACTCTACGAAAACAGGGGCAGAGGGCATTGGAGGCTCTTATTGCTCTTTTCTCTGGGAATCCAAAACCTCTTATCCTTCAGCCTGAGCAGTAACC
>CALIGI010000243.1 GCA_938021205.1 uncultured Pseudanabaenaceae cyanobacterium
CCGCCCTCTCCCCCGGCCCCTCATCCCAATTCTGGGAGTGGGGAGAAACAGCCAGCGCTATGGGCTTTGCGTTCGATTCCCCTTCCCCCAGAATTGGGGGCAAGGGGGGAGGGGATGGGGGCCAGCCTGAGCCAAGCCGCCCTCTCCCCCGGCCCCTCATCCCAATTCTGGGAGAGGGGAGAAACAGCCAGCGCTATGGGCTTTGCGTTCGATTCCCCTTCCCCCAGAATTGGGGGCAAGGGGTGAGGGGATGGGGGCCAGCCTCAGCTCAGCTCTAAGGCGGCTAATGCCTGTTTAATTAGTTGCTTAAACCGAGGACGACGCACATCCACAATTTTGGCGCTGTCGCGGCTGTTGCCCAGGAGACCATTGGCTTGGCCTTGCTCGATCGCCAGCACTTCCCCCCGGTCATTGCGAATCAGCAGCTCCTTGCGATCGCCTTCCAACGGCTTGAGCTGACAACTGTAGGGGCGATCGTCAAACTCAAACTCCGCTTTCTGGGGCGCGGCTTGGCCTTCGCTGGGGCTCGGAGCCGGAGCAATATATTGGGCAACGGTGGCAGGAATGGGGTCGGCCTTCAGGGGAATGGTGGCTTCGCTAACCTTAGGGGAGGGAGGTTTGGGGATCGGAGGCTTGAGCGATCGCGCCTGCATCTCTTGGGCACCTTTCGAATTCGCGAGGATCTGCTTCACCAGGTCCTGCTGATTGCCCAGCTCTGCCTGCCCCGCAGCGGAATAGCGCATCCCCACCACTTCCACCTCAATCTTGGTGTCATTCTTCCAAGTGTTTTCCTTCAGCTTGTAGGCCACATCCACCTGACGGGGCAGTGGATAATAATCGCCCCAGCGCCAAACAATGCCGCCGATGTCGGTTTGGCTACCGTCCACATTTTCTTGGCTGAGCTTGAGCTTGATATGGCCCTGGCCGACAATCCGCTGCTCCTTGACCTCAACGTTGCGACTCCAGAACACCGGCTCAGTGTTGCCGATGCCCCAGGGGTTGAGCCCATCGATTTGCCCATACAACTCAAAGTCAATGTCGCTAAGGTTCGCTTCGCTGTCCAACTTGACGAGGGGCTTGAGTTGATCTGGTTCTAGCTGTTGCTTAGCGAACTCTTGCAGGAGCTGCTGGAAGCGTTCGAAGTTCTCAATCTTGAGCGAGAAGCCCCCGGCTGCCTTGTGGCCACCGTACTTTTCAAAGACCTCATCGCAGTATTGCAGGGCTTCGAAGACGTCGAATTCTGGGATGCCTCGGGCGGAGCCGCGAATGTGGTCTCGGTCTTCGTAGGTGGAGATAAATACAGGCATGCCGTAGCGTTCCACCAGGCGAGAGGCGACGATGCCGATGACGCCATGGTGCCAGTTGGCTTGGAGCA
The DNA here is from genome assembly GCA_938021205.1 of uncultured Pseudanabaenaceae cyanobacterium. Taxonomy (GTDB): domain Bacteria; phylum Cyanobacteriota; class Cyanobacteriia; order PCC-9006; family JAAUQQ01; genus JAAUQQ01. Next base: position 1,376 of record CALIGI010000243.1, read on the forward strand.
GGAGCAGGGCGCGGGTGTTGCCGGTGCTGAGGTCGAGCTGTTCGCATTGGGCGATCGCCTCCGCCTCAATCTCCTCACACAGCCGTCGCCGCTCTTGATTCGTCGCCTCGCAAACCTCCGCCTTCTCCCGAGCCACCTCCAAGTCATCGGTAATCAGCAGCTCGATAATCACCTCGGGATCACCAATGCGGCCAATGGCATTGATGCGGGGACCCAGGCGAAAGCCGATATCGTCGGGCTTGAGGGATTTATTAGATGTATTGACACCTGATGCTTCGATCAGGGCCTGGATACCAGGAATTTGAGACTGGGGCAGGCGAGCTAAGCCGCGCTTGAGCCAGCGACGGTTGATGCCCACGAGGGGGGCCATGTCGGCGATGGTGCCCAGGGTGAACAGCTCCAGCAGAGGATTAATGAACTCATCCAATCGACCCATCTGGGCAGCCAGACTGGTGGCGACAATGTAGGCCATGCCCACGCCTGCCATGCCTGCATAGCCCGAGTCCTGGGGAATTTGCTTGGGATTGAGTATGGCGTTGGCGGGGGGCAGAATCTCCGGTAGCTCGTGGTGGTCGGTGATGATGACGTTGATGCCCAGCTTGCGGGCCAAGGCAATGGGCTCTACAGCGGCGATGCCGTTGTCCACGGTGATCAGGAGGCGAACGCCATCGGCATGGAAGTCTTCGACGATGCGATCGTTAATGCCATAGCCCTCATTCATGCGGCTAGGGATGGCGTAGTCGACATTGGCCCCTAGGTAGCGCAGGGCGCGCAACAGCAGAGCGGTGCTGGTCATGCCATCGGCATCGTAGTCACCGCAGATGGCAATTTTGTCGCCGCTGGTCACGGCGGCTTCTAGGACTTCCAGGCTTTCGGCTAGGGAGGGGAAAACTTCCAGGGGGTCTTCCAGGGGGTCTGTTTCGGGCTCAAGGAACGTGGCGGCGGCTGAGGCGGTGGTGATGTCGCGGTTGGTCAGGACCTGGGCAACGAGGGGCAATAGCTCGGTGGCATCGCTGATGGCTGCTACCGCCTCGGGCTGGGGGTCATAGGTTTGCCAGCGTTGGGAAGGGAGGGGAGCCATGGGGCGATTTACGACAGATTGCCAATCCCATTAATGTAGGGTGCCGTTGTCCTGCGGGGCAACGCACCATTAACAAATGCCAAAACACCATCCAAAAATTAACAAGTAGGTATGGGATGACGGGAATCACGGAAGGGGCGATTCCAGCCTTACGAGTCTGTGGGAGTGAGCGTTTGAGATTGAATTAACGACAATAGGCTTTTGAGCTGGACGGGCTTGTTCATATAGGCAGTTGCACCTGCCTGGAGACACTTCTCTCTGTCTCCATCCATTGTTAAGGCAGTGAGAGCGATAATTGGCAGGTCTTGGAAGGCCGGGTCTTGGCGGAGCCTGCGAATGGCTTCTAAGCCATCCATCACTGGCATTTGAATATCCATCAAAACGAGGGCTGGCTTTTCTCGGGCAGCCTGGGCGAGGGCCTCTTCACCATCATGGGCAATCTCCAGTCGATAATTGTGGCGCTTGAGATAACTGGTCAGGACGGCTCGACTGACGGCATCGTCCTCCGCAATCAAGATGTAGGGGGATTTCTGATTCGCTAGGAGCTTCACGCATTGTGGCTGGGGGAATTCGAGCAAGTTGTGGGGGAGCTCGACGGTAAAGCAGCTCCCTTTGCCTAACTCGCTGGTGACTTGGATTGTTCCTTGATGTAACTCAACCAATTGCTTCGCGATCGCAAGCCCTAGACCTAAGCCTTCCTGACTACGGTTCAATTGATTGTTGACTTGAAAGAAGCGATTAAAAATCTCCTCCATCGCTGATTCTGACAAGCCTACTCCAGTGTCTTTGATCGAGAAACGAAGGCGGGAGGTTGCTGGACTGGGAGTAACAATAAAGTGAACCTGGCCTCCCGCAGGCGTGAACTTAATTGCATTGCTGAGTAAATTGACAAAAACCTGCTGTAATCGCTTCGAGTCAGCATGGATGATGCCTAGGCTATCTGGGAAATCTTCGGTGAGTTGAATCTGCTTCTGGGCTGCGATGGGGGCAACTGAATCTAGGCTTGCCCGGCATAGAGCATTGATATCAACAGAGCTCTTGAGGACTTTGAGTTGGCCTGTTTCTATGCTCGTGAGATCGAGCAAGTCGTTAATGAGTGACAGTAAATGTTGACCACTGCTGCCAACGTTTTGAATCGCATCGAGCTGTTCTGCATTCAGGCTTCCTAGCATGCCTTCGTTCAGGATTTCTGACATTCCCAAAATGCCAATCAGGGGGGTCCGCAATTCATGGTTCACCATGGCCAAAAATTCATCTTTAAGGCGAGCAGCATGGCCTAATTTGACAGTGTGATCTGCTAGGGCATTATTCGCAGCTTTCAGATCTTGCACTGCTGTTTCTAACTTCCTGTTGGCCGTGCTGCGCTCTGCAAGGACGGCGAGCAAGATGAGGGCTGTGAAGGCAATGACAATAATGAAAGACTGAAGCGCTATTAAAGAACTGTTGAGGTCGGCTTCTGCGAAGACACCTCGCCCCCGTACGGTGCCTAAAATTGCCATTGTCGTGGTGAACAGAACGACAGATGTTGTGCCGAGTTGGCCCAGGCGAAATGCCGCCCAAATCAACAGTGGGACTAGCATATAGGCTAGGGATTGCTCTCCCCAGAAAGAAGCCTGGGCAATCACGAAGAGTAGGCTGACGAGGGCGATGGCTTCGGGTAGAGAGGCTTGGTTGCCCTGCGCGGGTCTATAAGGCTTGGGGGGTCTTGGCGTTGATGAATGGGGGGAAATGACAAGCTGGAAGCGATCGTTCCAACTGAGTAGCAAGGGACTGAGGATGACAATCCCGGCCACGTTGGAAATCCACCAGGTTATCCAGGTTGTACTAGCATCTTGCCAGGTAATGGTTTGCTGCAACACCAGCATGACGACGCCGAAGCTGGCATTGACAATGGGGCCAATTAAACCGGCATAGAGCAGAAATTTGATGGTACTGCTGACGCGTCCGAAGGAGTGACGCTGTTTCAGAGAATGTTTGAGTAGGCCTGTGCCGAGCCAGGTTCCTAGCGTTGTTCCTACGGAAATACCGAGTACGTTTAGGGATGAGAGGAGGAGGGTTGCCCAGCTTTGCGGATCCCAAAAGGCCCAGAAGTTTGCCAGGAAGGAGCCTAAGCCAATGCCTGGTAAAACACCCTTCCCGTAGATCATTGCTGCAGCGACTGCAATGCCATCTGGGGGCCAGACTGGGGTGACATCGTTGGGCGTGGAGGCCAGACGACGTGATAGTTCTGCTAACACGTAGTAAGCAATAGCAACGAGCAAATTGACCGCTAAGGTGCGGTTCCAGGTCAGTCGCCAAAATCGATGAAACATGTCCTTGCCCGAAGAAATAGGGCTAAGGCTGTAATTTTCCCTGCTTTTAACCATATCTGAGTGACCTCATCGTTGCTCTTTGAGATCACTCAGGTCTATTGCGGTATTAATTAGGAGCATTAGGCATGGAGGTTTAAAGAATTTGAACGCTGCCGTCGTCCTGGAGGTAAATGGAGCGATCGCCGGGCACTGTATATCCAGGATTGACCTCAATCCGCAGCACATCTTTCTGGGGCTGGCTGATTTTGACTTCTAAGGGAAAACCATTCGCATCCCAAAACACCACGGAGGAGTTCTCCACAGTTCCGCCCTGGCGAGTGAGGCGGAAATTGCGGGTGGGAGAGACAGGGATAGGGTCACTGCCCTGAACTTCTTCCAGAAGGATCAAGCCTGCGGTGCGGTTGACCAGTTCAACTTTTACCTGCTCACCGGGGATAAAGCGGATGGGCTTGGGGCCGCAGCTTGAAGCGCAGGTGCCAGCTTGGGCGGGGGCGGTGGGCAGGGTGAGGGCAGCGGGCAGCAGCAATGACAGCAGTCCAAAGCTGAGCGCCAGGGAGAGTTTGGTGGGTTGAGCGAGAAAGACAGAGAAAGGGGATTGGGTAACAGTTGAGGAGGAGAGCATGGTTAGGAGTTGTCGGTAAAGGATTGAATAAAATGGGGCTACTGTTGCTTGCCAGTTTGCCACAGACCTTATCAAAGCTGCTGGCGACCCATCTCGGGGCCAAGCTGGGGAGAAGTGTGAGCCTGGGGGGAAGCTGGTAAAATTTGAGGGGAGATTGTGCCGAGATGCCTTACTGGGCAAAGCTTTTCCCAGATAATAATAGGCAAAGCTATCGGTACAATTCTTGCCGGGATGCTCAAAGGGACTCTGTGTGATGCCGATGGATATTTTGAACCTGGGCCTATTTGTGGGGCTGGGGGCGATCGCGGGTATTTGCTCGGGTCTCTTGGGCATCGGCGGCGGCATGGTCATCGTTCCGGGTCTGTTCTTCCTCTTCGGCTTGGTCCACATGCCCGAAGTCGCGCTGATGCATATGGCAGCGGGCACAGCGACCTGCATCATGATTGGCACTGCGGCTTCCTCCACCTGGGCGCACCACAAGCGAGGACATATCCACTGGGATATTTTTCAGCGAGTGATCGGTGGGATTTCGGCTGGCGTCATCGTCGGTAATCTCATTGGTAATCAACTCAATGGCAGTTTGCTAGAGCTGATTTTCGGTCTGTTCCTTGTGGTGGTGGCAACGAAAATTTTCTTTGGCAAAAAAGCGGTATTGGAAGAAGAAGCCCCTGCCCAGCTACCAACCATTCTTGTGGCGAGCTTGGTGGGAACCGTGATTGGCTTTAAGTCTGGGGTATTGGGTATTGGTGGCGGGGCGTTGAGTGTGCCGTTTTTGCTTTACTGCGGCTTACCCATGAACCATGCCACAGGCACTTCGGCCTCGTTTACCTTGCCGATCGCACTGGTAGGTACAGCTTCATTCATGCTGCTGGCTGGGAATCAGCAGGAGCTGATTCCTGGGTCTACAGGCTATGTCTATTGGCCAGCGGTGGCGTTGGTGGCTCCATTTACCATGCTGGGGGCTCCGTTGGGGGCGAAGTGGTCTGATATTGTGCCAGCGGATAAGCTGAAGACGATGTTTGCGACGTTTTTGCTGTTGATTAGCCTCAAGATACTGGCTGGAACGGGATATTTGAGCTTTTGGGTTTAGGTCGTGCTGCATCGAATCGGAACTGGTTCCGTTAGGTGAGATTTAAAGAATCCTTGTTTAGCGAGGGTTGTGGCTTTTAGGCTAAGAACCTCATGACGTATCACCTAAACAAGAAATCAGGGTATTCAGCCATTTAGGCCTCAAAAGCTGGGTTGCTCAGCTTTGAAATAAATCCTTCTATCCCTTGCATATCAGCACTTTTGTTCTGCCATTCGGCGGAACCAGCCCCCTTAGCAGCGGTTATCGAGCAGTTGCGAATGCCTCTCCTAGGGTAAAACCACCAGTAGAGATAAGACATTGCATCGAAATATATACGTTAGGTCAAAGTTATTCACTGGGAAATCAGGAACTGTTCCAACTCGCAAGTCATATTGTGCATTCTGAAATATATCAGCCAGGAGATTCTTGCCTTCATCCAGGGTGAACTGGGGTTCATCTTCAATAACATACCGACTACCATCTGGACACTCACGCTCAATATCAACGGCAAAGTCCATAATGAGTGACGCTTGCGGTCGCAGCACTCTGAAAATCTCCCCAAAAACAGTACGCAAAACATCTGGCTTGAGAAAATGGAGTGTTCCTGTCGATAAACATCCATCAAACTGATGATCCCCAAATGGTAAGGGGGTAGTAATATCACCCGCTACTAACTTAACTTTATTCCGCTGTGGTAAGGACAACCTTTCTGCCAAACGGTCAAGTGCTTTTTGGTCAAGGTCTAATGCAGTAATAGACTCACACGAATCAATCAGCAATTCGTTATATCGACCATCACCAGCGGCAAGATTCAACCAGTTTCCGTGAATGTTCGCCTGTGCCGCTAATTCAACAATATCGGGATGCAATGTCCCCCAAATATACCCCTGAGAGTTGGGCGTATAGTTGATCTCTTTCGCTGTTGTTTTCCAATCCATGGGTTTATAAATTCAACAAGAACAACTCTTTTTAGAGTCAGAATAAGTTTGAGGGGGTAATCGGGGACGACAGGCTTTATGACTCTCTCTAAGGTTTGATATCAAGCCTGCCACAAGTCTTTACTTGGCGTCCTAATTACATCGAAATACTATAGCCACCATCCACTGGAAGAGTCGTGCCTGTAATAAAATTAGAGGCCGAGCTTGCCAGAAAAACCACTGTACCGGCTAAATCATCAGGGCTTCCCCAACGTCCAGCAGGTGTCCGCTGAGAGATAGTTTCTTCCAGCCCAGGAACTTGATCCCGAGTTCCCTGGGTTAGCTCTGTATCAAACCAGCCAGGCAGGATAGCATTAACCTGAATGTTATCTTGGGCCCATGCTACCGCTAGACTACGAGCAACCTGCACCACAGCTCCTTTACTGACCGCATAGGGCATCGAAAAACCACTCCCTCGATTGCTGAACATGGATCCTACACAAATAATTTTCCCGCCCCCTTGGTCACACAAATGGGGATAGGCTAGTTGACTAAGACGGAGAGCCGCAGTCACATTGACCGACTGAACCCACTCAAAGTCATCTCGTTTTAAGTCTTGGGGTGCACCTCGAACGGTTGTCCCTGCATTGTTTACAAGAATATCAAGTCTACCGTGGGCTGACACCACGTCCTTAATTAGACCCGGTAATGCAGTCTCCTCTGCCAGATCTACAAGATGGGTGGAGGTATTAGATCCCAATACTGTCTTAGCATGATCGGTCTTTTCAGGATTGCGTCCAGCGATCGCAACCTTAGCTCCCGCATCCCGCAATGCCATCGCCATCGCCAACCCAAGTCCACCATTCCCCCCCGTGACCAGTGCAACCTTATCTTTCAAAGAAAAGAGACTCATGCCATACCTCCGAAGTTATGCGTATAGGCTGCACTCACTTTGTTCAGCGCCAACAACAAGTCATGTCGATCCTGGAGAGTGAGTCCAGCTGATAAAGGAACATCCAAACAGGTTTCCAAGTGTCTCGCTGCATTGGGCGATCGCAACTTAATTTCCTCTGTTGTTTCACCTTGCCAGAGAAACCGGCACTGTCAGCTTAAAGGATGAGAGCTAGAATAAAGATGCAGTCTGGAGTTCAGCCTGATGAATTGCATTTATTGTGAGAGTGAGAAAGTCGTCAAGAATGGAACGACCCTGCTCCAAACCGGCCAAGTTGTCCAGAAGT
>CALIGI010000244.1 GCA_938021205.1 uncultured Pseudanabaenaceae cyanobacterium
GCCTTGGGCAAACAATAGGCACTCAGCTCCGCCGCCTCCAGCATATGCCGCACCCCCGGCGAAAAGCCCTCCCCCGCATAGGCAATCACCCCCGGCATCGCCATCGCCTCCATATCCTGCAACGCATAGGGAATCTTCTCATCCACCGTGCCCTGGCTGCCCTGGTACTTACATTCGATCGCCATCGCCCGCCGCACCTCCTGGGGTCGCTCCGGCGTTAGCACCAAAATATCCACCCGCCGCTTCTTGCCAATAATGGATTTACCCACATGGACCTCACGGAAGACCTGGATACCGCGATCGCCAAACCGCCGTAAAATATACTCCGCGATCAACTTGGCATATTCATGACCCGTCATCTTGATGTCTGTCACCTTCGTTTCACTAGACCTCATACATCAATCCTGGCCCTCTCCCGATTATCTCTACTCGGGCCCTCTCCCAAGGCTGAGAGAGGGACTTTGAAACAACTCCCCTTCCCCCAAACTTGGGGGTAAGGGGCTGGGGGATGGGGGCGTTTCGTCAGCAAAAAAGTTGTCATCACACCACAACCTCCCCCAAGCCCAACTGAACATTATCCAGCCCCAAGCTATTCGGTTGGATCAGCCTATCTGAAACCTCCCCCACCTCTAGCAGCTTTTTCTGACTCACCTCAATCGCCTCATCACACTTATCATTGCCACCAAAATTTCGCCCCAAATTCAGCGCTGCCACCCCCGCACTACCGCTCCCCATAAACGGATCAATCACCAGCTCCCCAGGCTGGGTGCTCTGGGCCGTCAAAATTTCCGACACCTCCACCGGCTTCTCCGTGGGATAGCCCCGATAGACCCGCTTCGCCGTCAAAATATCGGGAATGCCCAGATCGTTGAGCTTGCGTTTGCCCTTCTCAAAAAACAGCACGAACTCATAGCGCGCCCGATAGTGATAGCCCATGCCGATCGCCACCTTATCCCAAATAATCGGCTTCCAAAACTTAAACCCCGCCGCCTCAGCAATGGGCTTAGCCACAAACATCGTCTCCGCATCGCAAAACAGATAGAAATGGCGATCGCACTTCAGCACCCGATACAGCTCATCAAACAGTTCTTCGAAGCGGCTATTGGGAAAAATCTCAAACCACTGATTACTCGACGCCTTGGAATTTTTCAGCCGGGTCGTGGTGCCAATGGCTCGATGCTTTTCCAGGGACTCGTAGGGTGGATCAGTAATGATCAGGTCCACAGAGTCATCGGCAATCCCCCGCAGCCAATCCACCGCATCGGATTCGAATAGCTGGAAATGGGGTTTGCCGGAAGATGCAGGCGGTGACTGAGAATGGGCCATGTTGAAGCAGAGTCGCCTTGCCAGCGTAACAATTCCATCATCCCCGATTACCAGTGCTTCCACAATTGGGCTTGAGCCAATACCCAAAAAGTCGAACCATCTCAACAAACATCACAAAAATGAGAAAACCCCTGACCAAGGCCAGGGGCTAAGAACGACAAACTGCTGTTACGCAAGTAACAGAGAAATCTAGCCAATGCTAGACAGAAGACCCAGCGCAGCAACTGCGATCGCAGCAGCAATAGCCGCATCTTGCCAAGAGCCAGACTGCTCCTGGGCGACCGTGCGGGTAGCCACAACTGCCCGCGGCTGACGCTGGGCGAGTTGACGAAGTAGTTCGTTTCGGTTCATGGCGATCCCCATTGAAAACTTATTTATGACCACAATGTAACGCATTTGTTACATTAATGCTGCCTTTCTCAGGAATACTTCAGATTTGCTCAAGGTCATTCCTGATAAAACCAGAATATCCCTTATCACCAGAGAGTTTCAGCAGCGGTTGCTACAGCTCTGCAACCTTAAGAACCTGTAAAACTCGTCGTTAAAGCTGAATGATTGGCAGCTAAGGCATTCTCTCTCTACCCTTAGGAGTAGATACTACTTCACCAATGTTTATGGGCCTCACGTCCCTGCTAAGGCGATTCTTGGCACAGCGCTTACAATCCAGCCCTATCCATACAGGTCCCCTCACCCTTGAACGACAGCAAATATCGATTCCAGACTTGCCCCTACGGCTCCGAGGACTGCGGCTCGTTCAGCTCTCCGACTTTCACTTTGATGGGATTTGCCTGAGTGAGGCGATGATGGCCCAGGCGATCGCCACCACTAATGCCCAATCCCCAGACCTCATTTGCCTCACCGGGGATTTTGTCACCAGCCAGCCCGAGCTGATTCACCGCCTCACCCCACAGCTCCAGAAACTGCACAGCACCTATGGCACCTATGCCGTGCTGGGAAACCATGATTTATTGGCGAGGCGATCGCAACAGGTCATTACCCAAGCCCTAGAAAACAGCGACATTACCGTCCTCTGGAACGACATCACCTATCCCTGGGGAGAAGGCTTTGCCCTAGTCGGCCTAGCCGACTTTTGGGCTCACGATTTTGCCCCCGCCCCCGTTCTTGAGCAGCTACCATCCACCCTGCCCCGCCTCGTCCTCAGCCACAACCCGGACAGCGCAGAGCTCTTGAAAGATTGGCGCGTGGACCTTCAGCTCTCAGGCCACAGCCATGGCGGACAAATCAACCTGCCCCTGCTGGGGGTCATACCCAAATATTTCTCGGCAATATATTTACAAATACCGCCCCAGCTCCAGCGTCACGCCGAGCTCCTAGGCAGCTTTACGCGGGTGATGAACCATTGGGAATGGGCGCGGGGATTCCACCAGCTCCCAAACAATCTGGGGGGCCAGAATCAGCTCTACGTGAATCGCGGCTTGGGAAGCTACTGGCCGGGGCGATCGTTTTGCTCGCCTGAAATTACGGTCATTACCTTGGTGTAAAACAGTAAGGGACCTCCAAGGATTTAATCATCCTCTTTCAGCCGATGAACCTTGCACTGCTGAGCCATATCTGATGAGTTCGACAGAGCGAAGCTGCCCTCACCTCGGTTGGCCTGAATCAGGCCAACCCCCTGCCCCTCTCCCTGGGGAGAGGGGCACATGAAAAGCTCTGGAAACAGCCTACTGGCGTTCGGTTCCCCTTCTCCTAAGGGAGAAGGGGTTAGGGGATGAGGCCGGTTTGTCGGCTACCGAACTCAGGTTCGCAATGGCAAGATTTCAGGATGGCTTAAAAAGAGGAAATCCCTAAGCCGGATGCTAAAAATTGAGTTGAATCACAAAAAATTAACAAGACAGCCTTTGATTTAAATCAAAAAAACAGCCTTCCCAAGCCCCAATCCCAGAGACTAGCATCGGCGTAATCTTGTCGCGGAGCGCTTAAAGACCCTGGGCCAAGCCACACCTGTGCAAAGCTGCATCTCTCTATTCCTTGCTCCCTAGGCCATCTCCTAAAGACTGAATCTTGCAGCTAGCCAATCTCCCAGACTGTCACGCATTGACTGGTAGATGTACGACCTAGCTGGCCATGCTGTTAATACTGCGTCCATGAGGTTTGCCCGTGGCAACTCCCCAAGACCCGCTCCTTTCCATTAAGCTCAGCGTTCGTGCCTCAAACCCGGCGCTACTCCAGGGGCTCGATCGCCTCTACGAGTTAGGGCTAATCTCCGATGAACGGCTGCGAAGTCTGGGGCGAGAACAGCTTAGCTGTCCCCTGCCGCTGACCCAAGCTCAAACTGCGGCTGAGACAGCAGCAGCAGATCGCTCGAAGCGCGAACCTGCCCTGGCAGCAGCGGCAGGCGGTAGCTTTGTGACCCAAGCCCAAACGAGTCAAGCCGCCGCCCAGAAAGCTGCCGCGAAGACTAAGGTCACCCCAAAAACAGCCACTAAACCTCAGAAACCATCGGTGCTGGGCAGCTGGATGCAGTCTTTCATGGCAGAGGTCAGCGTTCTCTGGCTGCTGTTCCTCGGCCTCTTTATGGTCGTGGTCTCCTCAGCAGTTCTAGCCGCCAGCCAGTGGCAAAACTTCTCGGCAGTGGGGCAGTACCTGGTGCTGCTCAGCTACACCCTAGCCTTTTGGGGCGCGGGGCAATGGGCCGGGCATCATCCCAAGCTTCAGCTCACCGCTCAGATGGTGCAGCGGGTGGCGCTACTGTTAGTGCCGATTAACTTTTGGGCGGTGGATGGCTTTGGGTTATGGCGATCGCCCCCAGGCTGGATCGTTGCTGTAGTCGTGGCGATCGCCCTCAGCTTCCTACTCAAACAAACCCTCACCCCCCTCACCAAAGCATTCCCCCATCGCCAACGCCTCCTCCTCAATGTGCTGGCCCTAAGCTGGCTCCATTGGGGCTGGGGGCTGTCTATTTGGGGAACGGGCATCATGCCATTGCTCGCTAGCTATGTCGCCATGGTGGGCACAGCCATCAACTTGGTCTATCCCGACGACGAAGCCTCGACACAATCCTCGCTCCAGGCAGATGCTAAAGCAACTCTGACCCAGACAGATCAAACCGAGAAGAAAGAGCAGACGGCAACTTCCCAAGCCGACACTGCCAAGCAAAACAATGCCCTCTCCATCGCATTAGTTCTCCTATTTGGAGCCCTACTTCTCCTCGGTCGCGCCGTCCTTGCAGCCGGTGTTCCCATCGCCCAACTGGGCCTCGCCATTGGCCTCTGTGGAGCCGTATTACTCTGGCGTGAACGCAATGACACCACTCGTCTACCGGGTCGCCTCTGGTCTTTGGTCGGTGGCCTATTAATGCTCCTAGGTTGGCTCGCCTCGCTTCAACTAGAGCCACCGCTTCAGTCTTTAGCCATTAGTCTCTTAGGCCTATTCATACTGTGGGACCGTTTGGGACGATTACGCACGACCTTTGATTTAACCGCAATCTTTTGCGTCGGGCTTCAGGCTATTTGGTTAACGCGGCGGTTTGTACCGGTGGATTTACGTCAAGTGATGCTGGACCGAGTGGTGGCGATCGCCGGAACCAGCGGCATGCCCTTCGCAATCGTGGGCATCACCATTTTCCCTTACCTACTCCTCTTCGTCTGGCTAGGAGATAACTTCCACCGCAGCAAGCAACCCAAGCTGGCTCACCAGGCCATCTTCCTCTCAACCGCTCTGGGATTTGGCCTCACGCTCTTTAGCATCGGCAACCCGCTGATGCGTGCCCTCAACCTGACGTTTTCTGCCATAACTCTGGGCTTCATGGCCCGACGACGGCAGCTCGGTCGTGAGACCACAAAGCTCCCCGTCCGCCACACCAAATCGGCCTCGGCAGATAGCCTGCCCGACACTAAACCAGCTACATCAAAAGGCCCTAGCACTGGCAATGGCTGGATCGCTCTCCTCCAGTTCCTCACCCTAGGGGCAGTCTTTAGCTGGGCCTATGTGATTGAGCCAAACCTATCCGTTCTGAGCTGGAGCCTGCTCTCCCTAGGCTGCGTTCTCTTTGAATGGATTATCAGCATCACCCAAGCACCACGCACCTGGCGACGCAGCGCTTGGGTCGCGGGCTTGCTGATGGCGGGTCTCGGCTATGGCATTAGCTACTTCAGCATCCTCATCGCTATTTTTGAGTTTGGGCCCTTGCCCCAAGTTCACCTCTTATGGTGGCTCGTGCCCCTGGCTCTCCTAGCCATGGCAGAGCATCCCCGCTGCCTCTATCCCAAAACTGCCCGAGTCTTTAGCCTCATTGCCATAGCCCTGGTTCAGCCCTTTGGCTGGATGGAAGCCGGGACTCGCTTGGCGGGATTTGGCCTGGCAACGTTGATCAGTGGTCTTCATAGCCGCCGTTGGCAGAGGCTTTGGGTGGTGGCGATCGCCGTCTTCTGGAGCATCGTCTTCACCATGGACCTGGCCCAGGCACTGTGGCAAGACGGTCTCGCCCTGCAATCAGACTCGATTATTTTGGGTACAGAAGTGGCTCTGCTTTTGTTTCTCTGGGGATTGTTTCGCCCTCAGCCTCACAAGCTCACCCAGCTCTATGGCCGCGCAACCCAAGTTTGGGGAATCATCCTTGCAGTCCCCTTAGTCTTGGGACTCCTTGACTTATTGCTCGGAAACCTCATCAGGGTTAGTAGTAGCACAGGCAACTCTGCAATCATTGCCATAGCAGTTCCCAGTCTCAGCCTAATATTCAGCCTCTGGCGCATTCGCAGCAACGGCGCAGCCCTAGGTCTAGGACTATTTAGCAGCCTCACCCTAGCCACGTTATTGGAGCGGTTCAATGCCAGCCCCCTCCAAGCAGCCTTCGCCTTCCTCACATTTGGATGGCTCTGGCTGCTCATCGGAGAACTATGGCTAGCAAAGCATCCCGTCCAATCTCCGGCTTCAAACCTTCAAACAGCTCGCCCCCAGCTAGCAGACATCCAAGGTAGCCCCGCAAAAACGACCCAAGCGATGACAAACCGCTCGGTCCTCACCACAGCTCGCCCCCTAGAGCTGAGCTGTCACAGTTTGCCCATTGCCAACGCCCTCGTGGGCCTGTTCCTCGGCCATCTCAACTTTGATGCCTACAGTGGTCTCGTCACCATCGTAGCCGCATTCATTCTGCTGGGTGTCAGCCGTCGCCATCCTCCCTTCAACTTCCTGAGCTATCTCGGATTAAGCAGCATTTCCATCGGCTGCTTCGAACTGTTGCTCTATACACTCTCCCAAACTTCAGGAAGCAACGCGGGCGATGGCATGGTACTCATCGGTCTACTCAGTCTTGGTCTGGCCTGGGGCTTGCGATCGCTGCTGCCCCTTCTGCATCGCTGGCTGAGCCTGGATTCAGTGGGACTCAGGCAGTTTGCAGCAGGTCATTGGGGCCTTGGCAGTATCATCGCAATCTGTGCGCTACTGCTGCCATCGAGCGACCAGGGTGGCTTGCTGTGGATGGGACTATTAGCGATCGCTGGCCTCTACGCTCTACTCGAAAGTCGTCGTTCTCACCCCCATGCCAACTCCGGCTTCCCCTGGCTAGATGGTGCGATCGTTCAATCCCTCTGCGCCCTGGGCTATGCCATTCACCTGCTCTATTTCTGGCCAACGCTGCTGACTTGGGCCGCTGCCATTGCCTGCCCCATCGCCATCCTGCTAGAAATTACACCTTGGGAACGCTGGGGATGGAATAGCAAAGCCGGTCAACGCTGGGCTGTTCTGCTCCCCGGAATTGTCACCTTACTCACCACCTGGGATATCAAGGTTCAGGTCTTATTCCTCGTTGCGGTGTTCTACGCAGGCATCGCCCAACGTCGCCGCCAGCTCCGCCTCGGTTACATCAGTTTGGTCTTATTGGACTGGGCGCTCCTACGCATCTTCGAGCAGTTCAACCTAACCGACATCCTCTGGTACGGCGGCTTACTGGGTGCCAACCTCCTATTCCTCGCTCAATTTGATCCCCAGTTAACTGGCCAGGCCAACGACCAGGCCAACGACCAGGCCAACATTCAGTTGCAACAACAACCTAACCGTCATCTACGCCACTGGCTACGCTGCCTGGGCACCATCGCCTTTTGCCTCAGCGGGCTCTACCAAGCTGAAGTCAGCATGGGCGAACTCGGTGGATTTGTCGCCGGATTACTGCCCATTGGTCTGGGCCTAGTCTTCATTACCGCAGGCATTACCCTACGGGTCCGCGCCTTCCTCTACGTAGGCACCCTCACTTTTGTCCTACGGGTCTTGCTACAAATCTGGCAATATATCCAAACCGACTCCCTATTCCTCTGGGCGATTGGTATTGCCCTGGGACTATTATTGATTTGGATTGCAGCAACCTTTGAAGCGCGGCGATCGCAAATCACCGCCCTGCTGAACTACTGGGTGACAGAGCTAGAAGCCTGGGAATAATCTGCATCACTGCCAGTCCCCCAACAGGGTAAAGGCAGACCAATAATAGGGATGGCGGTAGACCGGGTCCTTCAACATCTCTAGCTGGGTCTGCCGCAAGGCTTCAGCCTTCCCCATGCCGGCCTGAGAAAGTTGCTGATAGAACGCTTTCATCAACACCGCTGTGGACTGATCATTCACACTCCAGAGAGAGGCCAATGTACTACGAGCTCCTGCCCGCACAGCCACACCTGCCAGCCCCAATATCGCCGCCTCATCACCCACTGCAGTTTCGCAAGCACTCAACACCAGCAACTCCGTGGGAGATAGGCCTTGGCGGGGGCGTCCATTCAAAATATTACCCAATTGGGTCAAGCTAATCTGCTCATCCCAGGCGACAATGAAAGTCTCGTGAGCCTGGGAGCTAAATTGACCATGGGTTGCAATATGCACAATGGGAGCATCTTGCTTGACCAAAGCTTCGGCCAGTTTTTTCCGGGTGAATTTCTCATTTAATAATGCCTTTCCAGGGATCGCAGCCTGGACATCGTTCAGCTCCTGGGGAACAAAAGGCAAGGGCAGAAAGCCTTGCTGCATCTCGGTAATGCCAGCCACGAGCGTCTGCGTCTTTGCCTTCGCGAGTCCCTGGGAAGGCAACAGCTCAATGCTCGGTGCCGTCGCCACAGCAAACTGTTCAATCAAATAGTTCTGTCCATCTGAGATCGCAGCCAGGGGCACAGTATTGAACAGTCCATCGGGAACTAAAACCAAAGTCTCTACAGCTTCAGCTTGAAAAGATTCCATAGCAGGTTGTATCAGCCACTGATAGAGCTGCTGACCCGGCTCACGAAAGCTTCGCCGACTGCGCCACACTAAGCCATCTCGAAATGCCTTCACCGTTCGGGCTAAATCAGCCTCGCTCACAGAGGTGCTATAGCGCCGCATTCCACCTCGAGGCAAACTGACAATCACCTCCAAGCGATCGTCCAAGATAATGGGATAAATCACCGCCGCAGTCCCATCAATCTCAGCAATAGAGCGCGGCCTTGCCCGCAAGCAAGCATCCTGCAAATAGTTATCCAACTCCGCCAAACGCAAGGCTTCCATCGTTTCAATCGCTTCTTGCAACTTCACCGATTGCTGCGTTACATCCATTGCTGCAGGATGAGCTAGCAGCAGATCTACATATTCTCGATAGACCGGCTCAATTCCAGAACGAAACGACAATTGTAATTCGGGTGCCACCGTCAATAGATCGCTCCGCAAAGACTTAAGCGATGTCAAAGCTAAACGATAGGCTGCTTGGGACTGCCCATACCAAGCTTCATTCCCCGTTTGCCGCCATTGCTCGCGAGCAATGCGACCCAGTTGCCAAGCCCACTGATAGGCCATCAGTTCATCCGAGCTAGCCTGGGAAAACTGCAAAGCCCTCTCAGAATATTGCTGAGCGAGTTCCCAGTTCCCAGAAAATTCTTCCACCTGGCCGAGGTATCCAAAACTGTAAGCGAGGGCTTCCTGGTCACTCCGCTGCTGAGCCAAAGCCAGTAGGTTCTCCAGTTCGCCCCGTAGGCGCTCTAATGCCACCGAACGAGCCTGTTCAGATGCTTGCAAAGCTCTCAATTGAACCGCCACACCATGTAACTGCCCCGTAGTGGCAACCTGAGTCTGTATCTCCGCTGGAGCCATCAGTTGTTGACGCCACTGCTGAGCCGCTGCCTCATCTTGCTGTTCAATCTCCAACGCCATGAGACTGGCCAAGGCCAGACTCTTCACCTCAGAATCCTGGCCCAGTGCAAGGGCTTGCCGGTACTGCTGGCGAGCCTCGTGAGGATTACGCTGAATTTTTGCCAAATGCCCCAGGCTAAGAATTGTCGCTGCTGCTGTTGCTGTTGTTATGGGAAGGGTTTGCCCTGGGGCATCTGCTTCAGCAGCTTGCATAGCAATCGCCAAACTCTGCTCCAAAACAGCGCGTGCTTTCTCCTGTTGCCCCAGCATCCGATAAGTGATGCCCAGTTGCCGCATGACTTGGCTATGCAGGTCCAGCCATATCGTCAAGGCCTTAACTTGGGCAATCGCTTCCAACTGCGCCAAAGCCTTAGGATAAAATCCTTGGTCCCGTAGGGCGATCGCCTCTCGCAACTGCATCAACAACTGATTCAATGCATCTGCTTCTTTTCCCTGCGATCCTTTTTGAGCGATGAGATTGATTTCAGACAGACCCAGCTCTGGCAAATCTAGGGGCGATCGCGCCAAACCACCTCGACCTGTAACGTGAAACTCAGCCTCACCCACATCACAGCCCTGAGCCAAACGATCCACAGGCTCCAATGTGGAATTTGGCAACGCCGCTAAGCTAGAGTCCGGCGCTGTATTTGGCTGCATCAGTTTCACCGTCCCGCCAAACGAAGCCCCTAATTCCGAGGAAGCTGTAACATCACTCAAGCCTGTCAGTTGTGGACGCACCTCTAGTCCCAACAAAACAGCGCTATCCAACATAATTGTCCCACCCGTATTATTGATGGCATTCGCCGTAATATCGCTATTCTCGAAGGACTTCGCCACAATACTCTCAGCAGAAATCTTGATATTGCCGCCATTTCCCTGCCCCCCAGCAGAAGTCGAAATCGAGCTCCCATTTCGCAATGTTAAGGTATCCACTCCCTTAATTGAAATATTGCCTCCATTCCCTTCCACCGTACTAGCCGCTAAACTCGCTCCATCCAAACTCAAGCGACTGGCCAAAATACTCAAGCTCCCAGCATCACCCACACCGTCATTTGTCGTACTGATACGGCCTCCTCCAAACAGTCGTAAAAAGGGCGTATTAATCGTCACACTCCCTGAGCCACCACTGGGCGCAGGCGGCAAGGTGAAAAGTTGTCTTAGGAGAAAGTTGTCCGTGAGCTCAGCAGTCGAAGCAATATAAGCAGAGAAGCCAGCGTTATTCACGGATGAAACGCCTCCAACCTCTACGAACTCTGACGCATTCACGGTGACGCTGCCAGCATTACCGGAGGCATAGATATTAGCCTCAACCAAACCACTGTCCAAGAGACTCAGACGGGGCGTTTCAATCAAAATACTACCTGCATCTCCTGCGGCAAAGGAAGAAGAAGCGACTCCAGAAAAAAATTGGTTGATCGGGTTAAAGCTCCGGATGACGATCGAATCCCTAGCAAAAATTTGAATATTACTGCTATTTCCGGTTCCAGAAAAAGCAGAAGAAGAGATCACCGCCCCATCTTCAATTCTCAAATTGCCTGCTTCAACAAAAATGTCTCCACTGTTCCCTGTCGTCATAGTGGTGGAGGTTACTAAAGTCGCAAAAGGACTCAAACTTTGAGCCTCAGCAGTACCGACTAAGCTAAGCCCCCTCGCAACTTTAATGTCAACCTCACCCGCATTACCTGACCCATAGAAAGCCGTCGTCGCGATGTTAGCCCCACCATTCACCATTACATCACCCGCAGTAATTTCAATCTTGCCTCCATCTCCCTGAGCCTTGATAGAGTTGCGTATCGCACTAGGCATTTCAAATGCGTTTAGAGTGCCCCCCAGAAATAATCGACCCTCAGCATTAAAACGAATATTCCCATTCGTCTCAGCCCCCAGATTTTGGCTATATACAACGGAACCATCCACTAAGCTCACGTCATTTCCACTCACCTGAATCGTGCTGGGCAGTAGACCTGTGCCATCAATACGAGTTTGCTTGGCAAGCAAAATATCACTAGCGCTAGCGAAATCGCCGTAATCCAACGCCCACCCCCATTGAGGCTCAGCTTGCAACAAGACTGCTCCCTCTCGACCACTCCCCAGACTAAGCTGCACACCTCCCTGGAGAAACGAAGACTGTTGTCGTTGAGACTGAAGCGTAGCTCCATCTAGGAAAAGGCCATTACCGACCAAAGCGAGGGTGTTACCTGGAGAAACACTTAATCCCTTGGCATAGTCTGCCGGTGCAACTTGAAAGGGCATCGGCAACGCAGAGGGGGGAGCAACGGCAATCTCATGGCCTGGCCCAGCCAGCGAGATTGCTCCAGCATCTCGGCCCAGCTGTAGGCCCACTGGAATCGACAGGGACAGTAAGGGAGCTAATGGTAATGGCTGGACTGAGAAGCTTAAACCATCCCCAAAATGAATCGACTCCGCCGTGGTGCCAAAGAACGATCCTGCCAGATCCAAGGTGGCATTCGGTCCCAAGATTAGTCCATTGGGATTGAGCAAAAAGAGATCGGGAGTATTACCACCAGCGGTCCGCAAAAGACCATCAATAAAAGACGCCTCTGTCCCAGTCACCCGGCTAAAAATACGTTCAAC
This sequence comes from uncultured Pseudanabaenaceae cyanobacterium, assembly GCA_938021205.1. Taxonomy (GTDB): domain Bacteria; phylum Cyanobacteriota; class Cyanobacteriia; order PCC-9006; family JAAUQQ01; genus JAAUQQ01. Next base: position 12,016 of record CALIGI010000244.1, read on the forward strand.
CCCCTCAAAGCCCTCTACTTGAAGGTCAAACAGAACCGAGCGAGCCCCCGGCGAGAACGTTTCAAAGCTGTGAAACAGATTGGCACCGCTGATTGCCCCACCTCGCACCACAAACGCTTGATTCTCTAGATCTAGCTGAACCCGCGTGGGAACCGTTCCATCAGGTCGGAGTTCTTGGGCAGCAGCGATCGCGCTCCCCCAAGACAAGAGGAAACAGCTAGCAAAACTAAAATGAGCCCAAGTACTTGGACGCAGCATGGTGAAGAAACCAAAAGCTCATGCGATCGCAATGTTGCCTTATCATTCCCCAGCCCCCCTATAGAGACGACTATAGATATACATTGAAGCAATTACAGTAGAATTCGCGATAGTCTTACAGCCAATCTCCAGCCCCCTCCAACGGTAAACCCACAAACAAGATCTATGCAGATACAAGCTTCATTCAGAGAAGTAGGCTGCTCTTGCTCTCCAAATACTTTTTTGCTGAGTTCACCTTGTAAAGCAACAACCTAATTTGTGAGGGCGTTTACGATCCACATCACCACCTAGCATTTATAGGTTGGACCATTTATGGATGTACTCAGTGATGTGGCCCAGGCAAGAACCGGAGACAACGGTGAACTTTACTCTCATGAAACAGAAAAAGCCGCTGCTTCTATTGAAGCAGCGGCTTTAACTCAACCTAGGCCAGAGTCAGCCTGGCCACTAGGCTTTGAGATTTACTTATCGCTCTCAGAGAACTCAGCATCAATGACATCATCGCCATCCTCAGCATCATCACCACCGGCTGCCCCCTCAGAATCAGACGGTTCAGCACCTTCAGCGCCATCCTGACCGTAGATGCTGCTGCCCACACTATAAAGCGCCTGCTGTAGCTCCTCGATTACGGACTTCACCTTCTCAGTATCTTCCTTCTCTTTGGCTTCCTTCAGCTCAGTGACAAAGCCTTCGACCTTCTCCTTGGCATCGGCAGGAACCTTGTCGCCCAGCTCCTCAAGCTGCTTCTCGGATTGGTAGATGATTTGATCAGCCTGGTTCATCAGGTCAATCTTCTCGCGACGATCCTTATCTGCATCAGCGTTAGCCTCAGCATCACGAACCATCTTGTCCACTTCGCTATCAGACAGGGTGGAGGCACCGGTGATGCTGATGGACTGCTCCTTGCCCGTGCCCTTATCCTTGGCGCTGACGGTGAGGATGCCGTTGGCGTCAATATCGAAGGTGACCTCGATTTGGGGAACGCCACGCTGAGCAGGGGGAATACCGTCGAGGCGGAATGTTCCCAAGCTCTTGTTGTCGTTCGACATTTCACGCTCACCTTGGAGAGCATGAATTTCCACGTTGGTCTGACCATCCACAGCGGTGGAGAAGGTCTCAGACTTCTTGGTGGGGATGGTGGTATTGCGGGGGATGAGCTTAGTCATGACGCCACCCAAGGTCTCAACCCCCAGGGATAGAGGCGTCACGTCCAGAAGCAGAATGTCCTTGACTTCACCAGCCAAGACACCGGCCTGAATGGCAGCGCCAATGGCAACCACTTCGTCAGGGTTCACGGTCTCATTGGGCTCTTTGCCCAGGACCTTCTTCACCACTTCCTTAACCGCAGGAATGCGGGTGGAACCACCCACCAGAACGACTTCATCAATGTCGTTCTTATCGAGCTTGGCATCTTTAATCGCCTGCTCGACAGGAATGCGGCAACGATCAATCAAGCCAGCGCAAAGCTCTTCAAACTGAGCGCGGGTCATGGTCATGTCCAGGTGCTTGGGGCCATCCTGGGTTGCCGTGATGAAGGGCAGGTTGATTTCAGACTGAGTCAGGCTGGAAAGCTCAATCTTGGCTTTCTCAGCAGCTTCAGTCAGGCGCTGGAGAGCTTGGCTGTCCTTACGCAGGTCAATGCCTTCGTTACGCTTGAAGTCTTCAGCGAGGAAGTCAACGATCGCTTTATCAAAGTCATCACCACCTAAGTGGGTATCACCGGAAGTCGACAGCACTTCAAATACGCCATCGCCCACTTCTAGGACAGAAACGTCAAAGGTACCACCACCCAAGTCAAAGACCAGAATGGTTTCGTTGCTCTTCTTATCTAGCCCGTAAGCCAAGGAAGCAGCGGTGGGCTCGTTGAGGATGCGCAGGATTTCAAGGCCTGCAATCTTACCAGCGTCTTTGGTTGCTTGGCGCTGGGAGTCATTGAAATAAGCAGGAACGGTTACCACAGCCTGGGTAACCGTTTCACCGAGGTACTTGCTGGCGTCATCGACCAACTTACGTAGAACCTGGGCAGAAATTTCTTCGGGAGCAAATTTCTTGCCTTCAGCGGGGCAGTCCAGGCGGACATTATTACCGTCGTTGACCACCTTGTAAGCCACTTCAGTGGTCTCGTTAGCCACTTCTTCGTGACGCCTACCGATGAAACGCTTCACCGAGTAGAAGGTGTTGGTGGGGTTCATCACCGCCTGACGTTTGGCGATTTGGCCCACGCGGCGCTCTTTCGTCTTGGGGTCAAAAGCCACGACTGAAGGCGTTGTGCGGAGTCCTTCAGCGTTAGCGATTACGGTGGGCTTACCACCTTCCATCACTGCAACGCAGGAGTTAGTGGTTCCTAAATCGATTCCGACAACT
>CALIGI010000245.1 GCA_938021205.1 uncultured Pseudanabaenaceae cyanobacterium
GAAGAGCTTTGGCTGAGGCAAGCCCTACTCCAGTGGTTGGATAGCGAATATATTCCTGAACCGGTCAATGCAGATATAGCAGAGCGGGCAGCCAAGGTCTTTTTGCGTCAGCGCATGGAAGGCGAGAATGATCTCGGCTCCCTCGTCATCGCCATCGTCACAGAGATGCGTGCTTTTGATTTTTCCAAAAGCTTCTATGGTGAGTTTGCAGTTGCCAATGCGGTAAGCGATCTGATCATGACGAGCCTAGGCATTGATACCTGCTGTGGCGAAACTTAGAACGCTCAAGAACTCAAGCAAAGCTTAAACCTAGGAATTGGAAGGGCTTGGACAAAAAAAGAGGTGAACCCATTTACATGAGTTCACCTCTTTGTTTGTCCGTATGAATCAAGGAAAGCGAAATCGCTAATCAATGGATAGCTAAAAGTCCAAAAGCCTTAGAGAAATCCAAACCCATAATTACAAAACGACTGACTACCAGCTGGACTTAACCACGCCAGGCAACAAACCCTGGTGAGCCATCTCACGAAGCTGGTTACGGCACAGACCAAAATCCCGGTAGTAGCCACGGGGGCGACCGGTCTTCCAGCAGCGGTTGCGAACGCGAGTAGGGGAGCTATCGCGGGGAAGCTGTTGGAGCTTGCGGTGAATTTCAAACTTTTCAGCTTGGCTGGAAGCCTTTTCAAATGCTTCTTTGAGCGCCTGACGCTTCTCGGCAAAACGCTCGACTGTTTTCTTGCGTTTGACGTCGCGGGCGATCATGGATTTCTTAGCCATGAATTGCGTTGCTTCCTTTATTTGCGTGTAACCATACAGTCTTACATTCTAGCGGAAATTGTCGCTATAGCAAGCATTCAGAAAAGGTTAATCACGCATTACAGCAATCTCACGATGCAGACATGCAGCTACGTCCAAGTTCTGGCTTCAAAGCAAGTCACCAACAAGCTATGGAAATCGTTCAGAACAGTTGCTGCCGTTCTGTACTACCAATCCCTCTATAGGCTTTCAGCACTGGTTTCCAGCGTCGGTGATTTATAGGTCTCTAGGGGTAACTCCTGGAAGGCATTAAGGTCGATCCAGAAGGTTGTACCCACACCATCCTCACTCACGAGTTGGACCTGGCTGCGATGGCGGTCCACAATGTTGCGAACAATGGACAGCCCCAAGCCGGTACCTTCGAGGGTATGAACCCGGTTCTCAACTCGGAAGAAGCGGTCAAAGATTGCCGCTTGATCCTCTGGTGCAATACCAATACCAGTGTCAGAGACTTCTAGGCGCACCTTGGGCTGGGTGACGCATTGAATGCCTTGGTGGCTGCGTTCATAGCTGCTGGAAGCATCTAGTTGATAGGCCCTAAGGACAACGCGATCGCCCTTGGAGGTGAATTTCATCGCATTACCCACCAAGTTTGCCAACACCTGAAGAAGCAGATCGTAATTGCCATAGACCATCGGCAAATTGTCCTGCAATTCACCGCTAATCTCGATGCCCTTGTCTTTAGCATTAAGACGATAGCTGCGCAGGGTCTGATCAATGGCTTGACCCACATCCACCGCATCAAACTGATAATTACGATTGGACTCTAGGCGCGAGAGATCGAGAACATCATTGACGAGGCGGGTGAGGCGATCGGTTTCATTGTTCGCCGTTGCCAGGAAATCCTTCTGCTCCTCTTCCGAGAGCTCATCACCGTAGTCATGCAGCGTCTCAATAAAGGACTTGATATTGAACAGCGGCGTGCGCAGCTCGTGGGAGACGTTGCTGATGAAGCGCCCTTTGGCTTCACTCAGCTCAGTTTCACGGGTAATGTCCTGAATCGTAATGGCAATCCCCTTAAGCGGGTCTAGCCGCTGGCCTGACACGGCTGAGAGCAAGATCCGCAGGGTTCGCCGCGTTGGATCTTCCAGGGTGATGCGTAGCTCCACGGGCTCTAGGGGCTCTGGCTGAGTCCATTCCGTTGTTACAAGGCTGGATCGCTGCAAAGGCCCTTCACCAGAAGCATCAGTATGGCCTGGCTCACTGGCCTCTCGGTTCGCCGCAAGAATTTCATTACTGCGCTGCTGAGCACTTTCTAGTAAATCGTAAATGGGTTGGCTTAGCTCCGTCCGCATCACCGCTGGCAAATGGGCCAGGATGTTCTGCCCCATGATGTCTGCTTTGTCCCAGTCAAATAGCTTGCGAGCCGTGGTATTGACCAGGAGCAGATTGAGGTCCTTATCGACGAGAAGCGCTCCATCCGCAATGGTGGAAACCAGCGTTTCTAGCTTGGCCTTCTCAGCAGTCATCTCTTCAATGTTCTGGGCTTCATAGCGGCCTAAGCGCGTGGCCATGTCATTGAAGCTGGCGATTAGCGCTCCTAGCTCTCCTCCGAAGGGTAAGTCGATGCGCTGTTCAAACTTGCCTTCGGCAATGCTGGTGACGCCTCCCAGTAGTTCCTTAATCGGTCGGGTGATGGTCAAAGCATTAATGACGGCTCCCAGGATGACCATGGCCCAAATGGCGACAAAGACTGCGATGGTCACGTCTCGCGTCAGGTTTGAAGAGGTAACCACGATCGCATTAGGGTTAATCCCTACAGCCAAGACCCCCAGGTACTTACCCTCATGAACCAGGGGCACAAAGACATCGGTGACTTCGCCATTGGGCGTCTTGTGCTGACGGATCATGGGGATGTCCGTGCTGGATTCGAAGTCTTGGGGGAGCTGGATGCGCCGCTGAATCACCAGGGAGTTCTGGACTTCTGCGCGGGAAAAGGGCACTCCCAGAAAGATCTCGCCATCATCATCTGCTAGCAAGAGGTAGCGAACACTGGATGTGCTGCTGTAGAAGCGATTGGAAAAATTAGCCACGCCGGAGAGGTCTTCCTCCGCCAGCATGGGGCTAATGTTTGCAGCCAAAAGCTGCCCCAGGTCACGACCAAAGCGAGTGTCATTCATGCGAGCATCCTGCTGGATGCTATTAACCGCCCAAAAAGTGAGCCCCGTGGTCATCAGTGAGACGACAAGGGTGGCCAGGACCATGAGTTTGGTTTGGAGCGTAAACTCAGACCACCACTGGGTCAGGCTCGTTCTAATCTGCTGAATGAACGCAATCATGCCAGGATTCCTAACTGCTTCAGATGAGAACGGATATGTTGGTCACAAAGCACCAGCTGGTTAACTGGCCTCTGCAAAGTTAAGGAGCCTAGGCGAAGCTGACTTGCGCTTCAGCCAGTCACGACACCCTTGCAAGAACTGCGGGTTATATAAGGTTGTCCCATTTCATCGAGTCCCTTTGCGCTAATTGTTACGGATTACGTCAAGTTTTGTGGGTATTACTGGGTTT
>CALIGI010000246.1 GCA_938021205.1 uncultured Pseudanabaenaceae cyanobacterium
AGGGTTCCGGCGATCGCAAACACCAGGGTCAAAATCGGCATCATCAAGCTACAGGCCAAGACCCGAGGCACCACCAAATAATCCACTGGGTCCGTGCGCAGCACAAACAGGGCATCGATCTGCTCCGTCACCCGCATGGTGCCAATCTCTGCTGCAAAGGCAGAGCCCATGCGTCCCGCCAGCAACACCGCCGCAATCACCGGGGCCAGCTCCCGCACCAGAGCCAGTACCAGCACGCCCCCCACTACAGCCCCCGCACCAAATCGCAGAAACTCCCGCGCCACCTGAATCGTAAACACTGACCCCACCGACAGGGCCGCCACCCCAGTAATGAGCAGCGAAGCTGGTCCCGCCGCCTGCATCTGCTCAATCGTATTGCGGCGATTAATTCGGCCTCGCAATAGATGCACCAAAACCTGTCCCGCCAGGAGGATAGCGGACCAAAGGCGGCGGAGCCAACGGTTGAGGCCGAGGTTTTTGGACAAAGGATAAAGAGAAGAGAAAAGGATTCAGCCCCGGTAGGGACATGGCATCGCCATGTCCGGCCACGAGCCAATCATAAACAGCGGCCAAACAATTCCTGCACCTGAATCCAGGCATCCTTGGCAGCGGCTTCCCCATAGGCCGATCGCCCATCGCAGAAGAAGCCATGGCCAGCGTCATCGTAACGAAAGATTTTGTGATCAACGCCATTGGCCTTGAGAGCCGCTTCGATTTCGTCCACCTGACCATTGGGAATAAGCTGATCCTCATTGCCAAAGAAGCCGTAGAGCGCGCCGTCAATTTGCCTGGTGCGGGTGAGGGTGGGAGGCTCGCCTGCGCCGGGGGTCATAGTGGTAATGCCAGCGCCGTAGAAGCTTGCGGTTGCTTTCACCTCCGGCAGGGTGGCAGCCAGGTAGACGACATGGCCACCGAAGCAGAAGCCAATGGTGCCAAAGCCATCTGGCTTGACGTTGGGACGCGCTTTTAGGAAGGCGATCGCCGCCGCCACATCACTCAACAGCTCATCAGTATCGGTCATTTCTTTGTACTTGCGGCCTTCCTTAAGCCCTGCTTCGTTGTAGGCCACTTCAAAGCCAGGGGCATTGCGCTGATAGATAGCTGGAGCCAGGGCGATGTAGCCGGACTGGGCGAAGCGATCGCAGACATCACGAATATGGGCATTCACCCCAAAGACTTCCTGAATGACGACTACAGCTGGGAAAGGGCCATCGCCACTGGGCTCTGCGAGATAGGCCTCAATTTTCAGGTCACCATGGTTCGGATCGCTATTGAGGACCTGTACAGCTTGCGTCTGAATCGTCATGGGCAATTGAAAAGTGCTTGGAAAGAAACATCAAAACCCTTGTGGGGGCTAAGCATTGGGCCACTGTATCGCGACTTTAAGCCATGAGTCCCATACCCAGTGCTTCGCCTCTCGCCCAGGCCAAAAGCGAGGCATCGAAAGTGGCTTGAGAGATCACGATGGGGGGGGACGTTAACCGCTGCACTGGGCAAAGCATTGGAGCGGATTTCTTGGGAGATGGTGCTGTAATTCATGGCCCAATGCTTTTCCCCTACGTTAGCGAGGCATCGTTTCTAGGGAAACCAACCATTAGATCAACCGACGCTCCTACGGAATCTCCACAAAAATCTGATAGCTAGACTCCGCCACTGCTATCACCTCTACAACGTATTTCCCATTCTGGGGCAAAGACCGACCCAAGCTGGTATTTTCCGGGCTGAGCAACCCCAAAGACTTACCCCCAGGGGTTAGCAAATAAGCCTTGACCTCACCGGATTGAAGGGTGAGCTGAAACTGCTGGGCCTCCCGCGCAGTCAATTCATAGCGGTGTACGTCCCCCGGCACCAACCGTCCAGAGAGGTATTCGAAGGTGCCGCCTTGGAAAAAACGCACCGGCTGGGTAAAGCTGCCGGTGATGTAGCCCGTGGAGCGCAGGTGGTGCTTGAGTTCGGTGATGAAAGCGGGGTGATCGCTCCAGGGATACAGCTGCTCCAAACGCTGCCAACCATCCGCCTCCTGACCCAGCATGTACTTATCGGCCATGTAAGCCGCTAACACCGAGCGAATCACACTAAGGTAAACCTGCCCCTCAGTCTGGTCAGTGATGGTTTGGCTAGGCTCCGGCAGGGGCAACTCCTGGCGCAGCTCCCGATAGCGCAACCACAAGCTATAAGCATCGCTATAGACCTGTTTAGGGTAATCCCGGCTTACGTCCGTAAAGCTCCCTTCGCCGTAGCGCCAAATCTGTATTGGATAGAAAGACGCCGCATAGGCTGCGAAGGCATAGGCAAAGCGATCGTCCCGGCTAATCCATTCAGGAACTGCTTCGCTACCACCATCCTGGCCTAGGTCTAAGTCGGCCAGGTCAAACGCGCCATTCCCCCAGGGATGAGTCGTCAGGGCATAGCTTCCTTGCGTACCGGGTGCGCCGGGCTGATAACGATATACCAAGGACGAAAAGCAGCAGTGGGCTCCCCCGGAGAAGTTGCCTAGGTGAACCTCAGGCTCAGCATCTCTATCTAGATCCAACACCTTAAGGTCGCTGAGATTGCAGAGGGCTGGACCTTCAGCGATAGCCCCCGCATCGCCATAATCTAAGGCCAAGTCCTGCGACCAGAGCACCTGCCCCTGGCGCAGAATCGTCAGCTGGGCAGCCTCGGCACAAATGCCATCTCCAGGAACAACAGTTAGCTCCGCTTGAACCTGCCCGGCAAACGCAGTGGTCTTTTGAGGGCCGGGTTCAGCCTCTTCGGTCAGATCTTGGCTCCAAGCCGGGGCATGTAGCAGCGTAATCGCACCCAACACAGCAACACCCACCCAGCCATTCCCAAGCGCCATTGCTCCACCTCAACCAATCGTGCGAGTCTCTCTTTAATAATGCTGGGCGAAACGTCCAGTGAAGCCAAAATTTCCCAAAGAAATATAACTATCTGCCGGACTGCATAGGGCTGGGCCTTGCAATCAAATACATAGGGTTCATCACCCCAAAGGCGAAATCGCTCTCCCCCGCCTAGAATAGGGCCTAGATATTGTTTGCCTCGATCAGCTCCCCCTTTTAGACCTACAAACTCCACTGCGCTGCCTTCATGGTCAAGTTTTTTATTCAGCCCGAAAGCGAAATCCCCGCTTCTAATCAGCTGTACAACCAGATCATGTTTGCGATCGCCGCACGCAAGTTTCCCCCTGGGCAAAAGCTACCCAGCACCCG
>CALIGI010000247.1 GCA_938021205.1 uncultured Pseudanabaenaceae cyanobacterium
ATCACGGCCTACGGCGTTTCCAATACCTTTGTGCGGGGCTCGGTCTATAACCATTTGCTAGCGATGGAGGGCATTGCCCTAGATGAGACCGCAGCAGGGCAAAACCTCTGGGAGACGATTACCGCTGCCCAGGTGATGCAGCCCAAGGTGGAAACCTTAGATGTTAATTTGCCTCTGAGCCAGGTCTCCCAGACCTTCAAGCGCTCCCACCATCGGGGGTTTCCAGTGGTGGATCGCGAGGGTCGATTGGCCGGAATTATTTCCCGCTCCGATCTCACCCTCCCCGCGAATTTGGAGCTGCCCGGTGAGACGCCCCTGGTGGAGTTGATGACGGCCCAGCCCGTGACCGTGCCGCCCGAGGCTCCCCTGGCGACGGTGCTGTATTTGCTCAATCGTCACAAAGTCAGCCGTTTGCCCGTGACCGAAGGCGCTCGTTTGGTGGGCATCATCACGCGGGCGGACATCATTCGGGCGGAGTCTGAGCATGTGGAGGGAACTGCGGCGGAGCAGCAGCAGCGGTTGGATCCCAGCTACTGCGTTTACATGACGCGATCGCCCAGCGTCGGTCGGGGTCGCTTACTCCTGCCCCTCGCCAATCCCCAAACCGCCCCCACACTGATGCAAATGGCGGCGGCCATTGCCCGCCACCATCGCTACGAGCTGGAATGTGTGCAAATTATTGCCATCCCCCGCCATCGCAATCCAGTGGAAACGGAGGTCTTTGCTGAAGGGCGGCGTCACTTGCTTAAACAGGCTCAGGCTCTAGGGAAGGAGTGGAATATTCCGGTGCATACCCAGATTCGAGTGGGCCATGATGTGGCAGCGGTGATTTTGGAAGTGATACGCGATCGCCGCATTGATCTAACCCTCGTGGGCTGGAGAGGCAAAGCCAGCGGCACCGATCGCATCTTCAATGATGTGCTGGATAGCTTGATTCGCCAGGCCCCCTGCGAGTTGATGATGATCAAGCTGGGTCAGCCGTTCAAGCGCGTCGATACGCCCTATCCTTCACTGCTGGCTCGCTTGCACCTCAATCGCTGGCTTGTGCCCGCTTCCGGTGGGGAGAATAGCCGCCATGCCCTCAAACGTCTCCCTGGCTTGGTTAGTCTCAGCGGCACCCCTCGCATTCAGCTCTGCCAGGTGTCCCATCCCAATAGTGGCTCCCTGTCTCCCCAATGGCTGGAGGGGAGGGCGAGGACATTGGAGGGGCAAGTAAGCTGTTGTGTTTCGACGACGTTGGTTTGTGCGCCGGGGGTGGTGGAGGCGATCGTTGACCTGGCGGATAAGGACCAGTGCGATGTGATTGTTTTGGGAACCAGCCAGGAGAGTTTGTTGCAGCAGGTGATTAAAGGGAATGTGCCCGAGGCGATCGCCCACCAAAGCCGCTGCACTGTCATTTTGGTGCGAGGGCCGCTGGAGTAGAACAAAGTTTGGCTACACGCCCAATCCCGCTTCCTCCTTATTCCCCAAGGTCAGCCGCAATAATGAGGGAATCAGAATTAGCAAAAACAGTGCTAGCCCGATGGTGCAGGCATAGCTCATCTCAAAATCTCCAAAGGCCGTCTTATAGATGTGAAACACCATCGTCGAGGCGCTATTGCCCGGTCCGCCCCCCGGAAGCATCACATAGACTTCCTCGAATACTTTGGCTGCCGAAATCGATGAAATGACGGACACCAGCACCAAATAGGGCCGCATCAGGGGCAGCGTAATATCCCAATGCTTAGCCAAGCCATCGGAGCCATCGATCGCCGCCGCCTCATACAAATCCGGCGGAATCGCCTGGAGTCCCGCCAAATAAACAATCATGTAGTAACCCAGCCCTTTCCAGACCGTCACGGCCATAACGCTAAAGATGGCCAGCTTGGGGCTGGTGAGCCAACCAATGGGTAATATTTTGGCTGCGAAGCTGCCATCACCCAGGAGCAAGCGCCCGATCTGATTGAATAGGCCATTCTCGGCGTAGAGCCAGCGCCAGGTAATCCCTGCGACCACAATGGAAATCACCACCGGGGCATAGTAAGCTACCCGAAACCAATTAATGCCTCGCAGCTTTCGATTGACTAAAATGGCCAGTCCCAATGGAAACACCACCAAAATGGGCACCACGCAGATTAAGTAGATGACGGTGTTGCGCAGCACCTGCCAAAACAGCTCGTCTCGCCACAGCTTCTTGAAATTGGCGAAGTTATTCCACACGGGGGGGCTGAGCAGATCGTAATCCGTCAAGCTGTAGTAAAACGCCTGGGCCGCAGGCCAAAAGATTGTCAGCAGCAGGACCACCATCGCTGGCAGTAGAAAGAGATAGGGCGTGATCTGCTGCGTAAACCTTTGTTGGGCCTGGGAAGATCGCCGAGTCATGGGAATAAGTGAGATGGAGCTTGAGGAAAATGAGGATATATAAGCTCAGTCATGGTGGGGTTGCTCTTAGATTTGGTCACTACTCGGGATACCAAAACATACCCTTGATGCCTTCGGGGTCCACGACAAAGCCCAGGGTTTCGTAAAAGGTCACCACTTGGGGATCGGCGAATAGGGTAATGTTGCTTATGTCTTCAGAGCGCAACTTCTTGATCATGTGCTGCATGAGGGATTTGCCCAGCCCGTTTCCCTGGTACTTTGGGCTGACCACCACATCCCAGATGGTGGCGTTGAAGGCATGGTCTGAGGTTGCACGGGAAAAACCAATCAGGCGACGGCGCTTGCCTAGGTCTTCCCAAAGGGTCACGACTAAGAAGCTGTGGGCGATCGCCTTTTTTACCTTTCTCAGAGGACGGCGAGACCAACCGACGGCATCGCACAATTCCTCCAATTCGTACAAATCGATTTGTCGATCTGTGCTGAAGTAAAGACGGCAGCCGTTTTCGCCCTTTTGCGGTAAAACTTCAACGAGGCGACTATCTAGCGTCTCGATCCCATCCGCTGCCCCGGAGTTCGCCTCTGCATTGGAGCCTGTGAATAAATTTTTCCAGAAACCCATGCGGCTAGAAAGAGCGCGATCGCGGTTAAACGTCAGTGCTTGTGATGACCAGCACCAGTTTTAGATTGTATCTCCCTCCTGCCTCGATCCCCTGCCAAACTAGGACGACCTCTGCCTGATATGTCCCCCAGCCTTAAGCCAGCCACCCAGGAGAAACTGCGACGCTTCGGTCAA
>CALIGI010000248.1 GCA_938021205.1 uncultured Pseudanabaenaceae cyanobacterium
CCCTACTTCCAGAGCCTCAAGCAAGTCCCCCAGGTGCTGGAAGAGCTAGGCTTTAAGTTGCATGAGCACCTTGTTGATTCGCCGCCGATCTACCTCACCGATGGCGGCTTAATTCGCCCCGGCATCAACGAGGAGCTAGACGACTTTCGCGCCCAGGTGGAAGACGATCGCCAATGGATCGCCAACCTAGAAATGACCGAGCGGGAACGCACCGGCGTCCCCAGCCTCAAAGTCGGCTACAACAAAAACTTCGGCTACTACATCAGCGTCTCCCGCGCCAAGAGCGTCCAGCCCACAATCCCCGATGACTACATCCGGAAGCAGACTCTGCTCAAGGAAGAGCGCTACATCACCCCTGAGCTAAAAGACCGCGAAACCCGCATCCTTAATGCCAAGGAAACCCTTAACCAACTGGAATACGAAATCTTCCTCACCCTGCGGGAGGAAGTGGGTGAGCAGGCCGTACTAATTCGCAGTGTGGCCCAGGCCGTGGCAGCATTAGATGTATTAGCATCTTTGGCAGAAACGGCAATCTACCAAGACTACTGCCGCCCGGAAATTACCACAGACCGAATTCTGAAGGTCAAAGACGGTCGCCACCCTGTAGTCGAGAAGTCTATGCCCACGGGCTTCTTTGTGCCTAACTCAACTTATATGGGCTTTCCCGGACTGGAAGGCGATTCCTCCGGAAGCTTGCGTAGCAATCGCAAAGCCCCGCCCGACCTCATCGTCCTCACCGGCCCCAACGCCAGTGGCAAGAGCTGCTACCTGCGCCAGACCGGGATGATTCAACTGATGGCCCAGGTGGGCAGCTTTGTGCCTGCCAGTAAGGCTAGAGTGAGCATTTGCGATCGCATCTTCACCCGCGTCGGAGCCGTGGACGACCTTGCCACCGGCCAATCCACCTTCATGGTGGAAATGAACGAAACCGCCAACATCCTCAACCACGCCACGGAATATTCCCTCGTGCTCCTAGATGAAATTGGCCGAGGCACTGCCACCTTCGACGGCCTCTCCATTGCCTGGTCCGTGGCAGAATACATCGCCACCAACCTGCGGGCCAAGGCAATCTTCGCCACCCACTACCACGAGATGAACGAAGTGGCCTCCATCCTCGACAACGTGGCCAACTTCCAGGTGGTGGTGAAGGAACTCGATGATCAAATCATCTTCCTCCACCAAGTCCGCCCCGGTGGTGCCAGCAAGTCCTACGGCATCGAAGCGGCTCGTCTTGCGGGCCTGCCCAAGTCCGTCATCACCCGCGCCCGCCAGGTCATGGCCCGCATCGAGAAGCACAGCAAAATTGCCGTGGGTCTCCGCAGGGGGGATGGCACGAAGGTCAAGGAAGATGGGGAAGTTGCCCAGCTCGATATTTTTGGTAGCTAGTCCATGTTCTTCAGGGCAAATGGAGGGGCGACTCCCCCCAGAGTATCGATACAGCTTGTAAACAACGATGTCCAAGCGTGAAAGCATTTCAAGAGATGCTCTGACTTGAGCCTGGGTGCGCTGGCCCACGCGACACTCGATCTATCGCTTCTCACCCAGCCCTCCCATTTCTTAGGAAAACCAACCCGGCAAAACACCCAAGAAAGACGACCTTGCTGCCATAACATTCGAGTACTCCTCGGTTCTCGATGGCTTCAGGTTCTATCTATCTTGGGAGAGGTCATCTGTTCTCTCTTGAAGCTTCTATCTCAGTTGTGAGGATAGAACAGCGATCGCCCAGTATGACAACAGTCGCGATGCACAACCATTGACGCCATAGCGTCGAGGCAAGGTCCCGGTGCAACTTGATCCCCTAAACAGCCCCCATCCCGTTCCCTGGAACTGGATCTTGGCGGCTCACAATTCGGCCTTAGCAAACCATCACTTTGCGCCGCAATATTATCGCTCTGCGACTCTGCGATCGCCCGATGGTGATTGGCTGGCCTATAGCCGCATCCACCTTGAGTTGCAGCCCCAACTTTATGCCTGCCAGGTCAGCAGCATTCTCCTAATCGAGAACCTTGTCGATGGAACGCTCCAATCCATTGCAGCCAGCTCTCCCTTCAGCGAAGACTGGCAGAGCAATCTCGACGGAAGTAACGGAACTGGATCCATTTCCATTTTCATGCCCGTGGGCTGGAACCAGGACGGCAATCAACTACTCGCAAGGCAGTTTGAAGGGCGCTTTTGTAGCTCTCTCGCCACCGACTATGGGCTCGTGTGGCACCGCAATAATGGACAAACCACAATGCTCACCCCCCCCGGATTTGAGCAAGCCGTGCTCCTAGGCTGGAGCAACAGCCACCCCCAATCCGTGTTATTCGAAGCAGGCGACCTCAGTCAAGCTAAATTGCCCCGCTGGTTAGTGGACCAAAGGAGCGTTGCACTGCCAGCGGAAACCGATGAAGCGGTGAGCTTTGGCGAGATGATTGCCGATGTTCTCACTGGCCCTCAAACCAGCCTCTGCTAAAGCGCATCTCCCCTCATAAGCTCAGCAAACAAAACTGCCCTAGGCGCATGCAGCTCCTAGGGCAGTTTTTAGATGCAGATCGCGAATCACATCATTAGAAGCCGTCCCAAGGACTAACCTCAAGAACCCCGCTGGACTTAAACAGCACCTTAAAATTAGCCACCTGATTAGGCTTCGCTGAAGTCTTTAGCTCCCCCAAGGGAATATCACTAGCAAAGTCCCGCCCATCAGCCGTCAGAGCTTCGAAGCCCACGACATCACCATCAGGGCTAACCTGAACGCGATATTCCAACGCCCCATCAAAACTAGGAGACTTGACCCAAGTCTCATCAATGACGTTGTAGAGCGTTGTGGTCAACTCTTCAGTCTCGGTGGCACTCAGGCTTTCTGCCTCAACGAGGGATTCTGTGACATCAGAGCCGGAACTGGCTTCGCTGTCACTATTGTCATCAGCCTCTGAGTCTTCTTCCTCAGCTTCAGCGCTGTCTGCATCAGACTGAGCCAAATCCGGCTTATCGCTGTCATCAGCCTCACTGTCTAGGTCATCCCCAGTGGTGAGGGTGGCTTGGGTACGATCGCCCACGGAGCTGCTCAAGTCCTCCACCGTGAAGGGCTCAACCTCTAGGTCGCGATCGCCAATAAAGCTCACCCTAAACTGAGCCAGGGGCTGATCTCCAACGCTGCCGCCTTCCGCAGGAATGTAGGTTTCATTCAAAAGTGGTGTTTTAGACGAATACTCCCTAGAGAGCTCATCCAGGGGCTCATAGCCCAAAATAGTGCCATCTTCGCTGGTCGTAACGCGATAGGTTAGGTCTTCAGTCGTTCCCAAAGATTCTGTCCAAGCAGCGTTGAGCTGGTTATCAAGATCAGCTTGGATCGCACCGATAACAATTTCATCTGTGACAAGATTGTCGGGAGTGTCCAGCTCAGCCTCGCCAGGCGCATCACCTGCTGCCGTTTCATCACCTTCAGTTTCGGAGAGAGCCTCGATTTGATTGCCTTCGCTATCCACGGGACGGGTGATTTCTGGGGCAGGTAGGGCAAAGAGTGCCGCTGCTGCGATCGCCAAACCAGCCGCACCCAAGGCAGGGGCTGCTGCCCGTTGGGCGATGGGGAGTTCAGAAGGAACGTCACGCCTAGCTAGGGGAGCGATCGCCAGCTTCATCTCAGGCAAAGCCGTGCCATCCGCCAAAAACTGATCAATCGCTTCAACCAAGTCAAACAATTGAACCGTGCTCAATTCTTCTCGCTGGGTAGGCTCATCTCCAGCCTGGTCTTCAGTGTAGACCGCGACTTCATGGAGGCCATTATCCAACCGCTGCATCTGCACCAAGCCTTGCTGGCTGAGTTGGCTGCGGATGCCGCTAAGCTGTTCCTGGGCATAGCTACTCGCGGTTACCACCAGGCTATTAAAGAAGTCCGAACCACCTCGCAGAGGCTGCTTTTGACCCAGGAATTGGCAAACCGCATTAACCAATATGCTCATAGGCGCACCGGGCGTAATCCCCTGACTGGGATCGCTCATACCCTCTAGGGTGAGAGTGCAGTTGGGCAGAGTGTAATTTCGCTGTAGCTGCATCGCCTAAACCTCTCCATCAAATAGACTGACCCACAGACGCTTTTCTCCGGCAGTGCCGGTACAAAACAGCAACTGCTCTAACAAAGAAATGGCCAAACGGTTGAGCTTTTCATCATCGTCATACGCCATCACTCCGGCCCGGCGGGGGTTCATGCGCTGGCGGAAATGAGTACGAAAGCGCTCTAAATAAGCATTGAGGCGAGGATTGCTATCGGGTTGCAAGCCTTTATCCCGTAGCTGCTGATCAACCAGCAATAACTGGCGCAGAATAACCGTTAGACGGCGAGCAATATAGCAAATAATTGCAATCAGCGCCTTGGCTTCCAAGGGCTTCATTGGGCGACGCTGACTGTTACGGCGTAAAGGATTACTGCCCCGCAAACGCCAAAGCTGAACCCGATTTTTAATAATATCCGTGAGGGCCAATTCCTTGGCCACAATCAGAATGGCTTCCGAGCCACCCAGGTCCAACGCTTCGATCGCCAGCAGGATCAAGTCCAGCTGCTGCCGCGCCCGGCGGGAACAGGCATCTTTATTGCCATCAATATCCGGTAGACCCTTCAGGATCATCGGCATTGATGGAGCAGAATCGGGCGGAGGAGATACGCTTTGGGAAGCACTCATGGAGGTTGGTGAGTCCTGGGGAAAAGACCGGAGAAACGCACTCGGAAGGGAGTGGGGGTGGACTAGCAAAACAGTCCAGCAAGTCCAAAGCGAACGCGGGAAAATCCCGACAACGCTCCAAATCCTACACAAACAAAATTATCGTAACCGGACATCCGAGAGAAGACGGAATCTAGACGGCCATGACAAAAGAGATTGCCTCAGAATTGCAAGTTCCCAAGTAACCCTAAGGTTAACCCCGAGAGATTTGCGGCCACCACTGTATCACGGTGACTCCGCTTGCCTCAGGGGGCTCCGGGTGGGGGAAACCGTAGGCTATGCCAGGCTCGCCCAGACCAATGCAAAAGCTTAGCCAACAACCGAGGCGAGGGACGGACGGTTAAATCTCAGACAACAATCAAGGTTGTTTTAGTTCCCGTTGTAGTAGTTACGAATGATGCGCAGAATAATTTGAATGCCTGTAACGGCTTGCCAGCCAAACAGTCCCACTAGGGCTGTGTTTAGGACGATGTGGGTGTTACGGGCCCAGTCCTGGCCTTTTTGCATTTGGGGGGAGACGGCAGCGGAGGTGGCGATGAGGGCGGTCATGCCGAGGCCTGCGAGGAGGTGGGGGCCGAGGAAGAGCTTTTCGTTGTTGATGTAGGTAACGGCCATGCCGCCGACGTTACCGGTGACCATGATCGCGAGGATGGCGGAGCCCCAGATGTAGTGGCGTTGGTTGAAGCGTTGTTTAGCGAGGGCTTTTTTTTCTTCGCTGGCGGGCATTTGCCGGGTTACGCGCCATTGCCAGCCGAGGTAGCCGGCGTAGAGGGTGGCGGCGAGGAGGGCCACCATCATGATGGGATGGATGAAGTTGAGGCCGAATTTAATTTCGTTGGTGAGGGTGATGCCTAGGATGGCGGAAGGCGAGGTCATGGCGGGGTCTTAGGCGTAGCGTTAACAAAACTTCATTATAGGGATGCGGTCAGCAAATAGAACAGTAGAAGTTAGGGCCAGGCTCGTGTGGTTATGAGTGAGGCTCTTAAATAAGACCTGATACCACCGTAGTGACATGGCATGCCATGTCAGCCGCAGATTTGGATGCCCAATAGTTTAATTCCATCCTCGTTCTTGAGGTGTTTGATTCTGCTTTGAGCTTGTTGAGCTGCAAGACGGAAAATCTACAAAGCCACAAATCCTTGGGGACCAGTCCCCAAACCCCAGCCGTAGGGAACGGGGTGTTCCCTGACGGGTCACCCTTCACCGAGTTAGCTGGGTTGCTTCACCGTTAGATTGGGACACGTCTTGCTCTTCTGGAGAAAAGCAGCAGTTTCAGCCTTCCTCCTGGGGGCTCTAAGCCAGCCAGCGAAGGCTAGAGGCCATAGCCAAAACCATGACGCCAACAAACTAACCGTTCCTCCCCTTGGAAAAGGGGAGGCCAGGAGGGGGGGATTTGTCTCTTTGCGACAAGCGCCTATCTGCTAATGCAGGAAGTGACGAACACCCGTCATTACCATGACGATGCCTAGCTCATTTGCGGCGTCGATGGAGTCTTGGTCGCGCATGGAGCCGCCGGGCTGGACGATCGCTTTAATCCCCGCCGCCGCTGCATTCCGTACAGAGTCATCAAAGGGGAAGAAGCCATCACTGGCTAGCACAGCGCCCTTCGTCCCTTCACCGGCTTGTTCCAAAGCAATCTTGGCTGCGCCGACGCGGTTCATTTGGCCTGCGCCGATGCCGAGGGTGGCTCGGTTATGGGTGACGACTATGGCGTTGGATTTCACATGACGCACGACTTTCCAGGCGAAGAGCAGTTCTTCCATTAGGGCAGCGTCGGGCTTGGCCTCGGTGACAATTTTCCAGTCGTCGGTGACGGCAACGATATCGTCGGCGTCTTGGACGAGGAAGCCACCTGCGATCGCCTTAACGGTTTCCTTCGGCCCGGTCAGCAGGTCTGCTATTTCCAGCACCCGCAGGTTCTTCTTCTTAGCCAGAACGGCCTTGGCTTCATCGGTGCACTTGGGCGTGACAATGCATTCCAGGAAGGTCTTCGTCATCTCCTCAGCGGTAGCAGCATCGAGGGGACGGTTGATGGCGACGATGCCGCCAAAGGCTGAGATGGAGTCTCCGGCATAGGCCGCTTTGTAGGCTTCGACGAGGCTGTCACCCAGGGCCACGCCGCAGGGGTTGTTGTGCTTGAGCACGGTGGCGGCGGGGGGCTGGTCGGCTCCGGCGAATTCAGCGATGATTTGCCGAGCGGATTCCAGGTCCACGAGGTTGTTGTAGCTGAGGGCTTTGCCCTGGAGGATCTTGCCAGCGGCCCAGCCACTGGTGGATGCACCGGTTTGGTACCAGGTGGCTTTTTGGTGGGGGTTTTCGCCGTAGCGCAGGGTGCTGATGGCGTTGCCTTCCATTGCCCAGTTGCTGAGTGCCTCGGCATCAGAATCTTGCTTGGACAGAGGCTGTTTATTCAAGTAACCGACGATGGCTTTGTCGTAGGCAGCGGTGTGCTCAAAGGCTTCTAGGGCATAGCGTTGGCGGGCGGCTTGGGTGGCGCTGCCGCCGTTGTTGGCTAGCTCTTCCAGGTAGTCGTCGTACTGGCTGGGCTTACAGAGGATGGAGACGTATTTATTGTTCTTCGCGGCAGAACGGACCATGGTGGGGCCGCCGATATCGATTTTTTCAATGGCTTCAGCCAGGGTGACGTCAGGCCGGGCGACGGTTTGCTCGAAGGGGTAGAGATTGACGACGACGAGGTCGATTGGCTGGATGTCGTTGGCGGCAAGGTCGGCTTGGTCAGCGGCTTCGTCGGGGCGAGCAAGGATGCCGCCATGGATTTTGGGATGGAGGGTTTTGACGCGACCGCCGAGGATTTCGGGGGAGTTGGTGTAGTCGGAGACTTTGGTGACGGGGATGCCTGCGGCTTGGAGGGCTTTGGCGGTACCACCGCTACTGACGAGGCTATAGCCAAAGTCGTCAACTAAGCGTTGGGCGAAGGGTTCGAGCCCGGTTTTGTCTGAAATGCTCAGTAGTGCAAGCTTTGCCATTGTCTTTGGAGTCTCCTAACGCGCATTCTACGAATCTTGGCGAATGCCAATTCGGGCGGCCATGGAAATGCGGCAACGCCGTTCTACAGCATAGAAGGTTGTGGACCGGGTCAAAGGAGGTGTTGAACAGGCAGGTTCTCCTATTCATTACTAAACTGGACCTATGCTGAATGCTGGTGTTTTGACATTTCGAGAGTTTGCGATGCGTGAGCAAGTGCCTTTAGCTGCTATTCAAGAGCAGGTGCTTGAATTTTTGCGCGATCGCGATGACGTGGTGGTCTTTGGAGCCCAGGCAGTTAATGCTTGGGTGAATGAGCCAAGGATGACCCAGGATATTGACCTTCTCGCATTGGAGGCAGGTGATCTTGCAGATGAGATCCGCTCCCACCTCAATGATCGGTTCAACATCGCGGTGCGGGTACGGGAGGTCAAGACAAAGCTGGGGTATCGGGTTTATCAGATTCAGAAAGCTGGCAATCGTCATTTAGTTGATATCAGAGCGATCGAGGCTCTTCCAATCTCAGAGCGAATAGAGCAAGTTTTGGTGATGGCTCCGGTGGAGCTGGTGGCCTATAAGGTAATCGCCTATTACCGTCGGCAAGGTAAGCCGAAAGCCGGTACAGATTGGCGAGATATTGCGATGCTGCTGTTGCAGTTTCCTGAGTTTCAGGAGAATCCAGCGTTGGTCACAAAGCGGTTAGAAGCGGCTGAGGCGACGCCGGAGATGATTGCGCTGTGGGATGAGCTAGCGCAGCAAAGGATTGAGCCTATTGATGAAGATGAGGATTTTTAGGCTTCTGTAATGTTGAGAACAATTTGCTCTTTGGCTTTGAGGGCTTTGGCGGTGCCGCCGCTGCTGACGAGGCTATAGCCAAAGTCGTTTAATAAGCGTTGGGCGAAGGCTTCGAGCCCGGTTTTGTCTGAAACGCTCAGTAGTGCAAGCTTTGCCATTGTCTTTCGAATCTCCTAACGCGATCTAGCGGCTATCAAGATGCGGCAACGCTGTTCTCCAGCATAGAAGGTTGTGGCTTACCACAACCTTGTACAAACCGAACTAGATATTGGCATCAGAATCGTTCATAGAGCGCTTGTATTATCTTTTTTTTGATACTTTCAAAAAATAAGATATATTTGACGTGGGCATTCTGCAAGGAATGTTCTTTTTTTAAAAGTGATCGCCCTATAAAGTCGCTTCCAATAGACACTCGCCACCGAACTTATAAAGGTGGCAACCAACTAGGAGTCCCAGGAAAGAAGCCATGTCGATTTCATTGAGCGCAAGAGGCCACCCCTCGCGCAAGTCAGCCCAAGGAACCAAAGTTAATGTCTCACGACGATTTTCACGAACAGAACGATTCGTACTCTTTGCATTGGCGGGGGCAGACTTATACGGTCTGGAAATTGCCAAAGCAATTGAGTCAGCAAGTGGTGGAACCATCAAAGTCCATGTGGGCTCGTTGTATCCAGCCATTCACAAACTTGAGAAAGATGGATTCATCATGTCTCAAGAACGAGATGTTGATAGTAGAAGAGAAGCAAGGCGGCTCTACTACGGCGTTACTCCTAAAGGGAAAGACGCGATTTCTGAAATCAAAGAATTCTGGAAACGCCTGGAAAACGGATCGTCAGAAAACAGAAGTAAGGAAGGATAGCTCTGTCAATTTCTCAAAAGACACTTTTGTGAGTCGTCGTATTGCCTTGCTAGTAGCGTCTTTCTTCTCTCCGAAGAAGCGCAAGGCTTGGCTCGACGATATGCACGAGAATAATGGCAAGATGATTCTTCAGGGAACGCCGCGATGGCTACTAAATTTCCACAACCTTCTTTCGGTTTTGGGTTGGTTGCTACGCCTTGTGCAGATTCAGTTGTCTGACATCTTGGATTTTCTAAAGTACGTCTTGAACTTTCTGAAGTGAGATTTCAGTGATGGATATCTTTACTCTTGCGGAGATAGCTAGCTATCTCCTCGAGGAGAAGGTTTTGGTCGACAAAATATCGCTGTTGAGAACTGTGCTTATTCTCCATTTTCTCAATGCTAATGTGTCTCGATTTCGAGCGCTAAACTAACAGCAGCATCACCTCATTTTCGGAGGTTCAGCTAATGACGCCTGCCCTAATCCCCACACAAAATGCAACCGAGCCAATGTCCCTAGAGACATTCATGGCCTGGGATAGCGGCACCGAAAAGCTTTACGAATTAATCGAGGGTGAGCCCATGCCCATGAGCGACCCGACCGCAGACCATGAAGACGTCGCTGATGAACTCTGCGACTTACTCAAACGCTATTGCTCACAGCATCAGCGCCCCTTCATACCAAAACGCTCCAAACTCGTTTTTGTGGGAGAACGCAACGGCAAACAAACCACCCGACGAGCCGACATCATCTTGTTTGACCAAGCCGCCTGGGAAGAAATGAAAGGCCAGTCCCGCTCTGCCATGGCCTACACCGTACCGCCCTTAATCATCGAAGTTGTCTCCACCAACTGGCGCGACGACTACCTTACTAAACTCGCTGAATACGAGGCTATTGGCGTTCGCGAATACTGGGTTGTGGACTACGCAGCCCGAGGTGGAATGCGCTATATCGGCCAGCCCAAACAGCCCATGCTGTCGATTTACGCCATGGCTGAAAACGAAACAGAATACGGAGCGCCAGGACAATTCAGCGGCTCCGCAATCATTCAATCTCCACTGCTTCCAGACTTGAGCATTACTGCGGAACAGCTCTTCCATCCCTAAGCATCGGTGTCAATAGCTTAGAAATTCCCCTAAGCCCATACGTCGTTTAGTTGCAGCGGTCATGACAATTTTCTCCGCGATGCTCCAAAGGGGCGCTGTTGTCATACCCAGTTGCTCACCGTTCGATCATAACGAAGCCGAGCACAGCCTTCGCTTATTCCCGCCCCACGTTCAGGACTTGCTCAACCGTTAACGCTAACTCCTTAAATTCAGCAGACTTCAGGCATTCGCCCTCACCAAATGCCTCCAACTCCCGATAAACCTTACCCTCCAAAACCAGCACCATTACAACTCCATGGGTCGGGTCTACAATCCAATACTCAGGAATCCCTCGCGCTGCATACTCCCGCCGCTTTGACCCATAATCCCGGTCATAATTCTCCTCCCCCGGCTCCCCAGGACTCACCACCACCTCCACCACCAACCGAGGCGCAGGCATCTCCGGCAAAACAATCGACCGCGCAGAAGCCTCCATCGCCGCCTCCAGCTCCTCCGTCATCACCATCAAATCTTGATAACGCGTCTTTGCAAATCGACTCGGAACCGCCACTTCAGTCTTAGACGTAATTAAATAGTGGGGAATTCCCAGACTGATGAAATAGGCAAAGAGAAAATTCGCAATCTGAATATTGATTGTGCTCTCCGCCCCCATCTCCACCAAAACCCCATCGACTAACTCATAGCGCCGATTCGTCCCATCGTCATAGGCCAGATAATCATCCAGGCTCATGCGTTGCTCGATTGCGACTGTCATGGCGACTCGTTCCGCTAAGCTCACAACTTCATCATAACCAGCCACCCAAATGGCGCGATTTTTTCGTTGAAGCTCACATCATGTGTCTGTCCTGCTAGACGACTTCCTCAAGCCAGCTCAAAAGCCTCGATGCCAACCAGAAAGGCCGCTCCTCAAGACGCTCAGCTCGATTGAGTTCCAGCAACCAAACCGTCGTGCGAGCGATCGCGCTCAAAGGCACGAGCTCAGCTCCCTCCAGCCGAAAATGTTCTGACCAGCGATCGCGCCCTGGCTGATACAACCGCACAATTTCTCGGCTCTCTGGATCCACCGATGCAATATCACTGCCTTTATAGGTATTGCAAAGCTTACAAGCCAAAGCCAAATTCCCCGCCACCGTCTCACCACCATGCTTCTCCGCAATCACGTGATCAATCTCATGGGAGCAGAATGCAAAGACTTCGGGTTGCAAACAATAGGCACAGCAGTTTTTCGTGCGCTCAGCAACCACACGCCGTAACTGAGCTGGCACGTAGGTCTTACTCACGCGGCGTCAGCTCGCCCCTGAATCTTCAAATAGGCCCGCGCCTTAGCCATGCGCACAACATGCTCCAAATACTCATACTGCTTCCACAGCAGCGTCTCTTGAGCTGTCAATGCTCCAGACTTATGCGTTTCGGCAAGCTGATCAATCTGAGCCTGCAAACTATCTGAAGGACGTAGCACCAAAACTTCCTCAGGGCTGGGAAGATTGGCAAGAAACTCCAATACCTCAACAAAACCATTGAAGCCTTCGTGGGGTCGAGATGCTAATTCATCCAGGCCCAGCGCCAAGGCTTGGGGCAACTTCTCCTCCAAGCCATTGATCTTCTGAGCCAAATCTTCAGAAAGCTCAAGCGTAATCTGCATCAGCACCTAAACGCAAAACGTTAATGGGTAAATGAACCGCTGGGAAAGCTTAGCTAGACCAACACTATTGTGACATACCCAACCTTCCTTCGAATTTCAGCAAATCGAGGGTGCACAACTGGACAATTCAGCAGCTCTAGGTCATTCAATCTCCCATGACTGCCAGGATTAACGATTCCGGCACAATAGCTCCTGAATTCTTCTTGGGTAGCCTAAGCTCAGAAAGTATCGGCTCATCGGCTCAACCAAGCTTGTTCCTCTGGGAGCAGCTAGATGGACTCCCTTCTACGGAACTCCTATGACAGCCTTCTCGAAATCCACAACTCGACTCCTACTCACCGGAATTTTGGGCCTTTACTGCCTAGGTTATTGCGTGGCTCGCCTGAGCATCTTCACAGGGGTTGAGTATTATCCCGAAGGAAAGGGTGCCCCTCGTCAAAGCTATGTGACGAAACGAAATCTAGAGCCCGGTCAGGGTTGGGAATATAAGCTATTTTGGCCCGCGATTAAACTAGAAGAAAGCCTCAGCAACGGCATTCATAATCTGCGCCGTCGTTAGGCTCATCATTTAGTCAAGCCTCGGCAACATAGAGAGGCACCTGCCTGAATCAGAGATTTCTGCCCCTATGCCCTACACTCTGGCCCACCCGATCGCCACAGCCTCCTCTGGTCTCTCTCCCGGCGACGGCTCGGCTCGACCTCTCCGCCCTAGCCGTGGGCAGCATGGTGCCAGACATCAGCTACTTCATCGCCCTGCAACCCGTCGGCAACATCGGTCATTTCTGCCAGGGCATCCCCCCCACCTCTCTCATCGTGCGAGGCGTGACCGAAGCCACCAGCGGACTCTTTTTAGACCTTCTGGTTTACGGCTTGGTCAACAGCCTTAGCCGCTGGACGCACCGTCACTAAACGAATAGCAACCAACACTCCATCGCGCCATAAACCGAAGCGCTAAACTTTAAGCAGTGCCGCATTGGACTGGAAGCGCTCATCCCATGGTTCAGACTCCACTCAAAGCCATCTCTCTAGAAACGTTTCTACAAAAGCCAGAAACAAAACCGGCTAGCGAGTACATCAACGGCCAAATCATTCAGAAGCCCATGCCCCAAGGCGAACACAGCACCCTCCAGCGAGATCTCCTATTCGCCATTGAGATGGTGGTGAAACCCGCAGGTGTCGCCAGAGCCTTTCCAAAATTGCGCTGTACCTTCGGGGGTCGCTCCATCGTTCCAGATATTGCGGTATTCCGGACAGAGCACATTCCTCGAACCGAGACTGGCAGCATTGCCAATGCATTTATGGCTGCTCCAGATTGGACAATTGAAATCCTATCTCCTAATCAAAGCCACAAGAAAGTTACCAACAATATCCTCCATTGCCTAGACCATGGCTGTGAAATGGGCTGGCTGCTCGATCCTGAAGACAAATCTGTCACCGTATCGCCCCGGGATGGGCGATCGCGTTACTTCGAGAATCCAGAGGACCTCCTGCCCACACCCAGTTGGGCTACAGACCTTAAGCTCACCGTGGGTGAAGTCTTCAGCTGGCTGACAGCGTAGCCATCCAGAACCAAACTACTTCCTGCATTAGAAACAGTGGATTGCTGTAATGGGAAGCTCGCGATCGCCTACAGCTTCCACATATCCCCATCAACCACAACAGTCCCACCAGTGAAAAACGCCCCAGGACAGGTAAAAGTTGCGATAATTCAAACTAAGCCCAGACACCAGGCTGTAGTAGTCCCGCTAACTTTTCCCCCTTTCCTATGGCACCCTCCACTTCCCCATCCCCAAACAGTCCCTCTCTCCCCCAGCGACTACTCGCCCCCAGCAGCTCCGATGGAACGCTATTTCAGCTTGCTTGGCTCTTTGCCCGAGTCGTGGCAGGTGGACTCATGATTCATAACGGTATCGGCAAGCTGGGCGATGTTGAAGGTTTCGCAACCCATGTGGTGAGCTTCATCGGACTCCCCTTCCCAGTGTTTTTCACCTACTGCGCCGCCTATGTGGAAATAATCAGTGCTGGCTTGCTCATGCTGGGTTTCCTAACTAGAGCAAATGCCTTGGCTCTTTTAGGCACCATGGGGGTAGCGATTTTCTTCCACCTCAAGGGAGATGGCTTCAAAATTGCTCCATTGGAAACAGCATCCCTCTACGCGACACTGTACCTATTTTTGCTGGCCAATGGCCCAGGGCTATTTTCGTTAGATGCTCTCATTGCCAAGAAGTTTGAAAGCTAAAGTCGCTTGACTGAGATCTTGTACCAATCTCAATTAGTGGGCTATGGGGCCAGACGACAACGCAGGTCCAAAAATTTGATTTTCCCCCACAAATCGGGCAAGCTGCACAAGCTCTTGCCCGATTTTGCATTTCTAATGACGCGATGGAATCCGATGCAGAATCTGGAAACCCCTCGACTGATTTTGCGATCGCCCACCCCAGGCGATCTCCCCGCCCTAGCCAAAATTTACGCCAACCCAGCCGTTGCTCAATACCGCAGCCATAGCAATCCTCTAGACCTGAAGCAAAGCGAAATTGCCCTCGACATCATCCTGGCCCATTGGAGCGACCATGGCTTTGGCCGCTGGATGTTGCTGTACAAGAACAGCCATTTGTACAAGAACAGCCATTTGCATAAAGCGGAGCATCCCCAATCCGAGCTCCAACTCATCGGCCATGCCGGGCTAGAAGTCTCCCCCAACCTGCAAACCGTAGAACTCAACTACCTCATCGCCCAAAAACACTGGGGCCAGGGCCTCACTACAGAAGCCACCCGCGAAATCCTGCGCTACGGCTTTAACGTGCTCAAGTTGCCCCGCATTGCTGCACTCATTAACCCAGACAACAAAGCCTCCATCCGCATCGCCCAAAAGCTGGGCATGGCCTACAGCAACGATGTTTTGCTCTACGAAAAGGTCTGGCGGTACTACAGTCTCAGACCCAGCAAAAGCGACATCGCACAAGGGTAAAAGCACGAGACTGAAGTCGCCCCCCATCGGTAAATTTCGCTCTTGAATGAGAATTAGCCAGAAAGCTTTACACCAGCGGGCAGACCGTGTTGGATAATAAACGCTTGTCAACTTACCCACGCTAGCCCCCGAGCCCATGAGAAGCCATTACTGCGGCGAATTGACCGCCCAGCACATTGACGAAACCGTGACCCTCTTCGGCTGGGTGGATCGTCGCCGGGACCACGGGGGGGTGGTGTTCATTGACCTGCGCGATCGCAAGGGCGTGGTTCAAATTGTCAGCGACCCCGAGCGCACTCCCGAGTCTTACCCCCAGGCGGACAAGCTGCGCAACGAATACGTGGCAAAAATCACCGGTCGCGTCAGCGGTCGCGAAGGCGGTGCGGTAAATCCTCGCTTGAAAACCGGCGACATCGAGATCTACGCCGACAGCATTGAGCTACTCAACACCGTCAACAAGCAGCTTCCCTTCCAAGTCTCCTCCGCCGACGCCGAAGAGAATGTTCGCGAAGAACTGCGCCTGAAATATCGCTACCTGGATCTGCGCCGCACCCGCATGGCCCAGAACCTGCAAACTCGCCATTCCGTAGTCAAGGCCGTGCGCCGCTTCCTGGAAGACCAGGAAGGCTTCATGGAAATCGAGACCCCGATCCTCAACAAGTCCACCCCCGAAGGCGCTCGGGATTTCATCGTGCCCTCCCGCGTCAACCTGGGCGAGTGGTTTGCATTGCCCCAGTCGCCCCAGCTATTCAAGCAATTGCTGATGGTGTCCGGCTGCGATCGCTATTACCAGGTCGCCCGCTGCTTCCGCGACGAAGACCTCCGCGCTGACCGCCAACCCGAGTTCACCCAGCTCGACATGGAAATGAGCTTCATGAGCGAAGAGGAAATCCTCGACCTCAACGAAGCCTTAATTAGCCATGTGTTCAAAGAAGTCAAAGGCATTGATTTGCCTCGGCCTTTCCCCCGCATCACCTATAAGGATTCGATGGAGCGGTACGGCTGCGATCGCCCCGACACCCGCTACGGCCTAGAGCTGGTCAACGTCAGCGACGTCCTGGCTGACTGCGGCTTCAAAGTCTTCTCCGGCACCATCAAGGGTGGCGGCATCGTCAAAATCCTGCCCATCCCCGGCGGCAACGACGTCATCTCCAACGTCCGCATCAAGCCCGGCGGCGACATCTTCCGCGAAGCCGCTGAAGCCGGTGCCAAAGGCCTGGCCTACATCCGCGTCCGCGAAGGCGGCGAAATGGACACCATCGGCGCGATCCAAAAGGGCCTCACCGATGA
>CALIGI010000249.1 GCA_938021205.1 uncultured Pseudanabaenaceae cyanobacterium
TGCCGCGATGCGCCAGGACAGCATGGCCGTGGTACGGAGTAACTGCGCTTGGTCGGTCGGTGAGCTTTGTGTCAACCTGCCGTCCAATATTGTCTATGCCACGGCGGTGGATGCCCTGATCGAGACCCTGGTGGAAGACGAGGATATGAGCGTTAGGGAAGATGCCAAGAGCGCTCTGCTTAAGCTGGGAGATCCGCGATCGCTGCAGATGATTGAGGCCCTTCAAGAAGAAGGCCTGCTTTGGTAGAGAAGCATTTGTACTTCCTATTCAGTCCATTGAGAGTTGGAGCGGGAACTCCTTTATCAGATGAAGATCTGGTGATTTTGGTATCGCGCGCGACCGCAATTTGCGACCTTCCTTATTGAGAACTATTTTCTTTTGGTCAAAGTCAAAGATAACCTTCAGCTTCTGTAATTTATCTCCATATATGGCCGCATAATCTAAAAGATCCTGGTAGCATGATTCTCAGAATGGAACATCAAACTTAACTTCCTGTAGGCTCTAGTTTGATGATTGTTGAGAGGCTTAAGTACTCTTAGACGGGGCGTTTCAGCGCCTTCCAGCGACTTGTATAGAGAACCGTTGAAGGGATTGTCAGCGCCCATGTCTATGGAAACCTTGGAATTTGTCATCCACCCCGATGGGCGTGTAGAGGAAAAGGTGACTGGTATTGTGGGTCGCTCTTGTACTGAGGTCACGGCAGCGATAGAAGAAAAGCTGGGTCGCGTGATTGACCAAAAGCCCTCTTCTGAGTTCTATGCCGCAGCAACCCAAGAGGTTACGGAGGCCGTGACAACGCAAGCGAGTCAGTGGTAGCTTTTGCCGCTGACCTTTGATTTTTTAACTTTATAAATCTCGCCATCTAACTCATCGCCATGTCACATTTCAGCAGCATTAAAACCCAAATCCGTGACCTCAATGCCCTCAAGAAGGCGTTGTCGGATATGCAAGTGGACTGGAAGGCAGGTCCCCATCCCGTTCGAGGCTACAAGGGTGACACCCGCGATGCAGAAGTGGTGATTGAGCAAGACAATGGCTACGACGTTGGTTTTGGCTGGAATGGCCAAGAGTATGAGCTGGTTGCCGACCTCCAATATTGGAAGCAACCCCTCACCGTTAATCGCTTCCTGAGCCAAGTGACTCAGAAATATGCGATCAATACTGTTCTGGATACTACTGCTGACCAGGGCTTCCAGGTCTCTGAGCAGATCAATAACCAGGATGGTACTGTGCGCCTTGTTGTGCAGCGCTGGAACGGTTAATTCTCCAGTCTTGAATGTTTCACTGGGTAGGGACGTGGGCTTCCATGTCCCTACTGTTGTATTAGACCTAGGATGGCTGCCGCTTTCTATTTCTATGGGGCTGAAATTGGCTTTGTAGTGTTGTTTCTGGGGCAGTTAAGTTAGGACATCGCTGAAAGACCCTAGCTGAGTAAAACCATGGCTCAAGTTCCTCCCCTGTCTCCTGGTGATTTTGGTTCAGCACCGATGCCCGATGGTGCCAGCCAACGGTCTGAATTAGAGCCAGAGCTAGGCGGCATTTTGCGAGGGGGGAACGATCGCACGGGCTTAGAGCCAGAATTGGGCAGCGCCCTACGCCAGCGCGGCGTCTACGTTGATGAAATTACCTGCGTGGGCTGTCGTCACTGTGCCCATGTAGCTCGCAATACATTCTTTATTGAGCCCGATTATGGTCGGGCGAGGGTGGTTCGCCAAGACGGTGATAGTGAGGATGTGATCCAGGAGGCGATCGATACTTGCCCTGTAGACTGCATTGACTGGCTGGAATATACCGACTTGCGTGAAGCTGAAGATGCCCGCAAGGACCAAATTATTCCCACGGCAGGTTTCCCTGTGGAGAAGGGGATGCTCGCAGCAAGGCAGCGTAAGCGCAAGGTTGAGCGAAAGAAGAAGCGATCGTCTTAATGGGGAAAGATGGGATGTGAGGGGCGATCGCGGTTCAAACGCGATTAAGGAGCAGCAGGCGCTGTTTTCTCAATAGCCACATTCACCAGCCCCGAAGGTGTCAGAGTCACCACCATTGTGGATTGCACTGTATCTGCTGCACCGTTGATGGTACCGCCCACTGGAGGAAGCTGGGCATCTGTGACATAGAGCTGGGCGTTGGGGCTGAGGGCCTCTACGCTGGAGAGTTTGCCTTCGGGAGAAACGCGTAGGCGATATTGCAGGGGCTGTTGAATGGCGGCAGGGGGCTTCCAATTGGATTGTAAGTAAGCCTGGACTGCGCGGGATTGATTGTTGCTGGGAAGCGGTTTGGCGACGCTGACCTGGGGAGCCGGTGGCGCGGGGGGAGCCGTAAAGACGGGCTCGCTTTCTGGGATGGGTTGGCCAACGCGACTGTTGGTTCCTGTGGGAGCTGAAGTGAGAAGGTCGCTTGCTGGGGCCGCTGCATCTGCGTTGCCCGTGGCAATCTTGGCTGTTTCTACTGCTGGAGCGGGGGTGATCTCAGAGCTGGGCTGCTGGATGAGTGGAGGGGCGGCAGCAAGGCTGGCTTCCTCGTCCGCACTTTCTCCGCCGGTTAGTTCGGCTGCAGAGGCCCCTGCTAGGAGAGGACTGTCATCGAGGGTAGGCTCTGGTTGGGGAGGGGCTTCGGCAGTGGTTCCAGGAATGGCATTGGCAATGCTCAAGTCTGCGGATGGACTGGTGGGAGTGGGACTTATTAAGTCTGGGCTGCTTAAGTCTGGACTGCTGACGATTCCCCCGTCCGCACTCGCGATGGTGAGATCTTCACTGCTAGATTGGGGAGGAAAGCTAGTCGTAGAGTCACTGCTGGCTGGGAGGCTGGTTGGGGGGAGCGGGATTTGTCCCAGGTTGCTGTCACTCGGTAGGGGAAGCACCGGAAAGTTAATTCCTGGGGGCGGCGCTGTTTGAGCATCCTGGGGTGGGACTAGGGGACTGTTGAAGGCGGCATCTCCTTCGCTTGCCTGGCTAGTGATGGGCGGGCCACTGGCAGTGGGAAATTGTCCAAAGACACTGTCAGGAGACGCGCCGAAGGTCGGACTGGAATCCGCTTCTGCCTCTGCTTCGGCGGGGAGATTTTCCAGTGCGACTGGCTGGTCGCTGCTGGGCAGATTTTGGGATATGAAGTAGCCACCAATGCCAGTGGCTCCCAGTGCCACGACGAGGCTGGCAGCGATTCTGCCCCAGGTGGGCACGACAAAGTCGTTGTCTTTGCCACCAGGCAGGAGACGGAGCCTGGATTGACGTTCGGGCAGGGCCAATGTTCCAGTTTGCCATTGGTCCAGCACGGCCAGGAGATCGGCGAGCTGGAGCATAGAGAGCTGCATTTTGCGGGGGCTGCTGCTGTCGTTCGGGCTGTAGTTCAGGTTGTGGCGTAGAAGTCCTTGGGCTTCTAGGGAAAACTGGCTTTGGGCTGAGATGACCGAGCCTTGGGAGCCAGCAGGAAAGGTTGATTTCTTCGCAAGAACCGGTTCGCCTAGGCCTTGTTGAACATAGGCTTCGACGGTTTTGTGGAGCGCTTCGAAGCAGGGGCGATCGCCCGACAACCACACGACCGGAGCAATACCGCCCTGGGCTCCTAGTAGGGAGAGGCGAAATTCTTCATCGCGCAGAACATCACGCCCGGTCCAGCGAGACAGCGCTGAGCGCTTGCCACTGAGATCCAGGGTCCAGGATTCGGAACTATAGCGGTGTTTAACGTTGGACATGGCTTTCTGGCGATTGTCTCAGCGGTGAGCCTGGGCGTTTGAGCCACAGACTGCGGGTTGAACTTCTGTGAAGAAGGTTGAGCTGGGGGGATGGTTACAGCTGAGGTAAAGCTGAATTGTAGAGAGGCTAGTGATCTGTGGTGTTAGCGGCTTGGGCGCGATCCAGTAGGGCTAGCCAAAGGCGGCGGCGGCCACCACTACTGCTATAGAACAGCAGGTCAATCAGGAGCTTGAGGGCGAGGTCCGTGAGTTCGGGCACCGCCGTGTCGGATTCTGCCATGCGCTCTTCGTAGAAGTTGCAGAAGCGATCTAGATAATCGCCTAGAAGTGCCGCAGCGTAAGGAGGCTTACCCTGCTCAGTTAGCTTTTCGAGACATTCGATCGCCTGGCGTATGCTCCCTTGGTGATGGGTCGCCAAGTGGGCGCTGATGAGCACTAGGGCGCGAGCTTCCTCAATGTCGAGCTTCTTGCGTCCGCCGCTGCTTTTACGCAGAGGGTTGGACTGGCGCAGTCGCCAGAGCGCCACCCGGTCGGAGATGATGTCTGACAGGTGGAGGTCTTCGGCGGCTTGGAGCATCGCCTCGGAACCGAGATTGGCGATCGCTTCTAAGGCCAGCAAAACGAGGTCAAGCTGAGCCTTAATGCTATCGAGCTGTTCTGGTGTGGTCGCTGGGGCCGGGAGGTCCTGGAGCGATGGCACAACCGTTAGGCGGGGAGGAGCCATGGGCCTTCAGAATAACGGAGCAATCGGTCCAGTTTGAGGCGGTTACAGTTCTTGTAACGCCTGGGCAGCCATAGGCTGTCCTGGATGGATTGTGGAGCAGACTATCGTATCTCATTGTTTTGGAGCATTGCAGCGCAATGTTCTCTCTCCAAGGGTACTGGACGGTGGAGTCCCCAGGGTAGTGGCTCAATGGGCTGGAAATAAGGGAGGGATAAAGTGGGTCTCTCACCAGTCTCTTCGCGGAACGCTTTGCAGTTGGTCTTGGGCACTAGTCTTGAGGACGATTAGGATTGGCTGCTTCGCTATCCTCACTGCTGGGCTCTGGCTCAAGGGCATCAACAATGCTGGTCTTAACATCAGCAGGGGTGGCATCAACACTGGGTAGAGATAATTCGCTGTAGAGGTTGGCATCATTTCGCTGGGTGAGCCCCGCCATCAGGCTGGAGACCTGGGAAATTTCGAGGGCATTGTCCGGCTGAAGTTCTGAGTGTGGAGCAGTTTGAGGCGTTGCAGTGGGCTGCAGCTCTGTGGGGGCTAGCGCTGGGGATGGATTCTCCTGGTTGGATCGGTCTATGTTGATGGAGTTTGCTTGGGATGAGGGAGTATCAGCTTCGCTGGGGGAGTTTGTGGTGGTGATGGTTTTGGGGCTGCGTTCGGTGATATCGCCGGTTTCATCAGGGGCGATGTTGATATCCAATGGGCCATCAAACTCTAAGGGGTCATCCAAGCCTGATTCTAAGGGGTGAGTGAGGGCTTCACCGTTGAGTAATGTCGCTTCGCTTCCTTTCGCTAGGATTGCCGCCTCATCTGCCTCAACGGCTGCTTGAAAGCGATTACGAGGCTTCACTTGAGGGGCGGGTTCTGATTCAAAGACAAGGTCTAGTCGGTCGTTATCAGGTGGGGTGAAAGAGATTTCGGGTTCTTCATCTAGAGTGGTTTCGATCAAGCGCTTGTCTAGCTCGATGTCGATGGCGTCCCTGGGAGTGTCGGAGGCTGTCGATGGCTTTTCCTGGGGGTTGCTCAGGGGGAAACGGTCTTCAAAGGGAGTTGTTTGCTCAGAAAGTGCTTCGACGTTTACCTCGTTTGGTCCATTTGGCTCCTCGGCGATCGCGGTCTCAACTTCGGCTTTACTTAAGCTCTGATCCAATGCAGCAGAGGGGCTCACAGCTTCTGCTTGGGGGAATTCTGGCTCTGGCGGTTGTTCCAGGACTTGGGGAGCGGCGATCGCTTCGGTTTCGAAGTTGATGTCCAGCGTGGCGGCATCTGGTTCAATGGCACCTGGTTCAATGACGTTCGCTCCACTGTTGATCGACTCTGATGCTAACGATTCAAGCATCTCCGAGTCGATTGCATCCGCGTTCGGGGTTGAATCTCGGTCCCAGGGGCTGATTTCCCCAGACGAGATTGTGGTTTGAAGCTTAGCCTCCGGCGTTGCGATGGACTCTGATGGATTTTCTAGGCTCAAAGATGTCTCTACTTCAGCCATTTCGAAGTGGGTGGGCTCTACTGAGTTTGTTGTTTCTACTAACCCACTAGCCTCTTCTTGGAACTGCGGTTGCTCTAGTTTTGCGATCGCCTCGGCGACGACCCCGGAGGCTTGATCCGTCGCACCATCCTTTGCTAACGAAGATTCCTCTGGGCTGGGTTGACCTAGGACTGGGTCGTTGGCGAGCTGGCTGGCGATCGCGGTCTCCAAACTCAGTTGTTCTGCTTGGACCTGAGTTTTTGCAATGGCTTGTTCGACGACAGTTTTGAGGCGGGAGGCAAAGCCCGAGGGATCAGCTGCCGGGGTGAAGCGGCCAATGGGAGGCGGCTGGATTTGTTTTGCTTTTGAGTTTGCTACGAGGGCTGAGTCTGGCCCTTGGGTCACCTGGGGGCGGGGGCGAGGATCGAGGACACCGTCAAATCCCTGGGGGTGAATCAGGGCTGAGGCTCCGGGCACCGGAGGTGCTGATGTCGAACGGTTGGCTGAGGCATTCGAGTTGTCACTGGCATTATCTGATGCAGCGACGGAGCTTTGAGCTAGCAGCCCTTTGCCTGGTAGTTCTCCTGGCAGCATGAGACGGGGCCGGGGGAGGGGGCTGTGCTCAACAACGGATTGATCTTGCTCAGCGGCTGTAATGGCTTCGGCAAGGGTTGTGTCGGGGGCTATCGCTGGTTCTGGGGCAGCAGCTCGTTCGTCGTCTGTTTCTCTCGCTGAGGGGGCTGCCCCTCTTGAAGAAGTCATCTCGTCATTGCCTTCAATAGCCACATCCATTTCAGTCTTAAAGCTCCCTTGGAGCGGCACTGCAATGATGGTTTCGAATTCTTTGTTGAAATGGGGTATAGATTTTTCTCGCCGCTGCCAAAAGGCCAGAATTTGCTCCACCGAGAAAGGTTTATAGCGTCCTTGATACAGCGCTTCGGTCACCGCCGCTCGTACCCAAATCGCTGGATAATGGGTGAGCCATTTCTTGACGAGGAGCTGGGCTGAGGCGGGGGCCAGGTCGAAGTAATGGACCAGCAGAGCGATCGCCGCAGAGGTCGCAGCATCATTACCAGTGGGATAAAGCGTGGGTTGGGGGGAAACTGCCATGGAGTTAACCATCTCTAGGAGCGATAGAAGTGGAAAGCTGCGATGGCAGCGATGAAGTTCGAATGAACGCAGGCTTGAGCTGTGGCTCAGAATCCTAGCAGATCGAACCGTAACCGGTGGTGGAGCATCCCTAGCATTTACTCTCCCGAAAGTAGAGGGGAGCTTGCTAATAGTATTGCCGACTTGAAGGGGGAACTCACAGCCTAAGTGAAGGACTGTAAACCTTTTCAGTGGATCTGTCAGCTTACAAATGACTCAAAAATATAGTGATTTGAGTCGGGAAAAAGATTGATGGACTGTCCTGATTTTGAGTCGGCGATCGCTTCCAGGGCATTATTAAATAGTTCCAATGTACTTCCTAGATATTCTGCTCTCGGCTCTATGCCTAGATTTAGCCTTGTTTCCCTGGGAGTATCTGCGTAAAGTTTCGCCATGCTGTAGCCATTGCTGCCCCACTGGAGCGACCGTCTATATAATTGTCCAAGCTTGACCTGCCCAGTCTCTATTTAGCCGTGGCTACTCCCCTAGGACAAATTAGGTTCTGTTAAACCTAGAGATTCCAGGTGGTGGTGGTGCAGGGGCTGTGCAGAGAAATCGCTGGGGAAGTTTTCCTCCGTTGCTTTGTGGTTCCGTTGATTATTGATTTGAGTCTCTAACCTATGAGTCAGACCCCTTTGGCCGTTGCAATTTTGGCTGCTGGTAAGGGCACCCGTATGAAGTCCCGCCTGCCCAAAGTTCTCCATCCCCTAGGGGGGCGATCGCTGGTCGAATGGGTGTTGCACAGCCTGCGGGACCTGGACGTCGAGCGGCGCTTTGTCATCGTGGGCTATGGTGCCGATGAAGTGAAAGCCTCCTTGGGCGAGGATAGCTCCGTAGAATTTGTCCTGCAGGCAGAGCAGCTCGGCACGGGCCATGCCGTACAGCAACTCATGCCCCACCTCAAGGGCTTCCAGGGAGACCTGCTCGTGCTCAATGGCGATGTGCCCCTCCTGCGCCCCGAGACCTTGAAGAATTTGGTGGAAGCTCACCGGGGTAACGGTGCCACTCTCCTAAGCGCCCAAATTCCTAACCCTGCTGGTTATGGTCGCGTCTTCTGTGGCGAAGGCAACAAGCTCACCCAAATTATCGAAGACCGGGATTGCACCCCTGAGCAAAAGACCAACTGCCGTGTCAACGCCGGGGTCTATTGCTTTAACTGGCCTGCCCTTGAAAAAGATGCCCTGCCCAAGCTGAGCACCGATAACGACCAAGGCGAGTACTACCTTACGGAGGTCGTGGATTACCTGGAGCCGGTGATTGCCGTGGACGTTGAGGATTTTGAAGAGACCCTAGGCATTAACGATCGCCGCCAACTCGCCGGGGCCTACAGCATTCTCCAGACCCGCTTCAAAAATGAACTCATGGCCCAGGGTGTCCTGTTGATCGACCCCGATAGCTGCACCATTGACGACACTGTAACCATCGGTGCTGAGACGGTGATTGAGCCCCAGACCCACCTGCGGGGCAACAGCACCATTGGTGCGGGCTGTCGTATTGGACCTGGAACTTTGGTGGAGAACAGCCAGGTTGGCGATGGCGTCACGGCAATGTATTCCGTCATCCTCGATAGCAAGGTGGGCAACAATACTCGGGTTGGTCCCTACACTCATCTGCGGGGCCATGCCGATGTGGGTGAGGGTTGCCGTTTGGGTAACTTCGTTGAAATCAAAAAATCAACCATTGGAGCAGGCACCAATGTTTCCCACCTCTCCTATATCGGTGATGCGGAGCTGGGCGAAAAGGTGAATGTGGGGGCTGGCACGATCACGGCTAACTATGACGGGGTGAATAAGCATAAGACCGTAATTGGCGATCGCGCCAAAACCGGCTCTAACAGCGTCCTGGTTGCCCCCATCACCATTGGTAGCGACGTCACGATTGCTGCAGGTTCCACCTTGACCAAAGACGTTCCAGCCCAGTCCCTGGCCATGGCTCGCAGTAAGCAAATCGTCAAAGAAGGGTGGAAGCCTAAGACTGCACCTAAGGCAACTGTTATCGCTGAGGACGAGGCATGAAAGCTGATGCCCTAGGATTTCTGGGGAAATTGCTGCTGGCTTCAGCGGCAATTTCTGCGGTGATCAAATTGCTGGGACCGCTGTTGTTTTTGCCGGATGCTGGGGTGAGCGATGGAACAGCTTTGGTAATTGTCTTGTCCCTGCCTGTTGTAATGGGGGGCTGTCTGCTGTTGCGCTGGCAACGCTAGGGAGAAGGGGGGTGAGCAATGAGATCAGTTGCTCGCCTCTGAACTTAGCTGATGGCTAGTTGAGCATCTCGGCTGTGGACAAATCCCCTCGTGGTCGGGTGGTATCCAAAGTTAGATCGATACTCTCATCGTTACCTCGGCCAGGAAAATCACCATCGCCAGGTGTTGGGTCTGGTTGTGCTTGGGTGGGTGCTTCCGGCTCGGGGATTTCCGGTTCTGGGAGGGGCGGTGTGGGAATTTCAGGTTCAGGTAGTACTTCTGGCTCTGGAGTCACAGGCTCTGGAACTTCGGCTTCGGGGTTGGGTGCACCTGGTTCCGGTCTTGTTGGCTCTGGAATTTCTGCTTCTGGCTGCTCTTGCCCTGACAGCTCTACCCCGGTGGTAATCGATGCTGGCGGCTGAGATATTGGGGAAATATCCGTTTCAGACGAGTCTGCTTCTAGGGAAATGCCGAGCGATTGCCCCGGAAAGATGCTGCTGTCTTGAGAAGCTGACAGGCCATCGAGGGGCGCAAGCTCTAACTCAGTTTCTACATCTAAGTTGACGCTATCTGTTTTTGCGGTGGTCTCAGCTTCCGAAGATAGTTTGACGAAGCTGGGGGTTTCTAGGACGGGACTACTGGAGGCGGTGGTAAAGTCGCCCTGGGCCTTAAGCCCTGCTTGGATCTCTGCTAGCACTTTGTCTGAGCCTGCTTCACCTGTGAGGATGCCTTCAGTTAGGGGGCTACTTTCAAAGAAGGTTTTGAGATCGAAGTCATAGAGCCCTTCAATCTCGCCGTCCACTGCCACCGCCATTTGTCCGGCTTTAAGAATTTGACTAGGGCCACCTTCGAGATCGCTGACCTCAATGCCGCTATCGGTTAAGGCTCCGACTAGGGTGGTGTTACTGGCGGGGTCGTGACGAATAAACAATGCAGAACCGCGAATGCCAGTGCGGATGTTGGGCGTCTGGACGCGAGTTTTGCCCTGGCCCGGTGGAATGAGCAACAGCACAGTGCCTTTGCTCAAGCTAAAGTTGCGGCTGCGGGGAATAAATCGAAAGATGGCCCGTTCCCCCATGCGAGCCAGAGTGCCTTCATTGAAGCTGAATTCGGCGAAGGCGGCGCGGCCAGTCGCCACTTGATCACCAGGCGTGAGAATGTCACTGGATCTAGCTTTACGCAACTGGGCCCATTTGGGCTTGAGCTGGACGCGGTTGCGGAGCTGGGTGATGGTGGCTCGCTTTAAGGGCGTCTTGGCATGGGCTGCCGTGGCCCAGCCTAGGGGGGCGATCGCCATTCCTAGTAGCAATGCTGATGCTAGGTGAAGAGGGGACTTGCGGGGGTGGATACGAGTCATGCCAGGTCTTGTCCTGAAGCAATCAATGGACCTCGCTTGGGTTCTTTCAAACTCTGAAGAAGAACTCAGTAGGGCCTGTGTATCCTTTTATTCGAACAGATGAATTACGGATTGGGGATGTGACGAATGAAACTTCATCGAGCCTTGCTTTGTCTCAGCTCTTTTTGTTGTTTTGTCTGGGACAGGGACTAATCGGGCTGCTGGATTCCTTGGATACGACTGCTGAGGCTGCTGTAATTCGAGGCGGGGCGGGCACGACCGGCGGAGGCCCATTCTTGCAAGGCTTCAATTTGGTCCTTGGCGGTGCGGGCTAGGGGGACGATTTGGCTGGCAGCTTGGAGAACATCGTCTGTGGTGAAGTCGCGGTCCTGGCTAAAGCCGATATGCATGGCTTCCACTAGGGTTTGTTCAATCTCCGCGCCGGAAAAGTCCGGGGTTTCGTAGGCGAG
This sequence comes from uncultured Pseudanabaenaceae cyanobacterium, assembly GCA_938021205.1. Classification (GTDB taxonomy): domain Bacteria; phylum Cyanobacteriota; class Cyanobacteriia; order PCC-9006; family JAAUQQ01; genus JAAUQQ01. Next base: position 11,016 of record CALIGI010000249.1, read on the forward strand.
GCGCTTGAGGTCGTAGGCCTTGAGATTGTGGGGGCGTAGGCGAGCGAGGTGGACCTCAAAAATGGCCTCGCGCTCCTGGTCGTTGGGTAGGCCGACGAAGAAAATTTCGTCGAAGCGGCCCTTGCGCAGAAGTTCTGCGGGGAGGGTTTGGATGTTGTTGGCGGTGGCAACTACGAAAACGGGAGATTGTTTTTCGGCTAGCCAGGTGAGGAAGGTGCCGAAGACGCGGTTTGTCGTGCCGGAGTCGCCGCGACCGCCCAATCCGGCGAAGGCTTTATCGATTTCGTCGATCCAGAGGATGCAGGGGGAGAGGGCTTCGGCAATTTGGATCATTTGCCTCGTGCGGGATTCGGATTCGCCAACAAGACCTGCGAAGAGGCGACCCACATCGAGGCGCAGGAGGGGGAGGTGCCAGTGGTGGGCGATCGCCTTGGCCGTCAAGGATTTACCCGTGCCCTGAATACCAGCAAGCAATAACCCCCTGGGGTGAGGCAGGCCATACTGACGAGCCTTTTCGCTAAAAGCATCGCCTCGACGTAGCAGCCAGTCCTTGAGATTATCTAAGCCACCGATGTCGGAGATTTGCTCCGTGGTGGGGTAGAAGTCGAGGATCTGGGTTTGGCGAATGGTCTGGCGCTTTTCTTCTAGGACGAGGTCTAGGTCGTCGGTGTTGATTTCACCATGGGTGGCGATCGCCCGGGCAATCACTCGGCGAATCCGCTCCAGACTCAATCCCTGACAAGAGCGGATCAGGTTATCAAGTTCTCGTTCACCGAGTCGTTGCCCTGTGGCGCTAAGTAGCCGTTCTAGCTCCTGCTTGATTTCCTCCACCCTGGGCAGGGGAAATTCCAGCACAGTCACCAGCTCGCTTAGTTCTGGCGGCAACACCAGCTCTGGCGAAGTAATCACGATGTTTTTGGCTTGGGACTTGAACAGACGGCTGAGGTTACGCAGTTTTCGAGCCACGGCTACGTCTTCCAAAAAACGGTGGAAGTCTCGCAGAATGGCGATGACGGGGGTGCTAGTGGGCAGCTTTTCGAGATGCTCTAGGGCTTGGAGGGGATTTCGTACGGCTACACCGCTGTCGTTGGCATTGCCGCGATAGCCATCGACAAAGTCCCAGGTGTAGACGGCGCGGTTGCCGAGGTTTTTCGCGCAGGTTGCAATGCTGGCTTCGAGGCGTTCTTCCTCGGGGGTGGGAACGTAGAGGATGGGGTACCGCGCCCGCAGCATCAGCTCAAATTCAGTTGGGAAGGACATAGGCTGATAGGGAAGGGCGGGCTGTGACTGATGGAATGGAAATGTGATTAGACCTTAATATCACCGTAGGGACATGGCATGGCATGTCCCTGCCAGGGGTTGATGCCTAACAGTGCAATTGAATCCTGGTTCCTTGGCGATCGCCTTTAGGACGACATTTGCTGCTTGAGCTTGGCGAGGGCAGCCCAGCGGTGGTCAATCTCCGGCTCGCTGCTAGTCGCTGGCTCTTCTTTCACGGCGATGCCGTCACAGCTGTTGTCGCAGAGCTTTTGGGGCGGAATTGCTAGGCAGAGCTGCTCGTAAAGCCATTGGGTTAGGTCGAGGCTGCCCGTGGGAGAAATGCGCTCGATCAGGTCTTCGGTTTCGAGCTCTCGCTCCGTCCAGTCGGCTTTGCCTAGGTCTTCGGGCTCTTCGAGCCAAATGATTTCGGTGGTGTCCAGGGCAACGCGGTGGTTGTACTGGGCTAGGCAGCGATCGCACACCAGGGTCACAATGGCAGTTGCCTGGGCGCTGACTTCCAGGAAGGTGCCCTTGTGGTGAATTTTGATGATGCCTTGGACTGGCATCAGGGTTTCTAAGTCTGGGAGGTAGTCCTTGACCTCAACGGTGAGCTGCTTCTCAGGGATTTGCAGCAGCTGGGACATGGGCACCGTGCCCAGGGGCGATTGGTCTGATGCCGGTTTGCCCAGGGGAGATTTTGAGGGGTCTTTCATGGCAAGTCACTCCTAAATCTTTCAGGGCAGATTGGCTGTTTTGACAAATCAATGGGCTGGACTCCCAGAGGGCACTGGGACGGATTCACCGTTGGGTTGTGCCAAGCCTATGAATGCCGTGAGCCTGTAAACAAAGTATGGCGCGACGGTGCCTGTTCGACCATGCCTGTCTAAACCTGAATTAATCTTAGGGCTTGTTTGTTGCGGAATGAATAGGCAACCCAGCCAGTTCCGAGAACTTTAACTTTAACGGGCTTTCGCCTTAATGGGCCTTTGCCGTTTTTTCTGTGGAGTTGCCTTCACTGGGGCGACGGGGCTGGACGACGAGGCGACGGTCTGGCTCTTTGCCTCGGCTGAAGGTTTCCATCGTGGGGAAACCCGCTTTGAGCAGGGTATGGACTTCCCGGCGTTCGGCTGAGGAGAGCCCGCAAATTTCGAAGGGTTTGCGGGAGCTTTTGACCACGGCAGCGACTTCTGTGACCAGTTGCTTGAGTTCTTGTTGGCGGCGATCGCGATAGCCATCAATGTCCACGACATAGGCCCGTTGGGCATTCTGCTCTGCCTTGAAGTTCAGTTCCAGGCTCGCCAGATACTGAATGGCATCTAAGACTTCGCCTTTATCGCCAATGAGCAATTTCACCTTTTCTGGGTCTAGCTCGCTGCTGTCGATCGTTAGCCAAGCCACACTTTCTTCGCGATCGTCTACTTCGGCGTGCTCATGGGACAAAGGCTCAACGATATCGGCGCTGATGTCGGCGCTAAAGCCACTCAGTTCCAGAAGCTTGTGTAGCCATTGGATGCCTTGGTCGAGGTGGGACTGGAGATGGGAGGGAATTGCCTGGCTCATGGGTCACGCTCTAACAATTTAAGAGAAGAGAATAAGCGGTGTTGGATCGGGGGGATGTCGGTTGGGCGATCTCAGATCTATTTTGGGTCTAATCACCTGAGCCTAAAACGCAAATCGCCTAGGGCGCAGTGATGCAACCCTAGGCGATGAGTGGGGATGAGTTATTTACGCTTCTTAGAGCGCTTTTTACTCTGGTTTCGATTATTGGACTTTTTTGAATTGCCACTCTTCGTAGCGGCAGGTTTGTTCTCTACTTTTTTTTCTACTTTTTTCTCGATGGGCTTGGCTTCTACGTCCACGGTCCTCATTTTAGCCTTGCCACCCTTGGGTTCGAAGGCGGGTCGGTTGACCCCGGCGTTTTCCTTGCGGGTTTGTTCATCCAGCATTTTTTGGACGTTCTCTGGCAGCGGTTCTCGCATGAGGAAGAAGGTCTGCACGGTCTGGAAGATGTTGGCCAGCACCATGTACATCAGTACACCGGCAGGTAGGGGAAAGAAGAGAAACATGCCGGAGAAGAGAACCGGAGTCACCTTGGCAATGGTCTCTTGTTGGGCTTGCTGAGGATTGGCTTCGCCGTCTTTGGGCTTATTGCCTTGGTTGGTGAGGCGTTGGCTGACAAACAGACTGACACCAAAGGCAAGGACCATGCTGACGATGTCCCAGTTAATGCTGCCATCGGCATTGGTGGCACCAACGCGACCTAGGGCTTCGATGAAGAGGAAACCACGGTTGGTGGCTACGCCAGGAATTTGACCTTGGACGGTGGCATCACCGGGCTTTAGGGCCGTGATGCTGCCATCCGCTTCAACCTTGATGACATCATCACCTTTGGTGATGGTCCACTGGGGGGTGAGGTCAACGTCTTTATAATCGGCAATGAGTTCTTTGAGGGGAGCACCATCGACGGTTTTGAACTCGATGCCAACGCGATCGCCCACCGCCAAGTTATTACCGCTGGGAATCACCGCAGCGATCTTGGCATGCTCCTGCTCAGAGAAGTAAATGGTTTGAGGCTTGGTCGCAAAGGCAACGGGCTGGACCTGTTCAATCTTTTCCTGGGGCAGGACCTGGATATTAGCGCTGTAATTGATATCCGCAAATGGCGACCCTCGCAGTGTGGCGAAGAGGGCAAAGAGGATGGGCATTTGGAAGACCACTGGCAGACAGCCTGCAAGGGGATTGCCAAATTCCTTAAAAATCTTGCCCAGCTCTTCTTGCTGTTTGGTGGGGTCGTCTTTATAGCGCTCTTTTACTTCTTTTTGGCGCTCCTGCATGAGGGGATTGACCACCTTCATGCGTCGGGCACTGCGAATAGACCCAGCACTTAAGGGAAAGACTGCGGTGCGCACCACAAGGGTGAGGGCGACGATCGCGAGTCCATAGCTGGGAACCAATCCATAGAAAAAATCTAGGATGGGCAGCATTACGTTGTTTGAAAGAAAGCCAATGCCGAAATCCATTCGCCTGCCGTTGCGCCTCTACTGATTTACGATTCCCAGGTTTAGATACCAATTAGATATCGCGATCGCTGGAAGGCTTATGGCTCAGTGCTGCGTCAGCAAACATGCCACAAGCGCCTCTCATTCTAGTGGTTCTCGGTGACGTTCCATGGGCGGAACGCCGCCATTGGACCGATCCTTTATAAACAAATAATGGGTAATCGGTAATGGCATCCGGTCGCCTTTTACCCACTACCCATTGCCTTGCCGATCGCAGCAATTCAGGATGAAATGTCCTAAGCCTTCTTGGCTTTTTTGCTTTTGCCTTGGAGTTCTGCTTTACGCTCAGCTTTCTTGCTTTCGGTGCGCGCATTGATGAAGGCTTCGACTTCGCGGAACTTAGGTACTGCACGCATCTCAATGCGGGAGCCGTCGTTCATGGTCACCACCATGTCCCCCCACAGGCCGACACCCCGAGGCATGGAAACGACTTTGAGTACTTCGTTATAGATGAATTCGTATTTGTCGCGCCCCATCCAGCCACCGGTAATGGAGATGCGACGGTTGGTGATGCGATAGCGTAACCAGAGCGCTCTAACCAAGGCTCCCACTGCGAGGGGTAGACCGATGATGGTGAGACCAATCAGCCCATTGATGATCAGTTCTCCTTTATGGGGTCCACCTTCGTAGAAAATTTCTTCCTTAATGCCCATGGAGTGCCTCAGCTTTGATCAGTAGTAGTTCTAATTGTTGCAAAAATTTGTAATAATCGCATTCTACTGCGCTGGCTTTGACGGTGATGACGAGTAATTGATCGGGTTTGAGCTGGGGCAGAAGCGTTTGGAAAGCGGCTTGGATCTGTCGACGAACTCGGTTACGGACCACGGCGCGTTTGTGGACCTTGGTGCTGACGACGACTGCAATACGGCTGGGGTGGCGATCGCGCTGAGCTAGCTTGATCGGTTTGGCGAGGCGAGGCGGGGGCAAGTCAGACTCTGTCGTAGATTGTTTTATGAGAGAAGCGGGTTTGCTGGGAGCCGTAATCGTTGTGGTTTGGGAAGCGATACGTAGGAGTAATGCTTGCCCCCCCCAGCGTTTGCCCCGGCGGTAGACTCGATCAAATTCTTTGCGTTTTCTGAGCCGATAGGGCTTGGGCAGCGCCATAGTAAGTTCGAAGTAACGGTTTCTTCGCTCAATAAACAAGCTTGCTTTGGGGAAGGCTAATCCGAAATCCTTCGATCTTGCTTAGCTCCATACAAACATTAGGACGCAAACCCGAGTTGGGCTTGCGTCCTAAAAATGAGCAATCGCGGAAGCTAAATTGCTACGCTGTAAATCAAGCTGTGACTACACAGCAAGACGAGCGCGGCCCTTCTTGCGACGAGCTTTAATCACATTGGAGCCGGTGCGGGTGCGGCTACGGGCGCGGAAGCCAGAGGTACGCTTCTGCTTTCTTTTGGTTCCACCAAAGGTGCGTTTCGTCATGGCGCGCTGGCTCCAGCAATAATCTTTCTAATCAAGGTCTGCAATCATAGCACCCCTTTTGAATTGGGATCAAGGGACTGTTTTTATCGGATTGGATCGCTACAGTTTATAGGGGGCCAGTGTGCATCAGTGATGTGCCGATCATGCGTTGCTGCTGCCTCTATTTGCCTTGTCACTCTTTCCCCAGTTTTCATGTCTTCTGTTTCCAGCCCCCTTGCCCCCAATCGATCTCAGAACAGTTCCCCTGGTGTTCCGTCGAGCAGTGTTTTGCTAGAGCAGTATCGGCAAGTTCGGGCGGTGAGCGATCGCCTCTGCTCGCCCCTGGAAATTGAAGACTACGTGATCCAGACCATGGCGGATGTGAGCCCACCCAAGTGGCATTTGGCCCATGTGAGCTGGTTCTTTGAGACGTTTCTGCTGGTCCCCCATCTGCCGGGCTATGAGCTGTTTCATCCGGGCTATGGCTATTGCTTTAATTCCTATTATGAAGCGGTGGGGCAGCGTCATCCCCGGCCACAGCGGGGGCTGCTGTCTCGCCCTACGGTGAAGGACATCTATGCCTATCGGGCGGCGGTAGATGGGGCTATGGCGGAGCTGATTGAGCAACAGGCGGGGAATCGAGAGGTGGAGGCGTTAGTGGTATTGGGCCTGCACCATGAGCAGCAGCACCAGGAGCTACTACTGACGGATATCAAACATATTTTGGCGACGAATCCTTTGCGTCCGGCCTATCGCCAGGATTTGGCTATGGCGAGGAAAGCCACGGTTCCGACTCTGGGATATGACTCTTTTGCCGGAGGCGTTGTTGAGATTGGGCAGGATGTGGATGGTTTGGCCAGAGAGTTTGATGCTTTCGCTTTTGATAATGAAGGGCCGCGCCACAAGGTGTTTCTGGAGAATTTTGCTTTGGGCGATCGCCTGATCACTAATGGCGAATATCTGGAGTTCATGGCCGACGGCGGTTACCAACAAGCCCAGCACTGGCTTTCGGAAGGGTGGGGCACCGTTCAGAAAGAAGGTTGGACTGCACCGCTGTATTGGGAGCAGCACGACGGTGGTTGGTGCGTTATGACGTTGGCTGGTTTACAGCCCGTGAACCTAGCCGAGCCGGTCTGTCATGTGAGTGGCTATGAGGCGGAGGCCTTTGCTCGCTGGGCTGGAAAGCGTTTGCCCACTGAAGCGGAGTGGGAGCTGGCCAGTCGTGGTTTGGCGGTTGAGGGGAACTTTGTGGACCAGGATATTCTGCATCCCCAGCCCGCTGTGGCAGCCGAGCAGCAGGGGCTTAAGCAAATGTTTGGTGACGTGTGGGAATGGACCCAGAGTAGCTATTCTCCCTATCCAGGGTATCGAGCGGCGGAGGGGGCGATTGGTGAATATAACGGCAAATTTATGTGTAATCAGCTTGTGCTGCGCGGTGGCTCTTGTGCAACTTCGTTGAACCATATTCGCCATACCTATCGCAATTTCTTCCCGCCTGCGGCGCGGTGGCAGTTCAGCGGAATTCGATTGGCTCTGTAGAGGGAATGACCGTCGTTAGTAGGGGGAGATATCGGGGCAAGTTTCGCCGTTTTTTGTGGCATACCGTCGATTTCTGTCCCAAACGTCCCTGATTCCATTCGTCTCTCAGTCGGGTTACCAGATCTAGTTCCAGGCTCGTTGTCAAGGGGGATTTTCTCCTTTTAGATGCTTGTGTTATCTCAGGAATGTCACGCTAGTCTAGGAAAGGCGATCGCGAACGACGTCGAACTCAAGTTGTGCAGACAACTACTTGGTTTAGCAATTCTAAACCCATCCCAATCAGTTGTTTGCAGCACGATGAGTTGAATCCTTGCGGAGCGATCTACATTATTCTCAGAGGTTTTGTCCGCTATGTCCGTGATGCTTGACTCTGCTCTGCACACTGCCCAGTCCTACTCTGGGACGCAATCTGGGGAGGTCGGTGGGGTTCAGTCTTTTGACCTGCATCCGGTAGAAGAAGACTTTCGTGAGACGGTGCTGACCTGTCTCCAGCATCAACCCAAGGCCGTGCCGGCAAAGTGTCTTTACGACAAGCGAGGTGCTGAGTTGTTTGTGCAAATCACCCAGCAATCTGAGTATTACCCCACCCGCACCGAGCTGAAGATCCTCGCAGAGCATGGTGCCGAGATCGCGACCCATTTGGCGGATGGCGTACTGGTGGAATATGGCAGCGGTAGCAGCAAGAAGATCGGCACGCTGTTAGATGCCATAACGAATACTCAGCGATCGCTGCCCACCTATGTGGGATTGGATATTTCCCAGCAGCATTTAGTGGAGTCCTGCGAAGCCCTGGCGAGTCAATATCCCGGCTTAGCCACAGTGGCTATTTGCGCTGATTATACCCAGCCCCTGAGTCTGCCGGAGATTGAAACTCTGCGAGGCAAGAATAAAACAGCCTTTTTCCCCGGCTCCACCATTGGCAATCTCCAGCCCGATGAAGCAGTTGCCTTCTTGAACAATGTGGCGCAACTAGTGGGTCCCGGTGGCGGCTTGTTGATTGGGGTGGACTTGAAGAAGGATAAGGCTGTGCTAGAAGCAGCCTATGACGATGCGGCTGGGGTTTCTGCGGATTTTGCGCTCAATTTGCTCCACCGTATTAATGGTGAGCTAGGTGCTGATTTTGATCTAGAACAATTCTGCTATCGCGCCTTTTATAACGAGGCTGTGGGGCGTATTGAGATGTATATCGAGAGCCTGATTGAGCAGACGGTTACTGTGGGCGATGCCATTATTTCCTTCCAGGCTGGGGAGCGATTGCTGACCGAACATTCCTATAAGTACAGCCCTGATGAATTTGGAGCATTAGCAGACCGGGCAGGCTTTGGGATGGCGAACTGTTGGATTGATGATCAGGAGTTGTTCTTGGTGGCTTACTTGGTTGCCTGTGACAAATAGGCCTAGGCTGAACCCGCTCTAGGGGAGCGATCGCTAATCTGCGCTGAATCGCGGTGACTCTCCTACGCCGCTTCAGCTTCGTGTAGCATTAGGCAGACCTTCGTGCCCCCCTAATTTCTCCTAGGCAATGCGTGTATCTGGCTGTATCCGGGTTTTCCTCGGCATCTTTATCACTTTGGCTTTGATTGGTGCTGGAGCTTATGCGGTTTCGCGTCACTACATCGAGAAGTATGGTGCCATTCCCGAGAAGCCTGTTTTCCCGGAGGAGCAGGGCGTTGCCTTTTCTCCCACCCAAACCCGTGCACCTAATCCTCCTCCAGAAGAGGGCGCGGCAGCAGGCGATGCTGCTAAGCCTGCGGCGACTCCGAAACCCACGCCTGCCAAGTCTGCTCCTGCGGGGGACTTGGCCTATGTCACTTGGCCAGAGGGGCTGTTAGTGCGCTCCAGTGCCTCCTTAAGTGGAGACCAGATTGGTGGCATTGAATATAAGCGCGAAGTCTATTTATTGGAGACCAGTGGAGACCAGGCCTGGCAGAAGATTAAGGTGGCGAATGGCGACCTGGAAGGCTGGGTTAAGGGTGGCAATTTGGAGTTGAGCCAGGGCAATTAGTTACAGAGAATAATCATTCATCAGAGATTGTTAAGAAACCTCGCTGTTTGTCAAGCCTCGTCTCAGCTTGAGCCCCTTGGGGATCGCCGACTGAATCGCAGTGATAGGTTGGAATTCAGCTCGCAAAATCACACTTTCGACAGGCATCGTGGCATGTATAACAATTCCAAATCTGACCTAGTGGGTGAAGCTGTGGTCGCTGCTGCTGGGGCAGGCGTTGCAACAACGTTTGCTGTGGCTCGGGGCCAAAGTCCTTCCGTCGGGCTCGGGATTACTGCCTTTGCTGCTATCGCTGCGATTGTGATCAATCGCCTTTTTTAGAGCTTAACCTTCGCTGAAGGTTTTCTAAATTTTGGCTTGCTTGCGTTTTCCTCTCTCTAGCAATCTCCCTGGCTCGCTCGGCTGGGGAGTTTTTTTATGGCGTTTTTGGGATGGGGAGTTTGAGTTCCACAATGAGCGGTAAATGGTCTGACTTCACATCAGGCCCAGTGCGGAAGTCCTGGACGACAATGTTTGGGCTGATGTAGCAATGGTCTAGGGGAATCCAAAAGAGATTACCGAGCCATTGCAATCCTTTGGGAAATGCGAGGTTCGGTCGCCAGGTGGGAGCAACGCCAAAGCCTGCACGAACGGGGCGAAGCTGTTGGGTTTGAGATGAGTTTAAGGTGGGTGACCAGATGGTGGTGTTAAAGTCTCCCATGGCGATCGCAGGGTCATCACTCAGATTGGCCGCCGAAAAAACTGCGGCTAGTTGGTCATTGCGTTGGCGATAAAAGCTGGGCCGGGCTGGCACCAGGCCATGGACCGCGTAGACTTGGAACCCGATCGAGGAGGCTTCAGAGCCGCCCGAACTGCCCGAGTTGCTCGAACTGCTTTGGATGCGGGCAGATATCCCTGCTTTGTCGAAGGGACTTCCGGGAGTTGCGGACTCCAGTGCTAGGGGAAAGCGGCTGAAAATTGCGGTGCCTGCCGGTGGATATTTCTCCCCTGCTTTTCGCTGACCTGGGGGGACTTTGTGGAGGTGATGGGGGAGTAGATTCTGGAGTGTCCCCAGCTTTTTCAGTGATAGGGCGGTGGCTTCTTGGAGTAAGACGAGGTCCGGTTGTTCCTGTTCAATGAGCTTGAGGAATGGAGCGTAGTCCTCGTTGCCGGGGTGGATGTTACTGGAGAGGAGTTTGACGGTTTGCAGTGGTTTGGGTGAGGCTGCCATGGCAACCGGGGTGGGCGGACGATACCAGTTGCCCAAAAGCGAGGCTTGGCAAGTCATGCAGGCTAGGCCGAGGATAAGGCCGGTGTAGGCTGTCTTGCAGTCTTTGCGGCGAAGGCGCTGTTTTAGGCTATGGCCTAGGAGAAGGAACCAGAGGAGGAGGTTGGCGATCGCGTACTGTACCTGAAAGCTGCTGACCAGGTCCATCATCCAGCTAGGCCAGAACCATTGGCTCATCCAGCCCAGTAGAGTGATGCTGAGGATGGCAAGGCTGAGGAGAAGGGAAGCTTTCATGGTGGGGCGATCGAAGAGGCTAGCTTTAGATGCCCGTGGGAGATTGTGATCTTCTGTCATAAGCCAAAGGGATGCGGTATTGATTAATACCGCATCCCTTTGGTTGGAACTTATATTAGACCATGGGGCGATTTCCCCTAGGATGGGCTACGTCGCTTGTCCACTTAAGGCTGCTTGGGTCTTCTGGCGGTCAATCTTGAAAACCAGGGTTGCCAGGGGCGGTAGGCAAAGGTCTAGGGAGTAAGGCTGGCCATGGTAAGACCATTCCTCAGTCCACTTGCCACCGAGGTTGCCCATGTTGCTGCCACCGTACTCGCGGGAGTCACTGTTGAAGCGCTCCTCGTAGAAGCCTTGCTCGGGGACACCAATGCGGTAGTGAGCATGGGGTTGGGGCGTAAAGTTACAGACCATTACTAGGAACTCATCGGAGTCCTTAGCCCGGCGAATGAAGCTGATGACGCTGTGGTTGGTGTCGCTACAATCAATCCACTGGAAGCCGCTGTCGCTGAAGTCATCGGTGTAGAGCGCAGGCTCGCTCTTGTACATCGCGTTTAGAGAACCCACAAAATCCTTAAGCTCTCTGTGGGGCTGGTGTTCGAGTAAATCCCAATCCAGGTCGTTCCAATCATTCCACTCGTTCCACTGACCAAACTCCATGCTCATGAAGAGGGTCTTTTTGCCGGGGTGGGTGAACATGTAGGTGTACAGGCAACGAACATTGGCAAATTTCTGCCATTGGTCACCGGTCATCTTGCCAATGATGTTGCTCTTGCCATGGACCACCTCATCGTGGGAGAGGGCCAGCATGAAGTTCTCGCTGAAGGCGTACCAAATGCTGAAGGTGACGTTGTTCTGGTGGAACTGACGGAACCAGGGGTCCATGTTGAAATAGTCCAACATGTCATGCATCCAGCCCATGTTCCACTTGAGGTTGAAGCCGAGGCCACCGGTGTAGGTGGGCCAGGACACCATGGGCCAAGAGGTGGATTCCTCAGCGATGGAGAGGCTACCGGGGAAATAGCTGAAGATCAAGTGGTTGGTCTGGCGTAAGAAATCTGCCGCTGCGATGTTCTCGCAACCGCCGTAGTCGTTGGCCACCCACTCGCCGTCCTTACGGTTGTAGTTGAGGTACAGCATGGAGGCGACTGCATCTACGCGAATGCCATCGATATGGTACTTGTCGAACCAGAACAAGGCGTTGGCCACGAGGAAGTTGCGGACTTCGTTACGCTCGTAGTTGAACACCAGGGTGCCCCACTCTTTATGCTCGCCCTTGCGGGGGTCAGCATGTTCATAGAGGTGGGAGCCATCGAAGAAGGCTAGGCCGTGGCCATCTTTGGGGAAGTGACCGGGAACCCAGTCCACTAGCACGCCGATGCCGTTGAGGTGACATTGGTCGATCAGGTACATCAGGTCTTCGGGGCTGCCGAAGCGGGAGGTGGCGGCGTAGTAGCCGGTGACTTGGTAACCCCAGGAGCCATCAAAGGGGTGTTCTGCCACAGGCAGGACTTCAATGTGGGTGAAGCCCATGCTTTTGACATAGGGAATGATGCGATCTGCCATTTCCCGGTAGGTCAAGAAGCGCGCGCCGGGCTTGTACTCTGCTGTGTTGACGATGGTGATTTCGCTGCCGTCGGGGCGAGGGGCGGGCAGGTTGTCCTCGGCCTCATGCATCCAGGAGCCCAAGTGGACTTCGTAGACTGAGATGGGCTGGTCTAGGGGCTCAGTATTGCGGCGCTTTTCAAGCCATTCGGCGTCGTTCCATTCGTACTTGTCAATGTCGGCGACGAGGGAGGCTGTCTTGGGGCGAGGCTCCTGGGCAAAACCATGGGGGTCAGTCTTTTCGTAGATGTGCCCTTCGTGGTTTTTGACTTCGTATTTATAGTGGGCACCTTCGGCGACCTCGGGGATGAAAAGCTCCCAGATGCCGCTGGGGCCTTTTCGCATTTGGTGCTGGCGACCATCCCAGCTGTTGAAGTCCCCTAGGACGGAGACGTTGCGGGCGTTGGGAGCCCAGAGGGAGAAGTAGGTTCCAGCAACATCGTTCTGGGTGGTGAGGTGAGCACCCAGTTTTTCGTAGATGCGGTGGTGGTTGCCTTCGGCGAATAGGTGGATGTCCAGATCCGTCAGCTTGGGAGAGCGGAAGGCATAGGGGTCGTACATGACCCGCTCATGCTCCCCTTCCTTGACCTTGAGCTGGTAGTTGCCTGGTTCGCTTCCTGCGGGCAATACACATTCGAAGAAATCCCCATGGTGGGAGGAGTCCATAGCTAAGGCTTGGGCTTCTTTCGGTAATTCGGCGGGACGAAGGACCCAAGCCGCATCGGCTTGGGGGAGGTAAGCGCGGATGGCCCAGACAGTTTGCCCGTTGTGTTCAACCTGGTGGGGACCAAGCACCTCGAAGGGATCCTGGTGATGGTTGCTAACTATGCGTTCGATTTGGTCGGGACTGATAGTTGCTACCATTTCTGGGCCTTGGCTCAATGTGATGATCGAATGAAATCGGACGCTCTTGATACTTTAGCAGCGGTGAGTCTAAAACCGTTATGCAGCTTAGAACAGGCGCTTTTGCAAGAAAGTTTGTTCTGAACCTTGGGGCGGTGATTGAGTCTCTCTGCTTGAGCTTACTTTGCAAGGCAGTCCTAGGGGGCGCTAGGCCGGTCAATGCTCCGAAATATCACCGGTTTTACCGAAAATCTTCCTTCTAATCTTTATTTGAGGGAGAGGCGGAGACTTTTGATCTGCGTCAGGATGGAGGGGCGACATGAGCGAGGCATTGATGATGAGTGAGATTTCCCAGACTTGGACCGATCGCTTGAATGAGGCGATCGCTCTCGCAAAAGACATTAAGACCCACCCTGAAGCCAAGGCAAAATTTGCAATGCTTGAGGAAGACCTCACTGGAGAGCATCCCGAAATGTTGGCTTTGCTGATGTTGCTGTGGAAGGAATGTATTGCTGCCCAGCGAAGCTCGGCCTTTTGGAAGGAGATGAGCGAGGCGGAGAAGGCCTTGGCAGATGGGGCGATGGCGGCCACCATTCAAAGCAAGCAAAATTATATGCGTTTGGTGCAGGAGATGTGATGGGGGAAGACTCAGGACTAGACGATTTTGCGGTCTCATTCTTTGTGCTTAGGGGGCTGGGCTGAACAGGCGATTGAGCCAAGGGGCTATTGCAGTCGTTTTCGGTGCTTCATAAACGAACTCCTGGCCTCGGCCCACGGTTTTGAGTCAGACCTGATTGCCTTGGCGCTGCCAGCGCTCGCGTCGTCGGTGATAACTTAAGCTGGGCTCGCTGCCTTTGGGCCAGAACCATTCCGGGAATTGCCATTGACTGCGCTGTTGTCCTGCCATGGTGAGCTGGAGTTGTGAGTGGAACTGATTGAAGAGGCCACCGCCAGGAATGTTCTTGGATAGGCCAGGAATGTTGAGCTGGTCTGTGGCGGTGTAGATGGCGTCGGTTTTGGCATAGGGCTGGTTTTGAGCGCTGGAGATGTTGACACAACTAACTTGGGATACTTGAGGGTTGATGCATGTCGATGCGATCGCCAATTTGCAGCCAGCCAAAGATGACGTGGAGGTCTGGGGCATTTTTGACGTAGCGATATTTGCGTTTGACCAGCTCGACTTGGCGGAACCAGCCAAAAAATAAGAAGAGGTCGCCGGGGTCGACGCCTTGATTGCGGAGGTGGCGTTCGGCGGCTCCGGCTTGGCCGAAGCTGGGTTTCCAGCCGGGGAGGCGGTTGAGGCTGGTGGGGGCTAGGTCGGGGTCGAGGTCGAGGTGGACTCGGCTGTTGAGATTTGGTGTGATGGTTTTGGCGTGGGTTAGGTCGCGGAGGAGCTTGGCTGTTGGGAGGTTGTCGCTGTTGATGTCGCGGTAGCGCAGGTTGTGTTTGTAGGGCTGTGTTGTGGGGGGATTAGCTTCGGGGATGGGGAAGATCAGGCTATCAAATTACTCGGTGAGTTGTTCTGTTAGATTGTGGGCGTTAGAGCCCGAGTAATCGGCTACGACCTAGACATTGACTATCGCCAAGACCCCCCCAACCTAATAATGGCCGACGCCTGAACTGGAATGGATCGATGCGCTCCTCCATTTCAAAAGCTTGAGATAACTGACTACAAGCATTCGTGGGACTATAGCTTCAGCCATTCCAGTTCGCTCAGCGCCTCCGCCCCAATGCTCCAAGCCGATCGCCTCAACCCAACCCAGCGACAGACCCTGAAAAACATTGGGATTTATATCCTGCTGGGAGCGATCGCCTTCCTGATGCTCTTCCCGCTGTTCTGGCTCTTCAGCACCTCCCTAAAATCCCCCGGCGAAGACGTCTTCCAATTTCCGCCCCAGTTCTTCCCCCAGCAACCCACCCTCGCCAACTTCAAGGCCGTTTGGGAAACTTTCCCCTTCGCCAACTACCTCTGGAATAGCACCTGGCTCGCGGTCCTCACCGTCAGCATCAACCTCGTTTTCTGCTCCCTCGCCGCCTATCCTCTGGCAAGGCTGCAATTCAAAGGCCGAGAAGTCATATTCTCCCTTGTCGTCGCCACCATTATGATTCCCTTCCAGATCGTGATGATTCCCCTCTACGTCCTCATGGTCAAGCTGGGGTTGAATGGCAGCTATTGGGCTGTGCTTTTGCCTTCTTTAGCATCAGCTTTTGGAATTTTCCTGATGCGCCAAGCCTTTCAGGGCGTACCGAAGGAATTGGAAGAAGCTGCTCGCATTGATGGCTGTACCGAGCTGGGCATTTGGTGGCATGTGATGATTCCGGCGGTGCGACCCGCCCTAGCCACCCTGGCCATCTTTGAATTTATCGGCTCCTGGAGTAACTTCCTCTGGCCTCTGATTGTCCTCGTTGGTGGACCACCGGAGAAATACACCTTGCCTCTAGGCGTCGCCCGTTTGGCAGGCAGCATGTCCTTGGATTGGCGATTGGTGGCGGCTGGAGCGGTGCTTTCGATTCTGCCGATTTTGGCGTTTTTTCTGGTGCTGCAAAGCTATATCGTGCCGACGGAAGCGGGCAGTGGCGTAAAGGGGTAAGGCTTGGGAAGCGGACAACTCATCCCATAAAAAAAGCTCCGCCACCCCAACAAAGCCAGGGGGACAGAGCGATTTTGTTGTGTTCTTTAGGAGTTGAAGCGTTTGAGGTGAGTTGAGACCCTAGCTTTTGCGGTGTTCCAGTTCAGTCATGATCCAGTTGGCGATCGCCATGGCCA
>CALIGI010000250.1 GCA_938021205.1 uncultured Pseudanabaenaceae cyanobacterium
TGCTCCAAACCGGCCAAGTTGTCCAGAAGTATTTGTGTAATGGCTGCGTCCGGCGTTTTAATGAGCGCACGGGAACGCCGATGTCGAGACTGAGAACTCCTGTAGGGATAGTAGAAGCAGCGCTCAATGCCCGTGGAGAAGGGCTAGGGGTGAGAGCCGCCGGTCGAGTCGCGAGCATCTCCCCCAGCCAAATCATCGTCTGGGAAGAGCGAATGTCGAAACAATTGGAGAATTACTCCCCGCCCGCTCCAGAAGGGGGAGAGATCACCGTGGAAGGAGATGAGCTCTACACTCGTGTAAACGAGAACCTTTCCCCCCGAAGCGTCAGAAGGATGGACGATTAGCTTCATCGAGCGTGAGAGTGGATATTGGATAGAAGCGAGCTGTGGACTCAAGGATGGCAATCTGTTTGAACAGGGAGTCAAACGAGCTTGGCAGTGGGCTGAGGCGAGCGATTTTATTCGATGGTTTACCGATGGGGAGGGACGATACGCGAAAGCATTATGGAAACTCGCCAGCGTTCGCTTACCGGCCAAGATGAGACCTGCTAATTTCCCATTTTGCAAGGTGTGGCGCGAAGGGTTGGAAGTCGCCCGGAAAATCAAGGGGTCTCAGGGGCGGCCCCGGAGAGATTGGCCCAAGCCAGAGCATCCCTTCACTGCCATCAGTCCAGCTCATGAGGTTCATGCCAATCATGTTGAGGCGTTTAATAGTGCCCTCAGACGTCGTGCGACGGCCTATCGTAGACGACAGAATCACTATGCCAAGGTCGTGGAGGGATTGCAGAGAGCCCTCAATGTCCAAAGATTGATACACAACTGGGTCAGACCTCACCATCGTTTGGGAAACAAGCGCACTCCAGCCATGGCGATGGGGTTTATCCATAGGCCATTGACGATCGCTGAAATACTAACTTCCAGGGGGTTCCAGTCTCTCACCCTTTAAGAAGACAGTGCCATCTGTGGTCTGTTAATGGTGACAAAAGTCAGCGTTGGCAACTGCTACCGCAATACTCTTAGGGAATACTAAAGCTTGCAATCCTTGCATCGAAGAAGATATGAAGGATGCCCTGACATGATCTTTAGAATGCCTGCCAAGCAAGTTTTTGAATCTAGAATGGAGTTTGATTCATCGCTACTGGTGGCATAGACATCAAATGCTGCCAACTAACTCATTGGATAGTGATAGATTCTTATCCCCTCGTCTATAAGTGGACGGGGGGATAATGGCGTATCGTCAAGCTCCAACAAAAAACTTGTTGCTATACTGGGTCATTCAATAGAGCCCCCACAAGAACTCCCCGACCCCGCCGTACAGCCAAAACAATGGCGACCCGTCAAAATCTGCCGCTGAGCAAACGCCTCCGGCTCAAAATCGCGAATATTCAAAGGCCGCCCATCGGGATACAGCGCCTCCATATCCAGCATCTGGTTAAAGTCGCAATCAAAAACCCGCCCATCCCATGAAATCGACAGCGTATTGCGACACATCAACCCATCAATTGTCGCCGGATTAAACGCATTCACCAGCGTCTCCATATAGCCCTGGAGATTATCCGTCTCCTCCAGCCACTCCAAATAGCGAGAAATCGGCATATTGTTCAGCGAAATCAGCCGGTCAAAGCTCACCCCATGGTTGCGCTCCAGCCCCCGCTTCCACTCCTGCTCCGCCTTATCTTGGTTCCCCGCTAGGAACGCTCCCACCGGATTACTCATCAGCGTCAGCATCCGCTTGGGGTCGCCTTTGCCATAACCCGCCCCATTCAGCAGCTTCAGCGCCTCAATCGACTTCTCATAGGTGCCATCGCCCCGCTGAGAATCAGTATTGCGCTTGCGGTAATGGGGCAAGGAACAAACCACCTCCACCCCTCGCTCCGCAAACCACTGGGGCAGATCTTCTCGCCCCGGCAGCAGCAGTACCGTCAGGTTGCAGCGGTCAATCACATGCTTGCCCCGCTTAATACATTCATCCACCAGATAGCGGAAATGGGGGTTCATCTCCGGTGCCCCCCCCGTGAGATCTACCGTCGTTGCATTGGTTTTATCCAAGGCTGCTAGGCAAGCATCCACCGTCTCCCGGTCCATATTCTCCTTAGTGCGGTCCGGCCCAGAATCCACATGGCAGTGGCGGCAGGTCATGTTGCACAGCTTACCGATGTTGATCTGGAAAATGTCCAGATTGGCAGGTTGAAAGTTTGACCAGCCGCTAGTCGCGATCGCCTGCCCGAAGTCCCCGCCATGGGGTTTATCCGCAAGGTTTACAGCGTTGAGATCGGCAAGTTGTTGTTTAGGGTCCGCTAGGGGCGATCGCCGCCTTAGCAACGACAGAACCTTTTCTCGCTCTTGGGGAGATGTTGCGATTCCCATGGAAGCTGGCGAAGCCATCGCGCTATCAATCATGTTCAATCCTTAGTTTCAAGTTTCAAAATGCCAGGCCAAAATTCTTAATTGCAGCCCCCACGCCCAGCGACTCAGATCCCCCCTTCCCAAGGGGGCTAGGGGGATCTGCCCAAAGCCACCGCTACATCGACACCTTCGCCGCCTCATCCATCATCTGCAAACCATGGATCAGCGACGCCCCACCGCGAATCGCCGTCGCCACATGAATCGCCTCCGTCATCTCCTCCAAATCCGACCCATTCTCCAACGAGCCCTTCGTATAAGCCTCAATGCAATAGGGACATTGCACCGTATGAGCCACCGCCAAAGCAATCAGCGCCTTCTCCCGCTTAGACAAAGCTCCATCTGCAAACACCGACTGGTAATAGTCAAAAAACTTATTTGCGAGCTCTGGATTACCCTCGCTAATTTCGCCGAAGCGAGGAAGATGGTCGGCCTGGTAATAGGAACCCATAAAGCAGCAAAACTCAGCAAAACTTAGACTTCATCCTAGTGGTGAAACCTGAGTCGGTGCTGAGAATTGCAAAAAAGCAAGGCTTCGTTAAAACAATGCGCTTAAGAACGAGGATTTATTAATCCCGCAATCTAATTAGCTCCCCCTTTTTAAAGAGGTTGGGGGGATCTAGCAGCAGCAAGCCAAACAGCCGAGCCCCCTCAAATCCACCTTTAAAAAAGGGGGAAGGTCTAAATTTAGGGCTTATTCCTTAACGCTTAGCAGAAGCAGTTGCACCGCGATAGATTCGATCCGCCTGCTCTGGAGATAGCCAAGGAGCAGGAGCTGAAGGCTTATCAGTTAACAGGACCGATTCACCACTCACTGGAGGCGCACTGGTCTTAACATATTTTCCCCCCCCGTCTTCCGCCTTGGGTCCATCCTCATAGGCTAGCTCGGACTGAGGGGGTAAAAAAGCGTGGGCCTCCTCGTCATAGGCTAGGACTTCACCGCTTTCAATCTCGTAGATCCAGCCATAGATCTTAATGATGCCTTGGTGCAACTTCGAATGCACCACAGGGTAAGTTTTAACATTGGCAATTTGCGCCAAGACATTCTCAGCCACCGCCGTATCCATCAGCTCGTCACCTTCTAAATGCTGATAATGGTCATTCAGTACCTTCAGGGTCGCAGCGGCATGCTCCAGCCATTCACAAACTAGGGGCATGGAATCCCGCAGTTTCTTAAGCTTCAGCAAGCCCTTCATGGCACCGCAATGGGAATGCCCACAAATCACAATTTGATTAATATCCAAGGCATTGATGGCATATTCAATCGTTGCCCCTTCACCGCCATTGGCGGCACCGTAGGGCGGCACAATATTGCCCGCATTACGAATCACAAAAAGCTCGCCCGGCTCAGTCTGGGTCAACAAATTCGGGGAAATGCGCGAATCTGAGCAGGTAATGAACAACACATTGGGTTTTTGCCCGTGGGAGAGTTGTTCTAACAGATCTCGATTCTGGGGAACGTAGGTCTCCTGAAACGTCCGTACCCCTCGGATGAGCTTGCGCATGAATGCCTCTTTACCTTCGTCGACGCCTACAAGTCTTCCAGCCGCAGCCAGAGCTCGGCGCGAATGCTAAAGGCATTGTAAAGGTTTTGGGTGGGTCTCCTACATGATTCGCTCTGGGTTTCCCATCACGATTGCGGATGAAAGGGTTAATAGGGGAGGCGATCGCCAAATATTCACCAGCGAGGTGCAGCCATGCCGCCTCCGCCATGGCACCGACAAACAGAGACATCGGTAGCAAAACTATCTCAACAGATAAAAACAGACAAAAAAAAAGAGGGCGAAAAGCCTAGTGGACTTGCCACTTTAGCTCTCGCCTCTCACAGGGAATATCACAGCTAACCGATATGTCTACAATATTGACTTAGATATCCGTCTCCAACATCGGCCAAATCGCTCATTCTCCCCTTAAGCGCTGATATCGCGAGTGACGCTGAGGAAATCAGCGTTCAAATCTCTGTCCCGAGTAAATCAAAGTTCCACCGGAGCGGGGCGCAACTATACTTGTTGATGGCGTCGAGAGAATAATCTGCTACATGGCCTCCATTCGTGACCTGCACCAGCAGCTCATCAACAAAGAGCGTTCTGCGGTTGAAATTGCCAAGGATGCGCTGAGCCGCGTCGAAACCCTAGAACCCAAGCTCCACAGTTTTTTGCAGGTCACCCAGGAGCGAGCTTTAGAGCAAGCTAAGCAGGTGGATGCCAAAATTGCTGCGGGTGAAGAGATTGGTCTGCTGGCTGGGATTCCCATTGCCATCAAGGACAACCTTTGCACCCAGGGGATTCGCACCACTTGCGGCTCCAAGATCCTTGAGAACTTCGTGCCGCCCTTCGAGTCCACAGTGACTGAGCGCCTAGCAGCCCAGGGCATGGTCATGCTGGGCAAGGCCAATATGGACGAGTTTGCCATGGGCAGCTCAACCGAGAACTCGGCCTATCAGGTCACGGCAAACCCTTGGGACTTGGAGCGCGTGCCCGGTGGCTCCTCCGGTGGTTCTGCAGCGGCAGTGGCTGGCGGTCAGGCCGTCGTCTCCCTAGGTTCTGATACCGGCGGTTCCATTCGCCAACCCGCTTCCTTTTGTGGCGTAGTGGGCCTTAAGCCGACCTATGGCTTGGTATCCCGCTACGGACTCGTGGCCTACGCTTCTTCCCTGGACCAGATTGGTCCCTTTGGCCGTTCTGTTGAGGATGCTGCCATTTTGCTGGGCGGCATCGCAGGTCATGATGCCAAGGACTCCACTAGCCTGAAGGTGGATGTTCCCGCAGATTACACTGCTTTCCTCAAGCCAGATTTGAAGGGCGTCAAGGTTGGCGTGATTAACGAGACCTTTGGTGAAGGTCTGGATGATGGGGTGAAAACGACCGTTGAAGCGGCGATCGCTCAACTCAAGGAACTCGGTGCCGAAGTCCAGGAAATCTCCTGCCCCCGCTTCCGCTACGGCCTGCCCACCTACTACATCATTGCCCCCTCCGAAGCCTCAGCCAACCTGGCTCGCTACGACGGCGTGAAGTATGGCTTCCGCCAGCCCGAGGCCAGCAACCTCATGGACATGTATAAGACCACCCGCGCCGAAGGCTTCGGCGCAGAGGTGAAGCGACGCATCGTCATCGGCACCTATACCCTCTCCGCAGGCTACTACGACGCCTACTACCTCAAAGCCCAGAAAGTCCGCACGCTGATTAAGCAGGACTTTGAAAAGGCCTTTGAATCCGTCGACGTTTTGGTTTGCCCCACGGCTCCTAGCACCGCTTTCAAGGCTGGAGAGAAAACCGCCGACCCCATCAGCATGTACCTCTCCGACCTAATGACCATTCCCGTGAACCTGGCGGGCTTACCCGGCCTAAGCCTCCCCTGCGGCTTCGATGACCAAGGCCTACCCATTGGTCTCCAAATCATCGGCAACGTCCTGCGCGAGGACCAAGTGCTCCACGTGGCTTATGCCTACGAGCAGGCTACGGAATGGCATAAGAAGGTCCCTAGCCTCTAGAGCGGCCCCTGGATAGCGATAGGAAATGGAAATCGAATGGAATCAAAGCCTTGCGTAGTGACATGGCATGCCATGTCAGCTCCAGCATTCGAATCCCAACAGTTTGATTGAATCCTCATTCCTAAAACAAAAGAGCGCTCCCTGGAAGTTAATCCAGGGAGCGCTCTTTCTGTCTTGATTACTCAGCTACTCCAGCAGCTAAAACAGAAGCTCCTAACTCTCTTCGTCTTCTTCCCATTCTTCAACCGCCAACAGATCACTAACAGGATCCTTGGTGGTGAATTCAAAGGCTTCTAGCTCAGCCTTCCAATAAGCCCACTTCTCGCCATACAAAAAGGCAATCTTCCAAAGTCCATCTGTTGGCTTCAGTAAATTGGACTTCACCAAAGACTGCACATGGCGTTGCAGTTTGGTCATGGGATGGAGAACAGCTTGAGTCATAAATTGTGATGCAAAATCCCCTTTTCAGGGCGGTTATATTATGGAGTTGGAAACTATTTTAGATCTGAATCCTTCTGAATCCTTAAGCAAGGCTTCCAAACCAGCAACGTAATTTACCACAGGGATTTCATTCTGCCAAGAGATACTCCCCCTGTAGATACAACCAGTTAGATATCGTCAGTTAAGAATAGCTCATTTGCTAACCAGCCACTGCACTTAGAGCGATCGCAGTTGAGAGCCCGTTTGTTTGTCCATACAAGCCCTGCACAGAGCCATAGCTCTACCTCCCAACAAAAAGCCGCCCTGGGAAAGATTCCAGGGCGGCTTCCAAGTCGCTCAAACTCAATCTATGACTTAGCCGTTGGGGTCATCCAGCATCAAATCCGCAAAGGGATCGTTTTCCAAATCATCAATCTCAAAAGGATTTGCGGTCAAGGTTTCCTGGCTATCGCTTTCCGCAGCAGAATCACTGGGAATGTCATCCAAAGAGGTGTCGCTAAATAGAGCAGACAATGGATCACCACTGCTCGCCTCTCCTTCAGCATTAGGCGCAGTCCCCTCATCTGCCGAAAAGAGGCTCTCTAGGGAGCGAGAAACCTTCGCTGGAGATTCATCACCTTCTTGAAGACCCACGGTCTCTGAAGAAGCTTCGTCCCACATTCCTGAGTCAAAATCTCCGATGGCATCAAGAGCTAAGTCATCTACCTCTGGATCAGGCGCTGCATCGGGAGCCGAATCATCGCTCAAATCTAGGCTACCGAGGTCAAGTTCCCCCTCACCATTCCCCGATTCAGCCCAGCTAACCCCGGCGAGGGTGTCTTCTTCGAGGTTAACGGACGCTTCCATTGCGTTACCGCCATCTAGATTAAAGGGATCATCGTTATTCGTATCCCCACCCAGGTCGACCCCTAGGTCCAATCCAGCGAGCGGATCACTACTGCCAGCATCGGCTTGGGGCGCGGCGGCGGTATCACCAAAGTCAGCCCCTAAATCAGCCCCCAGCCCTGCCCCTAAATCATCCCCATCTAGACTTCCACCGAGATCTGCACCCATTGCTCCGAAATCAGGCGTTTCCAGCCCTGTGGTACCCACTCCCGCTTCTTCAGAACCAAAAAGTTGGGTGTTGTCCCCAGCATCAGCCATTAGAAACTCAGTTGCCGGTCCAGCATCTTCTGCCTCATCAAGAGATGAATCGCTCAGTTCCAAGCCAAGGTCGTCATTGACTAGAGCGGCAGCATCGGAATCGCCACCCAGATCAAAGCCCTCATCTAGATCCAGCCCCTCCCCTAAATCACTGTCATCTCCAAAACTCAAGCCATCGCCCAGATCTAACGCTCCCTCAGAGCTTTCGCTATCTAGATTTAGGTCATCTAGCAAAGCACTGTCCGCAGCAGAATCAGAAGCTTCTAACCCAGCTAATTCATCTAAGCTGGCAGATTCTCCAAAGCTCGTAACATCACCAAAGGCTTCTTCTTCTGCAGGAGTCTCGAGGACATCCAGCATACTGTCCTCTACTGGGCTACTAGTGGCCGCTACACCCATCGCCGCCGCTCCTAGGCCTGCTGCTGCTCCCAGACCCGCTGCCGCTGCCGCCCCAACGGTACCGGCATCCATGCCACCGTCGTCCAATGTCACTTCACCACTGGTCACTTCATCACTGGTCACTTCATCACTGCCGCTCCCCACGCCAGCGCCATCGATCGCCACAGGCTCTTCCGAAACCCAGTCCAGCAAAGCTTGAATCGTATCTAGATTGTCTCGCACACTGCTACAGCCTGCGACAACCTGCTGCATGTGGCCTTCACACAATGTTTTAAAGCTTTCGTCCTGGACAAACTTCTCGCCTACGGAGGTCTCAATGGTGCCTGCCACAGCATCAATGCGAGTCAAAATTTTCTGACTATCCGGCAAATCGTTAGCCGACCCTGCGCCAGCGATATGGGTGACAATTGTCAGCGACCCGGCATTTCCCAGGGCTGTTTGTAGCGCCGCTGCCACGTCGCCTGTCTTGACTTGTTCTAGAAAGTGCTTGCTCGTGGCCATAGGTCAGGGCTGTCTCCAAAAGGGCAGTGCAGAAGTTTCGTATTGGAACGACTTACTAAAGACGAAGGGGAATCGCATAGGGCCAGACCAGGTTGCTGGAAGACCTATCAATTCAAGGGCTCACCGCGATGAGCTTACCCGGAATTGAGGCAAAACCACGCTTTAATTTATCGAGTATGACTCGGCGCGAAATGGCCTCACTCAGAGATAGTGTTGCCATTTTGCCGCACATCTTAACTGTATTTGCTCGAAATGCCAAAAATATAGATGACGTGCGCTGTGCTCTGTATTGGCTTAATAGCAAAAAAAGGAACCCGTTCGTTCGGGTTCCTTTTTAGATAGAAATGATCACAGGATTTGAGCCGCTCAAGCTGATTCATATTTACTCAGCTTGAGCTTAATTTCCTGTAGAGCCCTTCTAGGCGGTCGCTTCAACCTTGGTGGAGATAGCTTCCTTAGAGGTAATGCGCTCATAGGCAGCACGCATTTTCAGGCCAGTGAGGACCTGGAACAAACCGGTGCCATTGTTGGAGCCAGGATAGTCCTTATGCTGCTGAAGCAGGTGGGTCATCTCACCGTAGTACTTGGTATCGGTCTTGCTGAGGTGACCTTCGATGTAGATCATCTCTTCCAAGTTGTCGAACTGACCATCGACTTCGAGGGTGGATACCTCGTTGCCGTAGTAGCTATCGGGACCGTAGTGCATACGGATACCGGGGTAGGAACAGGTCAGCTTGCGACCGCAGGGCACCCAGTCAATGGTGGAGCCTTCGTCAAACAGGTACACGGGATCAAAGCCATCAACGCCTTCGCGCTGAATCATTTGAACGCGGAGAACCTTGCGCTCCTTGTCATCCTTAATGAGCTTGGTTGGGAGCACCTGGAGAACCACATCAGCATGGGCCTTCTGGGGGTCAATGTAAGCCTCAAAGTCAGGCTTACGAGCATTGATGGAAGCCAGAACGTCTTCGTAGGTGTGACCACGTTCAGCCATGTCACGCTGGATCTTCCAGGCGATTTTCACTTCATCGCTAATGTCGAGGTAAACGCTGAAGTCGAGCAAGCCGCGCATGCGCTCGTCGAACAGGGGGTGCAGACCTTCAATCACCACGATGTGGTTGGGGTCAACGTTCTCGGGGGGATCGAGTTCGCCAGTGTCGTGGTTGTAGATAGGCTTAGCAATGCTTTTGCCTTCTTTGAGGTCCTTGATCTGCTCGTACATCAGATCAAAGTTGTTTGCTGCGGGGTTGAGAGCAGTGACGCCCTCTCTCTTGCGGCCTTTGCGGTCGAGGCTGTGGTAGTCATCCAAGCAGATGACAGTCATCAGTTCTTCGCCGAACAGGTCGAACAGGCGACGCAGGAAGGTCGATTTACCGCAGCCAGAGTCTCCAGCAACTCCAATTAAAACAACGCGCTCAGGCTTGCTCATTTATGTTCCCCCTTGAAAGTCCGTTTCCAGGACCTGTTAGTGATTAGTGACGCTTGGTATGGGCAGAATTACTGTTGCGAAGATGACTTCAAAGGAAAATCATCTCGCTTAAGAACCTGTCCTTGCCAGCAGTGCATTGGTGCCAAACCCACCGTGGGGTAGACGTTTGGCATACCTGCTTGCTTCGCTTTGCCCCTGGAAATGAATGCCCCACGACACAGGGAAGGGGAAAACATTCAGCAATCTAGGAGCGAACTTAGTAGGCATTAATGCTGTCTTTCGCAATTGATATTACCAAACTTAGAATTTTGCGAACAAGTGTTTATTTGAGAAACATTCCCTAGTGGGGATCAAGGCGATCGCTTAGATTGGAGTGCAAGATGCGCTTACATAAGCTAAGGCAATGGCGGAATAACGTTGACCCTACTGGGTTTTGACGATGTGAGCCTGTTGAGTTTGGGCAGGGTTACATTGGGTGTTTAGGCACTCAGAAAGGCCTTTGGCATCTGAAAAAAACTTTTTTAGGCGATCGCCAAACCCAGCATTTTCCCTCTCGCACATGCTTTCACAGTTTTTTGCAGGGGAATTCCTTCATACAGCGCAGATCACAGATTATTTGGGCGATCTCACCCGATGACATAAGCTCGGTGGGACAAAGCCTTGAATATCTTCAGTTTACGGATGCATAGCAGTGCTAGCGTCACGACCTCAAGAGTTGTCGCCCGTCCGGTGATACGCTATTGGTCTTAACAATTATTGACTGGAGTGCTCAGGCCTCTCAGTCAATAGTTGAGAACCAGTGCGGCTAAGAAAGCTTTGGCTTGACGCTCTGCGATGGTTCATTGGGTTTTGCCCATGGCTGTCAGACCCTCATCTCAAGGCTGTTCTTGCAGGCTGAGGGCCGCGTTTATCGCGGAACGAGATATAAACGTAGGTTTGAAAAAAGGTTCGGAGAATTTATATAGCGATGTACAACCCAAGCGTAGCTGGCGGTAACGCAAACACTGAGTTTGGCAGTCGCATGTATGTCATTGAAGCGACTGGCTTCGGTCAAGGTTCCAACTCGGGCGTGTTTACCTCAGCGGTGCGCCGCAGTGGCACCACGTTTAGCCGGGTTCCCTACAGCCGAATGAATCAAGAGGTACAGCGCATCTCTCGACTGGGTGGCAAAATCGTCAGCATTAGCCCTTTTAATGCTGAAAGTGCAGCGGCTAGCTCATCCACTCAATCCGGATCTACTTCAACGATGACTCAATCCACTCCAGCCGCCAAGAAAAAGAAGCCCGGTGCTGACGTCCCCGTCAATCTCTACCGTCCCAAGGCTCCCTTCGTTGGCAAGTGCATCTCCAATGATGCATTGGTCGCTGAAGGTGGCATTGGCATGGTCCAGCACATCAAGATGGACCTGCGTGGTGGCGACCCAATGCTCCAATACGTGGAAGGCCAAAGCATCGGTATCATCGCTGATGGTGAAAATGAAAAGGGTAAGCCCCACAAGATTCGCCTCTATTCCATCGCCTCCACGGGCCATGGCGATGACCTAGACGACAACACCGTGTCTCTCTGTGTTCGTCAGTTAACCTACGAAGACCCTGAGACCAAGCAAGAAGTGAAGGGCGTTTGCTCCACTTTCCTGTGCAACCTCAAGCCCGGCGATGATGTCAAAATCACGGGTCCTGTGGGTAAGGAAATGCTGTTGCCTGATGATGAGGATGCCAACATCGTCATGCTTGGTACCGGTACCGGTATTGCACCTTTCCGTGCTTACCTCTGGCGCATGTTCAAGGAAGGCGAGCGTAAGCTAAACCCTGAGTATCAGTTCAAGGGCTTGGCTTGGTTGTTCTTTGGCATTCCTAAAACTGAGAACATTCTCTACAAGGAAGAGCTGGAGCAAATCGAAGCTCAGTATCCCGACAACTTCCGTTGGACCAATGCAATCAGCCGCGAGCAGACCAACGCTGAAGGCGGCCGCATGTACATCCAGCACCGCGTTGCTGAGCATGCTGCTGAGCTATGGAAGCTCATCCAGGAAGAGAAGACCCACGTTTACATCTGCGGTTTGCGCGGTATGGAAGGCGGCATTGATGAAGCGATCGCTGCTGAAGCCGAGAAAGACGGCGTTGTGTGGTCTGATTACCAGCGCACTTTGAAGAAAGCCCACCGTTGGCATGTTGAAACCTACTAAACCTCTTCTGGTTTAGTCTGGTTTGGAGAAAAGCGGAGCGAGTCCAATGGGCTCGCTCCGCTTTTTTATTGCAGGGTCGCTTCAGATTCCTGTCGATAACCAGCCTAAACGTCAGAAAGTTAGCTGTTGAGAACTGCTGGCCTGAGGAATTACGAGAGCAAAAGACACATTTGTTTAGGTTCGCGGTGGGAAATGGGCGATCGCATCAAGCGCCACTGAAGCAAATCTCCAAGCGCTGAAAGCATTGGCTAGGGATGATCCCACTTCCAAGCTAAGTAAAGTCCCGTAGCCTCTAGATTTGATAGGGTTTTGCGAATCCTTACAGAGCCTGACCGCTCCAATTTTTGCTGCCTATCCTGGGAGAAACGTCCTCACTTGAGAACTCGCGCCATGGCCGATTCTGCCTATCAACCTTCAGAACAAGCCCTTGCCCTGGATCGGGACTGCACGACCCTATCGCGCCATGTGCTGCAACAGCTCCAAACTGCTTCTCCTGCCGAAGCCCAAGACCTGTCCGCCCTCATGGGGCGCGTCGGCCTAGCTGGCAAGCTCATTGCCCGACGGTTGAGCCGTGCTGGCCTCATGGCCAATACCCTGGGCTTCACAGGCGAAACCAATGTCCAGGGGGAGGAGGTCAAGAAAATGGACCTCTACTCCAATGAGGTGTTTATCTCGGTCTTCAAGCAAAGCGGCCTAGTTTGTCGCTTGGCCTCCGAGGAAATGGAAGACCTCTACTACATTCCCGAAAACTGCCCCATTGGTCGCTACACATTGCTCTACGACCCCATTGATGGTTCCTCCAATGTGGATGTGAATCTCAATGTCGGATCGATTTTTGCCATTCGCCAGCAGGAGGGCAATGACGAGGCCCAGGATGGCTCAGACCTAATGCAAGACGGCAGCAAGCAAATTGCAGCGGGATACATTCTCTATGGACCCAGCACGGTTCTAGTCTATTCCGTTGGCAAAGGCGTCCATTCTTTCACCTTGGACCCCAGCCTCGGCGAATTCATACTATCTGAAGAAAACATTCAGATCCCCACCCACGGGCCGGTTTACAGCGTCAATGAAGGTAACTTCTGGCAATGGGAGGA
>CALIGI010000251.1 GCA_938021205.1 uncultured Pseudanabaenaceae cyanobacterium
CGTGGGGCTTATTTCTTTCGAACTTTTCGCGTGCCATTTGCTCTTGTTTCCTCTGTCTTAACTAGAACGTTATGCGTTCCCTTTGTTTTTCGCGATGATGGTTTTCGCGACGTTCTTCGGAACTTCCTCGTAACTCGCGAATTCCATCGAGAATATGCCACGACCCTGCGTCATCGACCGAATATCGGTGGCATATCCAAACATCGTAGCGAGGGGGACTTTAGTAGTAACCTTCACCACGCCATCCTCGGCGACTTGGCCTTCGATTTGCCCACGGCGGGAAATCAAATCACCCATTACGCCCCCGAGAAAGTCTTCAGGGACCTCAACCTCAACTTTCATCATCGGCTCTAGGAGAGCAGGATCAGCTGCATTCACAGCTTCCCGAACCGCCATAGAGCCTGCAATTTTGAAAGCCATCTCGGAAGAGTCTACATCGTGGAAAGACCCATCCACCAACGTAACCCGAACATCAATGAGCGGATAACCCGCCAAGATGCCAGACTCGCAGGTTTCCTTCATGCCCTGCTCAGCAGGAGCAATGAATTCTTTAGGAATAGTCCCGCCCACAATTTTGTTGACAAAATCGAATCCGGAGCCAGCCTCGACAGGCTCCAATTCAATGACGACATGGCCATATTGGCCCTTGCCCCCACTCTGTCGAACAAACTTACCTTCAGCGCGGGATGCCTTACGAATGGTCTCACGATAGGCAACCTGAGGTGCACCAATATTGGCTTCCACCTTGAACTCGCGCTTCATGCGGTCTATAAGGATATCAAGATGTAGCTCCCCCATACCAGCAATTACGGTTTGATTCGTCTCTGAATCAACAAAAACCTTGAAGGTTGGGTCCTCCTGAGACAGACACTGCATGGCTTTAGAGAGTTTATCCATATCCTGAGTTGTCATGGGCTCAACAGCCACAGAGATGACCGGTTCAGGTACATAGAGAGACTCTAGAATAATCGGCTGCTTCTCGTCACAGAGGGTATCCCCTGTAAATGTGTCCTTCAAGCCCAACACAGCACCTAGATCACCTGCACGAAGCTCACCCACCTCGGTTCGATCATCAGCTTTCATAATGATCAAACGAGAAACTCTCTCTTTTTTGCCCTTGGTGGAGTTGTAGATGTAACTCCCCTTCGTCAAGACACCGGAGTACATACGAATAAAGGTCAAGCGCCCATAAGGATCCGTCATAACCTTAAAGGCCAATGCAGAAAAGGGTTCATCGTCATCGGAGTGACGCTCTACTTCAGAACCATCTGCAAGATGACCTTGAATAGCAGGCACATCAACGGGAGCTGGAAGATAGTCGATCACCGCATCTAGCAGTGGCTGAACGCCTTTATTCTTAAAGGCAGAGCCACAAAGCATCGGCATCACCTCGCCAGCAATCGTTGCCTTGCGAATGCCAGAACGAAGACTAGCCTCGTCAATCTCTTCGCCTTCTAGATAACACTCCATGATGTCGTCATCGACTTCGGCGATCGCCTCTACCAGCAAGGCTCTATATTCATCAGCCTGATCTTGCAAATCCTTAGGGATCGCCGTCTCTTGGATATCTGTCCCTAAGTCATTGGAATAGAGATAGGCCCGCATCCGCACCAAATCCACAATCCCTTCAAAATCCCCCTCTGCTCCAATCGGCAACTGGAGAGGAACAGCATTGGCCTTCAGGCGCTCTTTAATTTGGCCATAGACCTTGTAGAAATCTGCCCCAGTGCGGTCCATCTTATTGACGAAGGCAAAGCGGGGAACGTTATAGCGATTAGCTTGACGCCAAACGGTCTCCGACTGAGGCTGAACCCCTCCGACAGAGCAAAACACAGCGATCACACCATCGAGAACACGCATGGAGCGCTCTACCTCAATCGTGAAATCGACGTGGCCTGGCGTATCAATAATGTTGATTCGGTGTTCTAAAGCACCTTCTTCGGGCTCAGTTGGAGCCTCCGCAGCCCGGCGCGTCCAATGAGTACTAATGGCAGCAGCCGTAATGGTAATACCCCGCTCCCGCTCTTGGTCCATCCAGTCGGTAACAGCAGTACCGTCATGAACTTCGCCTATCTTATGGACAACGCCCGAATAGAACAAAATACGTTCGGTTGTGGTGGTCTTGCCCGCATCAATGTGCGCAGCAATGCCAATATTTCTAACTCGTTCAAGCGGGAATTCACGCCCCACAGCCTTCTCCTTGGTTACAAAAGGGAAAGCGCAACCGCTTTCCCTTTCAAACATCTAAAAAATCACACAATAAAATTTGCTTGCTGAGATGGCAGATCGCCAGCAACCAGCTCCAGTCAAGCAAGACCACAACAAGATCCAGCTCCTCTGACGGAGGAGCATTCCTTGCATCAACAGAATCAAAGCCCAAGCAAGGGTAAGAAACTGACTTAATAGCGGTAGTGAGCAAACGCCTTGTTAGCTTCAGCCATACGGTGGGTCTCTTCACGACGACGAATAGCATTGCCAGTCTCATTGGCAGCATCCATCAGCTCGTTAGCAAGCTTCATCGCCATGGTCTTGCCAGGCCGAGCCCGAGAAAACTGCACTAACCAACGCAATGCCATGGCAGTGCCGCGCTCAGGGCGAACTTCCATGGGAACCTGATAGGTTGCACCACCCACACGGCGAGCACGCACTTCTACCAAAGGCGTAGCGTTACGCACAGCAGTCTCATAGACTTCAACGGGGCTAGTACCAGTACGCTCTTCAATGATCTTAAAAGCATCATAGATCAAATGAAAAGCCAAAGACTTTTTACCACTCTGCATGAGGCGAGAAACCATCATGGTGACCAAAGGGCTGCCATGAACAGGGTCTGGAGTTACGGGGCGCTTTGGGGCACGGGTACGGCGAGACATGATGAAATTTCCTTAAACAAGAGTTCTGGGTATTAACAGATGAGCGACCCACAGATATCAAAGACGCTCGAGAAGTATTGGCAGACCTGCGTCGCGTCGCGAGCAACGAAGCATCCACAAACAATGCACAACGGACCTCACCGGCTTGGATCTGAACGTGCCAGCAACTTGACCCGTGCCCCAGACCGAAGCCTACTTAGATTAACCAAATTAATCACGAGAGCTCTATAAGAGCCCGCTCTATTCCTTAGGTCTCTTTGCACCATACTTGGAGCGAGACTGGCGACGATCTTTAACACCAGCGGTGTCCAAAGTGCCACGAACGATGTGATAGCGAACACCAGGCAGGTCTTTAACACGACCGCCGCGCAGCATCACAACGGAGTGCTCTTGGAGATTGTGGCCAATACCCGGAATATATGCCGTCACCTCGAAACCAGAGGTCAAACGGACACGAGCCACTTTGCGCAAAGCCGAATTGGGCTTCTTAGGCGTGGTGGTATAGACCCTGGTGCAAACGCCCCGGCGCTGAGGACAACTCTTGAGTGCCGGAGATTTTGTTTTCTTGGTTGCGTTATTGCGCTCGTCTCTGATGAGCTGCTGAATGGTAGGCATTTAGTTGGGATAAATTGACGCTATTGTCATGCTAAATTTCCAATCTCTAACGTTATCGGACAGGGGGTAACTCTGTCAATCTCGCGACGGACTGGGGAACAGACAAGGTGTATTGCGATCGCAAATCAATTACGGCGGCAAGCAGAGCTTAGTTCCCTGGAAATTCCCATGAGAGATCCCATTCTAATGAGAAATTGCACCAAGAAAGCAATTCTTGAAAAGATCTCCCTGTCTGGGCTTAGGGAATCTGGCGACAATGACCATAGGTGATGGTTTAGAGCAATTTGCCACATGTTCATTGGGAAAGTGCTCCTAAGTCTTCTCAGTCCAGCTCTCTCAAGCTTTACTCCAGAGATGACTCCGACGGGAGTAAACGAAAAGACTGGCCACAGTTGCAGGTGTCGGGCAACTGCGGATTATCAAAACGGAAGCTTCCCCCCATCAAATCCTCAACATAGTCTAGGGTGAGCTGCTGAACATGGGGCCAAGCATCCTGGCTAATACTCAGTGCCACGACACCACAGTCTACAGCCTGACTCCCTGGCAACCCATGGTTGAAGTTAAGTTGATAGCGCTGCTCGGCACAGCCGCCTGGGACAAAATCGAGCTGGGCCTGCACAGCCTCTGAACCAGCTTCATCCAGGGCAGTGCTCGCATCCTGACTCCTTGCATTCACCTCAGCCTGGCGTTGCTGATAGAGGCGAAGAATTTCTGTTATTGCAGCTTGGGTCACCTGAAGCGTCATGGTTTTACAGCGCAATGGCGGAACAGCAATGGCGGAACATTTGTATCCTATCCCAGCAGGCCAGCAGTGGCACATGAGTCCAACGGAAAAGGAGTCCCACCCCCTGAGGCTTGAGACTCCCTAAAAAAGACCTTTAGTCTGATGCCCAGGGCAAACAAATGCGATCGCTGGGCAAGAGCACTTGGAAAATTTAGCTTACTTACGGGAGTAGTCGTCCTGATAGCGAACGATGTCATCTTCGCCTAGGTACTCGCCATTCTGCACTTCAATCAAAATGAGGGGCAACACGCCAGGATTTTCGAGGCGGTGAGAGGTACAGGCAGGAACGTAGGTGGACTCATTGCTGCTGAGCATTTTCTCTTGGCCATCACATTCCACACGAGCCGTGCCAGAAACAACAATCCAATGCTCACTGCGGTGATGGTGCATTTGCAAGCTCAAGCGGTGGCCTGGCTTTACTTCAATACGCTTAATTTTGTAGCCACGGCCTTCTTCCAGAACGGTGAAGGAGCCCCAAGGACGAAGCTCAGTAGCGGCGACATTATTATCGGGACCCACGGAGGGCAGATCGAGGGTAGACAAAGGCGCAATTTCTTGAGTCTGAACCATGGGAAGAATTCCTAAATCGAAAATGAGAGAACTGCGTCGGGCAGAAGTGGAGTTGGACTAGCGCGATCGCATTAGGTGCTAGCGGCTAGGCCAGAAAGAAGGTGCCGCCCAGGTTTGATTGAACGGCTCTGTAACTAATACAACAGAGAAATAGGGATTACTGAAAAACCTCAAATGGCTTCTCTACTAAGAGCAAATATCTTCTAGAACTGTAGGCTCCAGGCTAAGCAGCGCTGCTCCATGAATGGGGAGCATCGCTGCAGGCCATAGGTCCTGCGAAAATCAAACTTTACTCAACGCTAGGTTATTGTCTTCGCTGCTGTACGCCAAATAAGTATCACACCACTCAATCAACAGAGTCTTTACCCATCCGCTATTTTCCTTCAAGGAAGCTTGAATGAAGTAACCCCCAAAATGCCGTTTATCAGCCCTTGGGCTGTTTTATCAGCCAAGCAAAACGAATGAGCCCAACAATTATTAAGCCTGTCAAACAACGTGGAAGAACCCAAACGAAGGCATCCTGAGCCACGAAAGCACCAACATTCCCGTAGATTGAAGCCTCTCAACGGTTCTGCTTAAGGGGCCACGGTGCTCCCTTGGAAAACCCCTAAACCGTTATGTACTCTAGCCGCACTACGGGGATTACGATTGATGATCTGCCCCCCTAGCAAGAGCTGAGTTGAGCTTCCACCATCCAGGTTGAGCGCATCTTGGGCACCGATGGATTGAAGCAATTTGGCAAGTTCTGTCAAGGTTGGCCCTTTACCGCCCACACGCTCATGCACGGTCACTAAGGCAAATTGATCATTCGCGAAGGAAACGGCAACACTGCGGGGCGCTTGCTGATTGATAAAGGCTTTGCTGAATCCCTCAACAGCGGCATCCAGAACCACCTCGCCCCCCTGGAGCAGAAGGGGGCCTCCTCCTAGGCTATGGGGATAATCATCTAGGGCTGGGGGAAAGACTTGCTGCTGAAGTCGTAGACGACTGCCCACAGGCAGTTTTGCTGCGCCGGTACGATTGGAACGAGCAACAACCAAAAAGGTAACGAGGGGATTGCCTTGGGGAATGGGGAACTGCCCCTCACCGGCTAGCTGGGTTTCTTTCTGTTCAATGACCTCTCCGTTTTTGACATAGATCAAGACTTCGTTATCCGTCAGCGGAACGTAGCTCGTCCCCCAGTCCTCGCTGTAACGAGAGAAACCGGCTTTCAGGTATCCACTATTTAGGGAAATTAAAGAGAACTCAGCTTGCTTGGGGGGCTGAGGCTCAACATCGACCTTCTCCTCAGGTGTAGTTGAGTTGGCAGACAAGTTGGGGCGTGGCTTGTTTGCGACCAGCACCTCTTGAAGTTGCAGGCGGTCCATGACGGTTTTGCCCTGGTCATCCCAGGCGATCGCGCCCCGGTTCAAAATCGGTCCCGAAACCCAACGGCCTGCCTGGCGAATGGCCCCCAGGGGAGTCTTGTTATTGCGATTGAAAAATCCACCATTGAGAGCGGCAGCAACTTGAGATTGGGAGGCTGTTTCACCAATGGGCGCAATCCCTGCCAAGTCGTTCTCGTCAGCAGGCCAAATGGGGGCCAAGGAGACAGCATCAGCATCCGAGGATTTCAAATTCAAGTGGAGTAAGGTCACTGGGAACTCGGCTCCCCCTCCGCGCACATAGCGCTGTTGCCAGCGAATGCCAGGTGCCCACTGAATATCATGGGGGCCGAAAACATGACCTAGGGAGCGACCCAAGAGCAAGTTTGAGATTTGCAAAATGGAACGAGTCTGAATCTTGAGGCGATCGCCCTCCAGTGAAATCTGCCAATTGGCACTGCGCTGCAACGGAGTCAGGTCCAGGTATCGCACCTGGGCCGTCACCACAGCAGTCAATTCCAAACGCTGGGGCTTCTCCTGTAGGGGACTTTCTCGCCAAGCGATCGGCTGGTTCTGGGGATTATCGGTATTGAGAAGATCAATGCCGCCCAGGGAACGCAAAGCTACGTCACTTAGACCAAAGGCAGTGCTCCCCTCCTCCAGCTCCCACTGCACCCAGGGAATCGAGAGGGGCATACCGTTAATCACGATTTGCTTCCCTTGCTGCTGAACCACGGGCTGTTTAAGCATCGGAATTGCGGGGACGGGGGCGATCGCTTCTAAATCTTCGCTAGCGGTAGGCCCTAAGACGGACTGCGCCAAGGCTTGGGAAACGTTCAGCAGCGCGAGCAGCGGTAACAAAAGCGCCATTCTGCCAGCGGATTGTCGTGCAAACCAGTCCAAACATTGCAAAACCATGAATCCAAGTCAGAAAGTTCAAGACAATCGCAATTCAGTCGTTCCACCACGACCGATTCATTTAGGACGTAGCGAGCAGCTAGAAGTTCAGATGTCGTCTCTCCTTTAGCCAAGCATTGATACGCAGAACGCTGGCCAGCAATGAAAACTCAAGAAAGCATCACGGAGCAGATACCTTCTCCTGAATCCAGCAGAAAAGCCCCAAAAAGCATTTCAGCCGAAATTGAAATCAAACGACTAGCCAAGCAGCCAGACTGTTCACAACAAGCTTTTTTCGATAGGGCATAAGTGCTATTAGCCCTATTCACAAAGTAGCGTAAGCCACTAGGGGCTTAGGATTGCCAGCCATCAGCATTTCACTATATGATGCTATTCCTACGTTTTATTAGCAGCGCTTCTCAAACCCCTCGGCACGGGCTAACCACCTGTACGAGAAAACTGCGTCACGATTGAATTACTGATGACTCAAAGGGCTTACTCCTTAGGCAGAGCGTTCTTAATCTAAATGCTTGTTGATCAAAAGCCTAGGGAAACTGAACCATTTACGGTCAGTCCCGAGAGATAAAATCTCAGTCCCAACCGAACCGCTGCCGTGGGTAGCATTCACGATCGCAAACCATCTTTATGGTTATTCAGAGCATGACCTCCCGTCCCGCCAACTCCGACTCAGGTTCCTTTTCTAAGACCAACAATGGCTATGCCGGTCAGCCCTGGCTAGCGGAAGAGCGGGATGCCTGTGGCGTTGGATTTATTGCAGATCAAAAGGGTCGCAGTAGTCACGACTTGTTGGAGAAATCCCTAATTGCCCTGGGCTGCATGGAGCACCGGGGTGGCTGTAGTGCTGACCAAGACTCCGGTGACGGGGCCGGCATTATGACGGCGCTGCCCTGGGCTATCTTACAAAGCTGGGCGGGTGAGAATGGCAAGGCGATCGCCCCTGAGAACACCGCTGTGGGCATGGCATTCCTACCCCAGGATGCAGGTGCTGCAAAATTGGCGCGAGAGATTTGCGAAGCCCAGGTGGCAGAGCATGGCATGACCCTGGTGGGTTGGCGTAGCGTTCCAGTGAGGCCAGAGACCCTGGGCATTCAAGCCCGGGAAAACCAACCCCAAATTGAACAATTAATCGTTAGTGCCAGTGGCGTAATGGGTGACGAGCTGGAGCGATCTCTGTACCATCTGCGCAAGCGCATTGAGAAAGTCACCACCGAGAAGTTCTCCGCCGCAGGCTTTGAAGCCCAAGTCAGCGAGTTTTACTTCTGCTCCCTCTCCAGTCGCACCATCATCTACAAGGGCATGGTGCGTTCTGAGGTGCTGGGTGAGTTCTACAGCGACTTAGCCAACTCAGCCTACGAAACCCCATTCGCGGTCTATCACCGCCGCTTTAGCACCAATACCATGCCCAAGTGGCCCCTGGCCCAGCCCATGCGGCTGCTGGGTCACAACGGCGAAATCAACACCCAATTGGGCAACCTCAACTGGATGACCGCCCGCCAAAACGACCTGGCCCATGACTGTTGGGGTGATCAGATGGATGACCTCATCCCCGTGATCAACTACAACAACAGTGACTCCGCCAACCTGGACAACAGCTTGGAGCTGCTGGTGCGTTCTGGTCGGACACCAATTGAGTCCTTGATGATCATGGTGCCGGAGGCTTACCGCGATCAGCCTGACCTGGCGAAGTATCCCGAGATCACTGATTTTTATGAATACTACAGCGGCCTGCAAGAACCCTGGGATGGTCCTGCGCTCCTAGCTTTCAGCGATGGCAAAGTCGTCGGTGCAACCTTGGACCGTAACGGTCTGCGTCCGGCTCGCTATAGCATTACCCGCGATGGCTACATTGTGGTCGGTTCCGAGACTGGCGCAGTGGAAGTGCCTGCAGCAGATGTGATTGAGAAGGGCCGCCTGGGTCCCGGTCAGATGATTGCCTTTGACCTGGAACGCTGCGAAATCCTCAAGAACTGGGAGACCAAGCAGAAGATTGCGGCAGCGAAGCCCTATGGGCAATGGATGCAGCAGCACCAGGTCGATGTAAAGCCCCAAGCCTTCGGTGCAGAGAAGCTGCTGAGCCCGGAAGAATTGCTCCGCAAACAGACGGCCTTTGGCTACACCGCTGAAGACGTGGAAATGATTATCGATTCCATGGCGGAGCTGGGCAAGGAGCCGACTTACTGCATGGGCGACGACATTCCCCTAGCCGTGCTGTCCAACAAAGCTCGCCTGCTCTACGACTATTTCAAGCAGCGCTTTGCCCAGGTGACCAACCCCCCCATCGACCCCCTGCGGGAGAAATTGGTCATGTCCCTGGAAATGAAGCTGGGACGGCGCAACAACATCCTTAATGTGGGTGAGGCCGATGCCAAATTGCTGCACATCCAATCGCCTCTCTTGAATGATG
The DNA here is from genome assembly GCA_938021205.1 of uncultured Pseudanabaenaceae cyanobacterium. Classification (GTDB taxonomy): domain Bacteria; phylum Cyanobacteriota; class Cyanobacteriia; order PCC-9006; family JAAUQQ01; genus JAAUQQ01. Next base: position 9,526 of record CALIGI010000251.1, read on the forward strand.
CGGAGCTGGGCGAAATTCGCAACTCTGGCTTTGGGGTCGAGAGCCTATCGACACTCTATGCACTGGCCGATGGCCCTAGCGGTCTAGGCAAGGCTGTGGCAGCACTGTGCGAAAAGGCTGAAGCAGCGGTGAAAGCGGGTCAGCAGATTCTGATCCTGAGTGACAGAGCTGACTCCGGCGTGGCCGAATCCACCACCTATATTCCTCCTCTCCTTGCAACCGGTGCAGTCCACCACCACCTGATCAAAACTGGCCTGCGCATGAAGGCCAGCATCATCGCCGACACCGCCCAGTGCTGGAGCACCCACCACTACGCCTGCTTGGTGGGCTACGGTGCCACAGCGGTTTGTCCCTACCTGACCTTGGAAAGCGTGCGCCACTGGTGGGATAAGCCCAAGACCAAAACGGCTCGCGAGAAAGGCACTCTTACGGTTTCTAGCCTGGAAGCTGCTCAATACAACTACAAAAAATCCATTGAGGCGGGTCTGCTCAAGATTCTCTCCAAAATGGGCATTTCCCTGCTGGGTAGCTACCAGGGCGCGCAGATTTTTGAAGCGATCGGCATTGGCGGTGACCTTCTGGAAACTGGCTTCCGAGGCACCACCTCCCGCATGGGCGGCATGACCCTGAGCGACTTGGCGGAAGAAACCGTCATGCTCCATGCCCGCGCCTTCCCTGAACTGGCTGGCAAGCGCCTGACCAACTTTGGCTTTGTGCGCTTTATTCCTAAGGGTGAGTACCACATGAACTCTGGCCCCATGGCCAAGGCCCTGCACAAAGCTATCGAGAATCCAGAGAACTACGACCATTACGATGCCTACAAGCGTTACTTGCAAGAGCGTCCGCCCACGGCCTTGCGTGACTTGCTGTTGTTTGAAGGCGATCGCCCTTCCATCGACATCAGCGAAGTGGAATCCGCAGCGGATATCGTCAAACGCTTTTGCACCGGCGGCATGAGCTTGGGCTCTCTGTCTCGCGAAGCTCACGAAACCCTGGCGATCGCCATGAATCGCATCGGCGGCAAGTCCAACTCCGGCGAAGGCGGCGAGGACGTCGTGCGCTTCAAAGTCCTGGATGACGTGGACAGCGAAGGCCATTCCAGCCACATGCCCCACCTAAATGGCTTGAAAAACGGCGACACCGCCAGCTCCGCCATCAAGCAAATCGCCTCCGGTCGCTTTGGCGTCACGCCGGAGTACCTGATGGCAGCTAAGCAGCTGGAAATCAAAGTCGCCCAGGGTGCCAAGCCCGGTGAAGGCGGACAGCTGCCCGGCATCAAGGTGAGCGAATACATCGCCATGCTGCGCAACTCCAAGCCCGGCGTGACCCTAATTTCGCCTCCGCCCCACCACGACATCTACTCCATTGAGGACCTAGCTCAACTAATCTACGACCTGCACCAAATCAACGCAGCGGCAAAGGTTTCGGTCAAGCTCGTGGCGGAAATCGGTATCGGCACGATCGCGGCGGGTGTGGCCAAGGCCAACGCTGACGTAATTCAGATTTCCGGCCATGACGGCGGCACGGGTGCTTCACCGCTAAGCTCAATCAAGCATGCAGGCGGTCCCTGGGAACTGGGTCTGACTGAGGTGCATCGGGTGTTGGTGGAGAACGGATTGCGCGATCGCGTTCTACTCCGCGCCGACGGTGGCCTCAAAACTGGCTGGGACGTAATTATGGCGGCCCTAATGGGTGCTGAAGAATTTGGCTTTGGCTCCATCGCCATGATTGCCGAGGGCTGCATCATGGCCCGCGTTTGCCATATGAACAGCTGCCCCGTGGGCGTGGCCACCCAGCGGGAAGACCTGCGGGCGCGCTTCCCTGGCATTCCCGAGAAGGT